>NZ_VFTI01000041.1:0-53759 GCF_006439515.1 Mesorhizobium sp. B3-2-1 | reverse complement strand
CTCCCGGCGGACAAGAAAACTGTCACCCATGCTATCGGTCCATTCTGTTACCTATCTATCCGGTTCGGACACCGGCACCTTCTCCCCGTATAGTGACGGGGAGAAGGGACGCGCTTCAACGCTGACGATCCCCTCTCCCCGTTCTTAACGGGGAGAGGGTAAGGGTGAGGGGCAGCGCCGACGTTGACAATTTCCCAGCCGCTACGCCGCCGCGCTTCCCTGCCCGGTCAGTTCCCTGAACCACCCCAGTCCGGCTTCCGTCCCCGCCTTCGGCTTGTATTCCGCCCCCACCCAGCCGGAATAACCAATCCGATCGATATGGTCGTAGAGGAAGGGATAGTTGATCTCGCCCGTCCCCGGCTCGTGACGGCCGGGATTGTCCGCAAGCTGGATATGCGCGATGCGGCCGAGGTTTGCCTCGATTTTACGGGCGAGATCCCCCTCCATGATCTGCATGTGATAGATGTCGTATTGCAGGAACAGGTTCTTCGAGCCGACACGGTCGATCAGCGCCAGCGCCTGGTCGGAATAGTTCAGGAAGAACCCGGGAATATCGCGCGTGTTGATCGGTTCGATCAGCAGGTTGATGCCGGCCTGCTCCAGCTTCTCCGCAGCGAAGGCGAGATTTTCGGCAAAGACATTTTCAAGCGTGTCCCGTGCAATGTCCTGCGGCGCGATCCCGGCCAGGCAGTTGACCTGCTGGCAGCCAAGCGCCTGCGCATAGGTGATCGCCTTGGCAATGCCCTGGCGGAATTCCGGCACGCGATCCGGCAGCACGGCGATGCCGCGCTCGCCCTTGGCCCAGTCGCCCGCGGGAAGGTTGAACAGCACTTGCGTCAGGCCATTCTTCTTCAGCCTCGCGGCCACTACCTCGGGCGCGTGATCATAAGGGCCGATATATTCGACACCTTTGAAGCCGGCGCGGGCGGCGGCATCGAAGCGATCGAGGAAATCATGCTCGCCAAAGAGCATCGACAGATTGGCTGAAAAACGTGGCATTCTTTTTCTCCCTGGAGCATCGGACCCGATGCTCGAACAAAATTAGTCGAGCATCACGATGGCGGTCGGAGCGTCTTCCTGACGTTCGGCAAGGTCCTCGAATTCAGTGATCTTGTCGATCTCGGTGCCCATCGAGATGTTCGTGACCCGTTCGAGAATGAATTCGAGCACGACCGGAACCTGATGTTCCTTCATCAACCGCTCCGCTTGCTTGAAGGCGCCGGCGAACTCCTCCGGCTTGCGCACCCTGACCGCCTTGCAGCCCATCGCCTCGGCGACGGCGACATGGTCGACGCCGTAACCAGCCTCCGGATCGCCGGTACGGTTGATGTTCTCGAAGGCGAGGCTGACCTCGTAATCCATCGAGAAACCGCGCTGGGCCTGGCGGATCAGGCCGAGATAGGCGTTGTTCACCACGACGTGGATGTAGGGCAGCTTGTGCTGGGCGCCGACCGCCAGTTCCTCGATCATGAATTGAAAATCATAGTCGCCCGACAGCGCCACGATGGTGCGGTCGGGATCGGCAGCGCGCACGCCGAGTGCCGCCGGCAAGGTCCAGCCAAGCGGGCCGGCCTGGCCGCAATTGATCCAGTTGCGCGGCTTGTAGACATGCAGGAACTGCGCCCCGGCGATCTGCGACAGGCCGATCGTGGTGACATAGGTGACGTCGCGGCCAAACGCCTTGTTCATCTCCTCGTAGACACGCTGCGGCTTCAGCGGCACCTGTTCGAAATGGGTCTTGCGCTTCATCGTCTTCTTGCGGCCCTGGCATTCCTTGGCCCAGCCCGACCAGTCGCGCAGCTTGCCCGCCGTCTTCCACTCGGTGGCGACGTCGAGCAGCATCTCCAGCGCAGCGCCGGCATCGGAGACGACTCCGAGATCGGGCGCGAAGACACGGCCTATTTGAGTGGGCTCGATGTCGACATGGATGAATTTCTTGCCCTTGGTATAGACGTCGACCGAGCCGGTGTGACGGTTGGCCCAGCGGTTGCCGATGCCGAAGACGAAATCGGCTTCCAACATGGTGGCATTGCCGTAGCGGTGCGAGGTCTGCAGCCCGCACATGCCGGCCATCAGCCGGTGGTCGTCGGGGATTGCGCCCCAGCCCATCAGCGTCGGGATGACCGGAACGCCCGTGATCTCGGCAAATTCGATCAGCAGGTCGGATGCGTCGGCGTTGATGATGCCGCCGCCGGCGACGATCAGCGGCTTCTCGGCCGCGTTGAGCATCGTCAGCGCCTTTTCCGCCTGGGCGTGTGTCATTGCCGGCTTGAACGGCGCCAGCGGCTCGTAGGCATCGATGTCGAACTCGATCTCGGCCAACTGGACGTCGACCGGCAGGTCGATCAGCACCGGACCCGGCCGCGACGACCGCATCAGATGGAACGCCTTCTGCAGCGCCATCGGCACCAGATAGGGCTCCATGACCGTCACCGCCCATTTGGCGACGGGCGCAGCGATGGCGGCGATGTCGACGGCCTGGAAATCCTCCTTGTTGAGGCGCGCACGCGGCGCCTGGCCGGTGATGCACAGGATCGGGATGGAATCGGCCGCGGCCGAATAGAGCCCGGTGATCATGTCGGTGCCGGCCGGCCCCGAAGTGCCGATGCAGAGACCGATATTGCCTGATTTCGCGCGGGTATAGCCTTCCGCCATATGCGAGGCGCCCTCGACGTGGCGGGCAAGGACATGGCGGATGGTGCCCCTCGCCTTCATCGCCGAATACAGGGGATTGATCGCCGCGCCCGGCACGCCGAAGGCGCAGGAAATGCCTTCCTTTTCGAGAACGAGAACAGCGGCATCGACAGCGCGCATCCTGGCCATTTCCAGCCTCCACGAGATGATTGTTGGATGGCTAAGGATGTCATCGACTCGGTGATTTTTCAATTTTTTCAGAATATTTTTTCATTTTTAGAAAACAAACGCTACCGCCTGAATTTATTTGATTTTCCCTTTTCCAGTATTTGCGCCCGGAATTTCATGGAAAACTTTTTCATTGCTTTTTGGGAAAACCGGCCGAGAATGCCGACCATGGAAACGACCGAAAAACGGCAACGTGGGCGCCCGCGTGCCTTCAATGGTCCGGCCGAAGCTTCCTCGGTACAGTCGCTCGACCGGGCCTTGCGCATTCTGGCCATTGTCGCGGACGGCAGCGGCCTGTCGCTGAGCGAGATATCGGCGCAAAGCGGGCTCGCCGCCTCCACCGCCTACCGCATGCTGACGACCCTCGAAAACCACGGCATGGTCGAGTTCGATACGTCTGACCAGCTCTGGTCGATCGGCGTCGAGACCTACCGCATGGGCGCGGCGTTCCTGCGCCGCCGCAAGCTGGTCGACCGTGCCCGCATTGTCATGCAGGACCTGATGGAGAAGACCGGCGAGACTGCCAATCTCGGCGTCGCCGAGGACGACTGCGTGGTCTTCGTCAGCCAGGTCGAGACGCACCAGGCAATCCGCGCCTTCTTCCGGCCGGGCACGCGCAGTCCCTTCCATGCCTCGGGCATCGGCAAGGCGGTGCTGGCGCATCTCGAACCGGAGCGCGTCGGAGCCATCCTGCGCAAGGCGGGCCTGCAGCGCTATACGGACAGGACCCTTTCCGACATCTCCGCCCTCGCCCACGATCTGGCGGCCACCAAGCATCGCGGCTGGTCGGTCGACGACGAGGAGCGCCACCCCGGCATGCGTTGTGTCGCCGCCGCCATCTTCAACGAGTATGGCGAACCGATCGGCGGCGTTTCCGTGTCCGGGCCGACGGTACGGGTCACGCCCGACCGACTGGCGGAGATCGGCCCGCTGGTGCGCGATGCCGCAGCCGAGGTGACCAGGATGATAGGCGGCGTGGCGCTCAGTTGATCACGAAGAGCCTGCCTAGATGCTTGTAGCCGCCATGTCGAAGAAATCGACCACCATCGCCAGTCCGACATGGCGCACGCCGCATAGGATTTGGCTGTCTTGCCTGGGCGCCCGAATGCATGCGAAAGGGCGCGAATGAGGACAATGGTTCAGCTTCTGCTTGTCGTTTCGCTTTGCGGATGCGTGGCGGGGACGCCGCGACCCGATGCCGGCGGCCAACGGGTCAATCCAATTCCGATCTCACTCGCGCTGGAGGAGATCATCACGACCGGTATCCGCCAGCACCTGCCGGATCCGGCCTCCGCCAGGTTCGGAACCATGCTCGCCGGCGAGCGAACGCTTGATGGCCGCCAGGAGATCGTGGCCTGCGGCACCGTCAGCGCCAAGACCTTGGCCGGCGCCCATGGCGGCGACAAGCCATTCATCGCCAAGGTCTACCCGGAAGCCGCAAGCAGCTTTGAACTGGTCGCGATGGGCGAAGATACGGAGGCTGCCCGGCTTCAGATTGGCGGCTCCTGCCGCGCGGCCGGTTTGCCGATCCTCGATACCGGCCCGAGGACGCACCTCTAGACGGGCGGTCTTCAAACGAGGAAGAGGGGCTGCCTCGCAACCCCTCTTTCCTGTTGGTCCACCTTCCTGTCGCTGGTTCCCTCAGAGCCGGCAGTAGTGGCTGTAGCCGTCATGGCCGATATAGGTGTCGGAGTCCGGATCGTAGCTCGCGTAACGCTCGAAGCAGCGACGGACGTGCCAGGAACCACCATCTTCATCGACATAGACCGTACGCGGCTGCTGCTGGGAGAGAAGGCTGCCGAGGACGAAACCGCCAACGCCGGCGGCGATCCCGATGCCGAGGTCGTGGTGATGCGAATGGGCCGCCGAGGGCTGGACGGTGCCGACCAAAGCGGTGGCGGCGACGGTGGAGGCGATAAGGCCGGAAACGAGTGTGCGCTTGAACATGACGATCTCCTTGCTTCGTTGACCGAGGCGATCCATCCGCCTCTTGATCATCTGTCGCCGCGGCATCGAAAAAGGTTCGAAGGGGCTTTGATTTTTTTCGAAGAATTTTCGAAGAAGCAGATAACCGCAGCCTGAAAGGCTCGGCGCCCTCGCCGGTGTTGATCAACCAGACTCGTGCGCTTCAGGTACCTTTCGCCAATCAGGTCATCGTCCGTGACGACGACAGGGAGGCCGCGTCAATGCAAAAGCAAAAAGGGCGGCCGAAGCCGCCCTTTCCTGGAACTGGTTTCTTCAATCACGCGGCCAGGCCGCGTTCAGTAGACGATGATGTGGTGGTGGTGGTGATGGTGATGGTGATGGCCGTAGACCCACCAGTAATCCGGGTAGTCCGGATAATCCTGGTAGTCGAGGTAGTCGTAATGATCATGATGGTGATGCATGCCATGAGCCGACGAAGACTGTACGGTGCCGGCGAGCGCGCCGGTTGCAACGAAGATGGCGACGAGGGCGGAAACGAAACTGCGCTTGAACATGATGATCTCCTGGATCTCTGATCGAGGCGACCATTCGCCTCTGAAGATCAGTCGGCGCGGCCCGGCAAAAGGTTCGACAGATCCGGAGATTTTTTTGAAACACGGTTGGTGTGTAACGGGCAGGCCATATCGGTTCGCGCCATGACCACTACTGACTACTCATCACGGGCTCAGCCCATGCCGGTGATATGGCGAAGCCAGAAGGCGAGCGCGATGAAGCCGATGATGGTGGTGACGCCCGTCCAGTCGACATTGGCCTTCTTCACGTCACTGATGAGCTTCACCAGCAGCATCCACGCCACGATGACGATAGGGAGAATGATGACAAGCCTCATCATGCGACACTCCAGTCCGAAGCGATTGCACCTCGTCCTCATGTAGGAAGCGCGTTTGCGGATTTCAGCACGGACCATGGCGTCATCCACCACGACGGGGCCAAAAATGGAGTTTTGTCTTTACTGGCGCAAGAAATATGCTAACCGAAGCGCCGTGCCCTTGTAGCTCAGCTGGTAGAGCAGCGGTTTTGTAAACCGAAGGTCGGCGGTTCGATTCCGTCCGGGGGCACCACCCTTCGCTCTTCGAGCTCCGGGTGGCAGGCCACCCCAAGCCCGTACATGCTGGCCACCCCAAACCTTAAGACGCAGGCCACCGCAAAGCTTAGACGCAGGCCACCCCAAGGCCGTGGGCGCAGGAGTGTCCTCCGAAACCCGGTGTAGAGCGATTACGAGCGCCCTCTACGAAGCGCTCGCGATTTGGGCCGACACGTTCGTCCTGGTGAACGTATTCCTCACCCTCACGGACTTGTAGACATAAGCAGCCCAGATGCCGGCCCCCACAAAAGACGCCAGGGGTGCCACCAGCGCATCGCCTGCGAGCACCTGGTTCACCGGGACGCCTAGAATTGACGAAATCCAGATCGTATCCAGGCGTTTCAACTGGTTGTGCTGGTTTCAATGCTGCGGCGAAGCCATCGATTCCCGCAATTGTTTCTGCTTCAGTGGCTTGCGATCCCTGTTGTATTTATCGCCAGAAATGCGAGATTGAGAGCAACCTCGCCATATACAGCCAGAGAGCCGTTTGGGAGGGTCATGAGTTGCCGGTAGCCGTCGGCGGAATTGGCGAACTCGGCGAGCGTGCGCAGCGGTGACAATGCCTGACCGATGGCCAGCAGCATCAGCCAGCCGCCGAAGCCCACAAGTGCCTCAGGATTCTGTGACGGCTTCGCGGCTGATCGAACAGCAAAGAAAACAGGCACGCCGATCAACAGCAGCACGATCGCCCAATGCCAGATGGAAAACGCCCCCATTTACCCCTCCCCCTTTTTATGCCCCTTTAAGTTGTACCAGATTTCAAACTCAACTCAAGTGCTGAGCTTTGCGTAAGACGATGTCTGATGCCGAAGCGACGCCTTCTCCTGCCCTGATCCTGACTCCTTCACACCCCGATCGCCGCAACCAAAATCCTGTTCTGCCTCCGTATCGCCGCCCTCAACTCCGGTATCCTCGCCTCGTCGCGTTTCACGAATTCGATGAACATCATGTTCATGTTGTTGAAGATCAGTTCGCCGAGCGCCGTGCCGTCGATATCCTGCCGCACCAGGCCAATTTCCTGCAGCCGGGCGATCAGCGCGCGGATCTGTTCGGTGAGCGAGCGGTCGAGGCCAGTGTAGGCCTGGCCGAATGGGCTGTCGGGCAGTTGCGTCGAGATCGCCATCGCCTGCCGCCACATCTCCTTGCTGAGGTAATGCAACGAGTGCTCGATATAGATGCCGATCAGCGTATCCAGCGCATCGCCGACATTGGCCGGCGGCCTGGCGACCACGCCGCGCCCGGCGTTGAGCACCTCGTTGACCTCCAGCGAGACGATGGCGCCGAGGATATCGCCCTTATTCTCATAGTAATTGTAGATGGTGCCGATCGACACTTCTGCCTGCGCGGCGATCGCCTCGATCTTGGCGCCCTCATAGCCGGCCTCGCGGAAAAGTGCCGCGGCAGCCTCGATGATGCGCCTGTGCCGGTCCGCCTTCTGCCTTGCCCGCAATCCGCTCATATCAGCCTCTTGCCACAAAAATCGAATTGACTCAATTTTAGAATTGGTTCAATTTTTTGCAAGAAGCCACAAAGGCAAGGGAGAACACTCGATGTCCGTCAAATCCGGGAATCCGCTTTCCGTCCTGAAGCGCCGGCTGCACGCCGCGTGTGCCGCCACCGCAGTGCTGCTTGCGGCAGGCAGCCTCGCCGAGGCCGCCGATCTCAACGCGCTGATCTGGTGCGATCATTCCGACCCGGCGCTGCTGCAGCCCTTCGAGGAGGCCAACAACGTGAAGGTCAACGTCAAGGAGTTCGAAGGCACCGGTGCCGGGCTCGCCATCATCGAGCAGTCGCAGCCGGGCGACTGGGACGTGATGGTGATCGACAGCATCGACGTGCCGCGCGGCGTCGAAAAAGGCCTGTTCGAGCCGTTGCCGGAAGACAAGCTGCCCTTTGCCGACCTCTTCCCGCAGGTGAAGATGGACGGGTCGACCATTGTCGGCGGCAAGCGCTACGGCATCACCGAAAAGTTCGGCTACAACACGATCGGCTTCAACAAGACCAAGGTCGATCCGGCCGACATGCAGTCCCTGGCGTCGCTCACCGGCGACAAATACAAGGGCAAGGTCGCCATCTACGATTACTACCTCCCGGTCATCGGCATGGCAGCACTTGCCATCGGCAAGAAGACGGCTGAACTCACCGAAGCCGACCTGCCCGCGCTCAAGGAAGAGTTGCTCAAGATGAAAGCCAACGCCAAGCTGGTCGGTGAAGTCACCGCCAGCCAGACGGCGCTCGCCACCGGCGAGGTCGACATCCTGGTCGGCGGCGGCGAATGGGTGACGGCGGGGCTGGCGAAGGAAAACCCGGCGTTGGACTTCTCCATTCCCAAAGAGGGTGCGGTGCTGTGGTCGCAGTCGCTGGCTATGTTCAAGGACTCCAAGAACAAGGACATGGCGCTGAAATTCATCCAATACATCATGAGCCCGGAAGGCCAGGCGCGCCTTGCCACCTCGTCCTGCTACTGGGGCATGCCGTCCAACACCAAGGCCGCACTGACCGACGACCAGAAGAAGGTTTTGCGCTTCGACGAGCAGCCCGGCTTCCTCGCCCGTGCACAGGCCTACCCGGCGCCGAATGCCGACCTCGACAAGAAGATGCAGGATATGTGGACGGAAATGCTGCAGGCGAAGTGAGCGACCGTTGCCCATGAACTCTGCGGGAAACAGTGGGCGTGCCCCACCCCGGGTGGGGCGCGCCCTGCCCCGGGCGGGCCGCGCCCTGCCCTGGACGATGGTCACGCCGGCACTCGGCTGGACGCTTGCTTTCTTCGTGCTGCCGTTCGTCGCCATGGGGTTTTCGAGCCTCACGGCGCATGAGGGCGGCGGCTTCACGCTTGCCAACTATAGCCAGTTCTTCAGCAATCCCTCCTACTGGCAGGCGATGTTGAACTCGCTGCAGGTCACGGCAATCGTCACCGTGGTCTCCGTTCTGCTCGCCTATCCCTTCGCGTGGATCCTGGCCGAACAAGTGCCGGAGCGCTGGCAGCGGCTGGCACTGATGCTGGCTGTGCTGCCGTTCTGGACCTCCTACGTCGTTCGCTCCTACTCCTGGCTGCTGGCGCTGGCGCAGAACGGCGTCATCAACCGCGCGCTAACCGGCGCCGGCCTGATCAGCGAACCGCTGCAGCTCGCCAATACGCGCTTGGCTACCGTCACCGGCTTCGTGCATTTCTTCGTCATGCTTTTGACGCTGACCATCTTCGCCAATCTGAAGCAGCTCAGCCCTAGCTACCGCAAGGCGGCCGCCGATCTCGGCGCCGGGCCGGTGCGCACCTTCCTGCATGTCATCCTGCCGCTGACCTTGCCCGGTATCATGGTGGGCGCTTTCCTGACCTTCGTGCTGTGCATCGGCGACTACATCACGCCGCAGATCCTCGGCGGCAACAACGAGCTTTTGATGCCGCAGCTGGTGATGATGCAGATCGGCCGGCGCGGCGATTTTCCGCTGGCCTCGGCGCTGTCGATCATCCTGATGGCGGTCGTGACCATCGCCTATCTCGCCTGCGCCCGCTGGCTGAAGATCGAGCGGGCCTGACCATGCGCAGGATTGTCCGCATCGCTTCCTGGATCTACGCGCTTGCCGTCTACGGCTTCATCTTCCTGCCGGTCGTCGTGCTGGTGCTGTTCTCGCTGCAGTCGACCTCCTTCCCGATTCCGCCCTTCACCGGCCCGTCGCTGCGCTGGTACGAGGCGGTTCTCTCGGACGTGCGACTGACGTCGGCGCTGGTCAATTCGCTGCTGGTCGCGGTGCTTTCCTCGGCTGCCGCCGTCACGCTCGGCTTCCTCTCGGCCTGGGGTTTCGCGCGCTTCGTGCTGCCCGGCTCTGGCCTGCTGCGCGGGCTTATCACCTTGCCGCTCACCGTCAGCTATCTCATCATCGGCATGGGATTGCTGGTGTTGTTCAACTGGGCCGGGGTGCCGAAATCGCTGCTTGCCGCAGGTATCGGCCATGTGGTGATCAACCTGCCGCTCTGCTTTGCCATCATCTACAGCCAGATGGGCGACCACCAGATCAACATCGAGCGCGCCGCGCGCGACCTCGGCGCGCCGGAATGGAAGGTGCTGCTTTTGATCAGCGTGCCGGTGATGGCACCGGCCATTTTCGCCGGCTTCTTCCTGTCGATGACCTTCTCCTGGGACGAGTTCGTGATCTCCTTCCTGCTCACCCGCTTCGACACCACGCTGCCGGTGGAAATCTGGAACCTGCTGCGCTCCGGCCTCAACCCGAAGACCAACGCCGTCGGATCGCTGGTCTTTGCCGTCTCGATCGTGCTGGTGGTGTTCTTCGAACTGACCTTGCTGCGGAGAAAACCGGCATGAACGCGCCCCTGGTCGATATCCGCGACGTCTCGCACCGCTTCGGCCAGCATCCCGTGCTGAAGAATGTCTCGCTGACGATAGAGGCCGGCAGCTATACGATCCTGCTTGGACCATCCGGTTCCGGCAAGACGACGCTGCTCTCCATTCTGGGCGGGTTCGTCAACCCCAGCGAAGGCAAGGTTCTCATTCGCGGCCAGGACTGCACCTCGGTGCCGCCGGCCAAGCGCCCGACGACGACGGTGTTCCAGGATTATGCGCTGTTCCCGCATATGAGCGTCGGGGGCAATGTCGGCTTCGGCTTGCGCATGCAGGGTGTAGACGGCGCACCGCGGGCGGCAAAGGCACGCGAAGCACTGGCACTGGTGGGGCTGGCCGCCGCCTTCGACAAGAAGCCGCACCAGCTTTCCGGCGGCCAGCGCCAGCGCGTGGCGCTGGCACGCGCGCTGGTCATCGAGCCGGCCGTGCTTTTGCTCGACGAGCCGCTCGGTGCGCTGGACCTGAAACTGCGCCGTCAGATGCAGGACGAATTGAAGGCGATCCAGAAGCGCGTCGGCACCGCCTTCATTCATGTCACCCACGATCAGGAAGAAGCGATGGCGCTGGCCGACCATTGCGTGGTGATGAATGATGGCCGCATCGAGGACGAAGGGCCGCCCGAGCGCGTCTACGCCAGGCCGGCGACGCGCTTTTCCGCAACCTTCATGGGCGAGAGCACGATTCTCGCCGGCACGGTCGTGGAGGCCGGGGACAGGACGAGCACCCTTGCGACGCCGGTCGGATCGGTGTTGCTGCCCAATGCGTTGCCGTTGGGGTCGGCGGCCGCATTGGCCATACGGCCCGAGCACCTTGTGCTGGGCACGGCCTCGGGTGGCACGAAGCTCGGCGAGGCGGAAGTGAGCGACGTCGTCTTCCAGGGCAGTTTCAAACGCGTGCTTGCGACGTCCGTCGAAGAGCCCTCCCTGCAATTCATCGCCAAGTTGCCCGCTACCGCCACTGTCCGGCCGGGCGACACCGTGGCCGTTTCGTGCGATACCGACCAGTTCATCCTGCTGACGGATTGAACATGGGCATGCTCGCGGTCATCGACGCACCGGACTGGTACGAGACGATCCGCATGGCGGACGGCATCACGCTGATCCACGAGCCCTGGATCAAGCCGTTCTTCCGCTGCAATATGTGGCATGTGCGCGGCCGCGACCGCGATCTGCTGTTCGACACTGGTCTCGGCCATTTCAGCCTGCGCATGCATGTGCCTCTGGTGAGCGAGCGCAAGCTGGCCTGCGTCGCCAGCCACACGCATTTCGATCACATCGGCTGCCACCATGAATTCCCCGATCGCTGCGTGCATTCGGCCGAAGCGGCAATCCTCGCCGATCCGCGCAACGAATGGACCGCCGCCGGCACCTATGCGACCGACGAGATGTTCGATCGCCAGCCGAAAGGCTGGGAAACAGCGCGCTACCGAATCCAGCCCGCGCCGGCCGACCATCTGCTCGCGCATGGCGACATCATCGATCTCGGCGACCGCGCCTTCGAGGTCGTCCACACGCCAGGCCACTCGCCCGGCGGCATCGCGCTTTACGAGAAGAAGACCGGCATCCTGCTGTCCGGAGACATCATCTATGACGGCCCGCTGATCGATGATGTCTATCACTCGGATATACCAGACTACATGGCGACGCTGCTCGCCATGCGCGATCTCGACGTCTCGGTCGTACATGGCGGCCATTTCCCGAGCTTCGGCAAGGTGCGCTATCATCAGTTGATCGACGAGTATCTCGCACGGAAGCGGCAGGCCGGGTGCCATCTTCGGCAGAGCCCCTGAGAAACGGCTAGCGCATCAAGTCAAAATGCCGTGGAAAGGCCTGGTGCAGCAGCAGCAGCATGGTCTTGCGCAGCACGTCGGTGTCGCGGCCAGCCGGGTTGAGGTGATCCCAGTACCACGCTCCGTGAACGAGGTAATTCAGGCTCTCGGATAGCGTATCTATGTCGACGCCGGCGTAACCGCCGCTGCGCGAGATCTCGACCAGCAATTCGCGCGCTTCGGCGGTGTAGGCGAGATCGCTGGGCAGACCAATTTCATTGTAGATCTGCATGCTCTTGCGGTCGCTGGAGAACGCAACGAACACCGACACCCATTTGGGATGCTGCCTGGCGAAGCGCTGCGCGCAACCGACCGCGCCCAATAGCCTCTCCACTGCTGACTGCCCGGGCGCCCGCACCAGTGTCACCCACAGCTCGTCATATTGATTGCTGAGATACTGCAGGACGGCCCGGAACAGATTCTCCTTGCTGCGAAAGTGGAAAACCACCAGGGCGTTGGACGAGCCGACATGCTCGGCGATGCGCTGCATGGTGACGCTCGCCAGCCCCTCCTCAGCAATGAGCTCGACAGTGGCGTCGATGATGCGCTGGACGCTGGCTTCGCCGCGTTCCCGGCGACGGTCCTTGGGCGCGGCGTCATTGGCCGAAGCCCTGCCCTTGGCCCTCTCGGCCGTGCCTTTTGCCGTTGCCTTGCGTTGCACCATCTTCATCCACTTCCCTTGCACCGCCTGTCAAAGCGATGGGCGCGTTCCGGCGTCTGTGTACCATTGCCCCTGCGCCGTTTCATAGGCCATCGCCGCCCGGAAGACATCGGCGTCGCTATAGGTGCGCCCGACGATCTGGAAGCCCGTCGGCACACCGCTCGCCGCCCGCCCCGAAGGCATGGAAAGCACCGGACAGCGGCTCAGCATGTTGAACGGCGTCGTCATCACCCAGCCCAGCGAAGGGTTCACCACTCTCCCGTTGATCTCGACGGTTCCGGTGGTCTGATCGAACTCCGCCGGCACCGCGGGAAGCGCATTCGTCGGGCAGATCATCACATGGTAGGTTTCCAGCAGCGGACCCAGCGTCTGATACATCCGTGCCGCCACATCCAGCGTCGCGACGAAGTCGGTTGCCTTGGACTTTTGCCCGTCCTCGGCAAACCGCCTGGCATAACTGGTCATGTCGCTGCCGTGCTCGGCGAGCAATTGCGATAGCGAAGCGCCGAAGAGATGCTCCAGATAGGCCATTCCTGCCTTGAGTACTCCGTCGTCCCAGCCAAGATCGACTTCCTCGACCGTCGCCCCAAGCGAGCGGAACATATCGCACGCGGCAAGCATGTTGCTGCGGACGTCGGCATCGACCTCGAAAAAGCCCAGGTCCATCGAAAACGCAATTTTCCAGCCCTTGATTGGCTTGTAATCGAGCGGCAGGCGCAGCTTCGGGCGAAGCGTGGCGATGTCGAGCGGGCTCGGCCCCGCCATGACATTCTGCAGCAGGATCGCATCCCGGACGTTCCGCGCCAGCGGCCCGGTATGGCAATAGAAATCCAGGTTGAAGGGTGGCTCGTCCGGGTTGCGCCCATAAGGCGGCTTGTAGCCGACGAGACCGCAGGCCGACGCCGGAATACGGATCGATCCGCCAATGTCGGAGCCGGTAGCGATCGACGATGTGCCCGACGCCAGCGTTGCCGCCGAACCTCCCGACGAGCCACCCGGTGTGAAGTCGCGGTTCCAAGGGTTGCGGGTGACGCCCCACCGCTTAGACCAGGTATAACCGGCGCAGCTGAACTCGGGCGTGGCCGTGCGCGCATGGACGATGCCGCCGGCCTTGATGATGCGCTCGTTCATCGTCGAGGTGTGGCCGCTTATGGCATCCCTGGACAGCAGCGAGCCATGCGACGTCGGCTTGCCCTTGATGTAGCTCTCGTCCTTGATGCCGATCGGCAGCCCTTCGAGCGCGCCGGTCCTGGCGCCCTTGGCATACTTCGCCTCCGCCTTAGCGGCCAGCTTCATCGCCTCCTCGAAATGCGTGAAGGTGAAGCAGTTGATCGCCGATTTGGTAGCCTCGGCGCGACGGATGGTGGCCCGCATCAGTTCAACGGGCGAGAGTTTCTTCGCCTTGAACAGCCGCAGCGCCTCGCTTGCCGGCATGTAGCAAAGGTCGAGATCGGACATCGAAAATCTCCCGCGATCACGAGATCGCACTTGGCATGATGGGTGACCGGACCGCGCATCGCGGCCCGGTGGCTTTTTTGTCGGGTTCGGCTGGTGGCGCTACTTCTGGAGGTCGGTCCAGATCTTCGTGTAGAGCGCCTGCACATCCGGTGGGCAGGCCGGCATGAACTGGCCCTTGGCGGCGAATTCGGCCGGGATATTCACCTCGGGTGCGTTCTTCATATCGTCGGGCATGAAGGCTTCCGAGCCCTTGATCCCGTTCGAATAGCGAGCGAAAGCCGAGATCATCGCGGCGTTCTTCGGGTCCATTATGAAGTTCTGGAAGAGCTTGGCATTGTCGACGTTCTTGGCGTCCTTGAGAACGGCGACATTGTCCATCCAGATCGGAAAACCTTCCTTCGGATAGCCGTAGACGATCTTGTCGTTCTGCAGCCGCTCGCGCAGCGATATGCCATTCCAGTCGACGCCGGCGGCGATGTCACCCCTGCCCAGGCCGTCGACCGCCGCGTAGTCGAGCGAAAGCCATTTCGCCTTTGCCTCGACCAGCTTGTCACGGACCTTCTTCAGCACCTGCATGTCGTTGGTGCAGTATTTTCCGCCTTCATAAGCGATTGCGAGGAACATGATGTCCCCCATTTCGGGGACGACATTGATCTTGCCGACAAGCTCGGGCGGTGGGTCGAGGAACAGCGCGGACGTGTTCGGGTCGCCTGAATAAACTGACTTGTTCACCGAAATGCCTGTCGTGCCCCACTGCCAGGGAACGGTGTATTTGCGGCCCGGATCGAAGGGAACGTCGACCCATCTGGGATCGACATTCTTGAAATTCTCCATCGTGTTGGGATCGGTTTCCAGTAGCAGGCCTTCGCTGATCCAGATCGGCACGACGCTGGCGGAAGGCACGACGATATCATAGCCGGAAGCGCCCTGGCGGACCTTGGCCAATGCGGTGTCGTTGGAGTCGTAGTCGGTCACGGTGACCTTGATCTTGTAGGTCTCCTCGAACTTCTTGATGAGATCTGGGCTGGTATAGTTGCCCCAGGTGTAGATGTTGAGTTCGCCATCGGCGCGGGCGACGCCTGTTGCGGCGAACAGCGACAGCCCGATGGCCGCAGCGGTCAGTTTCCAGTTCATGCGAGTTGCTCCCATTGTTGGGACCGGCGGCGTCGCCGCCTCAGGTCCATTCCTGCCGATGAACAAGCCTGAGCCTTCCGCCCCAGCAACGGGCCGAATGGCGGTCAGGAAAATTCCCCTCATCGCGGCCATTCACTGGCTGACGCCAGCTGACCAACTCGGTGTTCGCTTTCGAAGCTAGATTATAACTAACTATACAGTCAATATCTTTTCGACAGGCTTGGTGTTGCCCGGCAATTGCCTGACGTTTTCGACCTGGGTGAAAAAGCGAAGAGAAGGCTTCAGCCTTCAGGCGTCATGCCTGTCGGCTGGAAGGGAAACCCTATATTTAGGCGCGGGGTCCTTCCGCTTCCGCCATGGCCTCAATCGGTCCTTCAATCTCGCTTTGACAACCGGCTTCTCGTAAGCGGGAGCGGGCAGCCCGGCGAGCGCGTAATAGTCGTCAAGGATGGTGGTTTGCAGCAGGCGCTGCTCCTGTGTGAAGAAGCTGAAATGGGCGGCGACCAGATCGCCGAAAACCTTGCCTGGACGATCGAGCTTCGCCGGCAACGTCACGGACAGCCATTCCTCTTCGTCATTTCCCGGCGGAAAAAAGAGATCGCCGATGTCCAGCACTTCCGACCCGAAAAAACCGATCGCGTTGATCGAGAAGCGCCCCAACCTGACTTCCCGATCGGGGACGCGGAAATCACTAAGCCGGTTCGTCCGAACGGCCTCGATGAAGACCGGATGAAGCGCCATTGGAAAGCTTGCGTGCGCCCAGGAATACGGACACATCGCCTGACAGGTGAGTGGCCCATCGATCAGCACCCTGGAAAAATTCTTGATCAGGGTGCTGCAGACCGCGTTGTTGATGATGAGCGGCGCATACCAGAGGGCCGAGCCTTGTTCCGCCATCGCCCGCTCCTTAAATCTGGGAAAAAAACCCTCCTCCAGAAACACCACGTCGTCATCGAGGCGCAGATAGAGAGCGTCGGCGTCGTCACAGAAGCGGAAAAACCTGCCGATGATCTCTAAGCTGCCGTCGGCGCTCGGGAGCGTCTTGATCTTGCAGCGAGGATCGCTGGCTGCCAATTTCTGGAGATAGGCGCGGTCTGCTTCATTGCGGCAATTGTCCCACAGATGCCATTCGTCCACCTCGGGACTTCTCAGTACATGATGGCTCAGCAGGCGAAGATATTTCTCGCGGCCGGCCGGGGTCACAACAATCAGCTTCATGAGAGTCCCGCCTGCAATGGTTCCGCATCGAGCTTAGAATCGATCGAGAGGCGAATCTAGATTCGCGGTGTGTCGCAAGCACAGTACAAGACATCAATGCTGGACGATCATTTTCTTCGGATGTTTGGCTCTTCGCTTTCATTCGGGTTTGGTGTAGGGGCTCACCATAACAGCTTTGGACCCATGAATGGACGCCGAAACCAAGTCCTTGACGAGTACCCGCCGCAATCTCGTCATCGTCAGGGCTGGAGACAATTCTCTCCATCGCGGATGGGGAGCGGATGTGTCCGAATGCGAATTCGACCTGATTGTCAGTTACTATGGAACTGATCCGTCGTCATTTCGGCAGCCGTATGAAAACAGGGTCGACTACAAAGGCGGCAAATGGGATGGCATCCATGCTCTGTTCAGCCAGCGGCCGGACCTGCTCGATCGTTACCAGTATATCTGGTTCCCCGACGATGATCTGGAGGCTGACCGGACGACTATCGAAGCAATGTTCGCCAAAATGCGCCGACTGGATCTGCACATTGCCCAGCCGGCACTGACGCTGGACAGCTATTTTTCTCACCTACCATTTCTTCGCTGCAAGAGCTTCGAATTTCGCCTGGTCGATAAGATCGAGATCATGGCTCCCTGCCTGAGAGCCGACGTCGCGGCCAAGATGCTGCCCCTTTTCAAAGAATCCATGAGCGGTTTTGGCCTCGATTCCCTATGGACGAGGCTTGCCGCGCAAAATCTGGGAAGATCGGCTGTTTTCGACGCCTTGCCCGTTCGTCATACGCGGCCGGTGGGAGTTCATCTGGCGACAGCGATGCTCAAGTCAGGCAGAACGCCTCATGACGAATATCGCCAACTGGCGTCGCAATATGGATTTGGCGAGTTCTTTCCATTGTCCTATGAGGCCGTCGATCGCAAAGGCAGGCGCTGGCGATCGAAACCCATGATCGGCCTGCGTATGGTGGCCGACTATCTCTTGGACAGGAAAGCTTTTCGCCAGGTGAACCGATTGATGAAATTGTTATGGCGCCTGCTGCGCAGGCAATATTCCAAGTCGGTCGACCTGTCCCAGATAATTCTCAAGCCCTAAGGATTCGGATAGGCGAATGGACAGGAACCTGCTGGCCAAGGCCGACATCCTCATCGTCGGCGCAGGCTTTTACGGTGCGACACTCGCCGAGCGCATCGCTACGCAGCTTGGCCGGCGCGTGCTGGTGATCGACCGGCGCCGGCATATCGGCGGCAATGCCTACACCGAACAAGATCCGGTCACCGGCGTCGAGATCCATCGCTACGGGCCGCATCTGTTCCATACATCCAACGAGGAGGTCTGGAATTATCTGCGCGCCTTCACCGGTTTCACGGCCTATCGCCATCGTGCGTTCTCAACTTATCGCGACAAGGTCTATCCGCTGCCGATCAACCTTGCCACGATCTGCCAGTTCTTCGGCAAGCGGCTGAGCCCCGACGAGGCGCGTGGCATGATCGCCGAGCAGGCTGCGGAACTGGGCGACCGCCAACCGGCCAATCTCGAGGAGAAGGCGATCTCCCTCGTCGGCCGCCACCTCTACGAGGCCTTCATCAAGGGCTACACCGCCAAGCAATGGCAGACGGACCCGCGCGAACTGCCGGCGCAGATCATCGCGCGCCTGCCCGTCCGTTACACGTTCGAGGACGGTTATTTCAACGACCGCTTCCAGGGGCAACCCGTGGATGGCTATACGGCGATATTCGAAAGGATGCTCGCGCACGAGCTTATCGAAACACGGCTTGGCATCGACTTCTTCGATATCAAGCCCTTGCTGCCGAAGGGCCTGCCGGTCGTCTACACCGGCCCGATCGACCGCTATTTCGATTATAGCGAGGGCGAACTCGGCTGGCGAACCATCGATATCGATCTGGAGGTCATGAACATGCCGGACCACCAGGGTACGGCGATCATGAACTACGCGGACGAAGCCGTGCCTTATACCCGCGTCGTCGAATTCCGGCATTTCAACCCGGAGCGCCAGCACGGGAGCGACAAAACGCTCATCGGCCGCGAGTATTCCCGTTTTGCCGGCCGCGCCGACGAGCCTTATTATCCGATCGACACGCGCAAGGATCAGGCCGTCTATCGCCGTTATCTCGACCGGGCGAGTGCGGAGAAAAACCTGCATCTCGGGGGACGGTTGGGGACCTACCGCTACCTCGACATGCACCAGGCGATCGGTGCCGCCCTAAAGGCCTTCGAAACCGTGCTCGAGCCCTATTTCGCCGGTCGGCTCGATTCTGTTTCGCGGTCGCCATGACGGACCGGGTCTGAAGCCGCAAATCTCTGGTTCTCAGGCCGTCGCCGCCAATTTGCCGCCGTCGGCAATCTGTTGCCTGAACCATTCGAAAGTACGCCGGATCCCCTCCTGGTAACCGGTCGTGGCTTCCCAGCCGGGAAGAACCTGCCTTGCCAGTGTTAGGTCCGGGCACCGGTTCGTGGGATCCTGCGGGACAGGCGCATGGTGTTCGATACGACTGCCGGGAACAAGCGAGCAGACGAATTTCGCGGTGTCGAGAACCGAGATTTCGCGGTTGTTGCCGATGTTCAGGGGACCACGGTGCGAGATGCTGTCGCGCCAGAAGAAGCGCTCCAACCCATCGACAATATCGTCGATATAACCCCAGCTGCGTGACTGGGAACCGTCGCCGTAAACCGTCAGGATTCCGGTCGTCAGGGCCTGGCTGACAAAATTCGAAACGGCGCGGCCATCATCGATGCGCGTTCGCGGCCCATATGTGTTGAACAGCCTGACGACGCGGACATCGAGCCCGCTGACGCGCTGCTGTTCGAACAGCAGCGCTTCGGTGCAGCGCTTGCCCTCGTCGTAGGACGCCCGTGGCCCGGTGCAGTCGACGGATCCCCGGTAGCTCTCCGGCTGCGGCGACACCAGGGGATCGCCATAGACTTCCGAGGTCGAGGCAAAACAGAAGCGGCCGCCGGGCCGCAGCAGCGACAGGAGATTGAGCGCGCCGCCTATATTGGCTTTGATCGTGCGGACCGGTTCGCGCATGTACCATACGGGCGAAGCCGGTGACGCCAGATGGATGATCTCATCGAAATGCCCACTCGCCGCGAAGCTTTCGGCATCGCCAATCCGCAGGCTGAAGCGTGGATCCGAGACATGGGCTATGTTGTCGCGCAATCCGGTCCACAGATTGTCGACGACGACAAGCGTTTCCAGGTCGTCGCGCCGCAGCAGGCGATCGACAAGATGCGATCCGATGAAGCCGCAGCCCCCGGAAACCAATACGCTACGCAGCATTCCCCACCACCCAGATTCGGCCGGTCAACCGGCGCGCGGCTCGATTCCCAGAGACGAGGGAAACGGAATCCAATGTCAGATCCAAAGCGCTTCTATCAGTGCTTTTGTATATGCCGCAATTGCAACGATCCAACTTGTCTTGCGCCAGCCGGTGATCGGTCACCTCCGGATCACGGCTGGTGCCTGCCGAGTTCGGCGAATATTGGTCCGGTCAGCGTGTCTGGGCGGCCTACAGCGCCCTTTGCGGGCAAGGCATCCCGGCGGCATCACCGCAGCGTGACGCGGTGGGGACCGGCCTGGCGCTCATTTGTTCCGACTGGCGCACCAGTTCGGCGAAGACAAGCGCGAAACTTCCCAACATGACAAAGACGATGATCAGGCGTGCTACCGGCAATATGTCGGCCTCGTCTAGCTGGCGCATGTCCCCGGGCATCAGGATCCGCGGGATCGTGCGCACAAATCTAACGTGCCGCAACGTCCTTTGCGTCCCGAAGGAGAAGGTAGTGCTGCGGGCGCCCCACGCCACCCATGCCGGCTAACATGATCGATCCGGCTTTACGAGACCTTAAGCGTGGCCTTAACCATCACATTCGATCGCGCCACGACATCAACCGCGACCGGCCCATGTGGCGGCACTGCCGCACGTCACTTCGTGAACTGGCGGAGGCTCTCTTTGCAGACCCGCCCACCCCATGCTACCCCGGCGCTGGCGCGGCCAGAACCTGCCGGCGCCAATCGGTCGCGATCGGGAAGCCATGAGCACAGCCGCCAACAGCATCGCCTTCGTCTCGTCCGAGACAACAGACGCCAAGGCGGCTGTTGAAAGCCTGTCGGCGCGCTATGGCCAACGTTCGGTCGCCGAGGCGACCGTCGTGGTGGCGCTGGGAGGCGACGGCTTCCTGCTGCAGACCTTGCGCGACACGATGGGCACCGGAAAGAAAGTCTACGGCATGAACCGTGGCACCATCGGCTTTCTGATGAATGAGTACCGGTCCGGAGGGCTCACCGAGCGCATCGCGGCCGCGGTCGCCGAGACGATCCGCCCGCTGGAGATGCTGGCAACCACCTCGGATGGCGATCACGTCACGGCGCTGGCGATCAACGAAGTTGCGCTGTGGCGCCAATCCTATCAGACGGCCAAGATCCGCATCAGCGTCGATGATCAGATACGGATCGAGGAACTGAACTGCGACGGCGTCATGATCGCGACGCCGGCCGGATCGACCGCGTACAATCTTTCCGCGCACGGACCCATCCTGCCGCTCGATGCGCCGCTTCTGGCTCTCACGCCGGTCAGCCCGTTTCGTCCGCGACGCTGGCGCGGCGCATTGCTCTCCAACAAGGCGACCGTGCGCTTCGACATTCTGGAGCCGGAAAAGCGGCCGGTGAACGCCGCCGCCGACCACACGGAGGTCAAGGCGGTGACATCGGTCACGGTGCGGGAATCGCCGACCGCCACCGCGACTTTGCTGTTCGATCCCAACCACTCCTGGAACGAACGCATCCTGGCCGAACAGTTCCGTTACTGAGCCGGCACGGAGACAAGCGGTCGGATTAAGCATCGCGATTAAGGTTACAACTTCACAATCGCACCAATCCTGCCCGTTTCTGTTGACAAATCGCGGGCTTGCGCCTAATCGCAATACCAATCTTGCAGGCGCGTGGCGCTTGCCGCGACGAATGACGTTGCGCTTCCCCGAACCAGCCAAAGACAGCAACACTTGTCCTCAGACACGACGATCGCTCAAGAAGCGTTGACCTTTTCGGACCTTGGCCTGTCGCCGAAGGTGCTTTCCGCAGTCACCGATGCCGGCTACACCCAGCCGACCCCGATCCAGGCTGGTGCGATCCCGCACGCCTTGCTCGGCAAGGACGTGCTGGGCATTGCCCAGACCGGCACCGGCAAGACCGCCTCCTTCGTGCTGCCGATGCTGACCCGGCTGGAAAAGGGCCGCGCCCGCGCCCGCATGCCGCGCACGCTGATCCTGGAGCCGACGCGTGAGCTTGCCGCGCAGGTCGAAGAAAACTTCGTCAAATACGGCAAGAACCACAAGCTCAACATCGCATTGCTGATCGGCGGCGTGTCGTTCGACGAGCAGGACAAGAAACTGGAGCGCGGCGCCGATGTGCTGATCGCGACGCCAGGCCGCCTGCTCGACCACCGCGAGCGCGGCAAATTGCTGCTCAACGGCGTCGAGATCCTGGTCATCGACGAGGCCGACCGCATGCTCGACATGGGTTTCATTCCCGATATCGAGCGTATCTGCGAGATGATCCCGTTCACCCGGCAGACGCTGTTCTTCTCGGCGACGATGCCGCCGGAGATCACCAAGCTGACGGAAAAATTCCTGCATGCGCCGGTCCGCGTCGAGGTCTCCAAGGCCGCGTCGGCGGCCACCAACATCACCCAGCGGCTGGTCAAATCGGGCTCGAAGCCTTGGGACAAGCGCGAAACGCTGCGTAACCTGATCAAGGCCGAGGACGCGGAGCTGAAGAACGCGATCATCTTCTGCAACCGCAAGATCGAGGTTTCGGAGCTGTTCCGCTCGCTGCTGAAATATGATTTCGACGCCGGTGCGCTGCATGGCGACATGGACCAGCGCGCGCGCATGCAGATGCTGGCCAATTTCCGCGACGGCAAGCTGCGCTATCTCGTCGCCTCGGATGTCGCCGCGCGCGGCCTCGACATTCCCGATGTCAGCCATGTCTTCAACTACGACGTGCCGATCCACGCCGAGGACTATGTCCACCGCATCGGCCGCACCGGCCGCGCCGGGCGCTCGGGCAAGTCCTTCACCATCGCGACCAAGTCCGACACCAAGTATATCGACGCCATCGAGCGGCTGATCGGCGCCAAGATCGAGTGGCATGACGGCGACCTGTCGACGGTGGTTGCCAGCGAAGGCGAGGACGATGCTCCGCGCCGCGGCAAAGGCGCGCCGCGCCGTGCCGGCCGCAAGGATGAGGACCGCAACGACAGGGGCGGGCGCAAGAAGGGCGGCGAGCGTCGCGGCAGGCACAGCGAGGAAGATGTCACGACCGCGGTTGCTCAACCGCAGCCCGATGTGGCCGAGACGGCCGATATTGTCGAACGGCGCGCGCGCAAGGATGCAATCCGTTCGGAAAACACGGAGCGCAAATCGTCCGACCGCAATGAGCCGCGCGCACCTGAGCGCGGTGATACCAGGCCGCAGCGCAGCAATAACCGCCCTGCCCGCCATCATCAGGAAGACAACGACACCACAGTCGGCTTCGGCGACGACATGCCGGCCTTCATGCGCATCGTCGCCAAGGTCTGATTCCAGCCAGCAAGCCGGCTACCCGGCTTGCCTCCTTTTTCGCCCTGTAGCCAAGAGCAATTCAAGGAAAAGCGCATAGCGTCCCGGAATTGCCTGGGAACGAAAAATGGGGCGGTTCAGCAATTCCATTGGACGCTGGTCCGCTCCAGGTCACATCGGCCCGGGCATCATCTTGGTCGGCTTCTCCAGCATCGGAAACTCGGCCTTGTCGCATTTCACCTTCGGGTTCGTCGGGCTGAACATGCCGTTCGGATTGTCCTCGAGCCAGGCGTGAAGATCATAGTGGACGAACTCCTTCGGGATGAGCGGATAGTGCCCCTCCATCGGGCCCATGAAGGTTTGACCAAACAGCTTGGGTGGTTCCTTGATGTCCGGGGTCAGCGGCACCAGCCACTCCACGCCGACCAATTTCAGGCCTTTCTTGGTCGGCTCGTAGATCAATACATTGGGATGCATCGGATCTAGTTTCTGGCCGACACTTGGGACGTTGACGAAATGGATGCCCATGGCGCCCTTCGGATAAACCATGGAGCCGGGTATCTTTTCTCCGCTGTAGTAGACGCAGCCGACCGTCGACAGATAGAGATCGCGGACGGCGGCGGTGTAATCCTGATATTTGGCGAGCGATTTCTTCAACGCGTCGATGTCGGCCTTGTTGGCGTCCTCGGCATGAGCCGTGGCGAGGCCTAACCATGCGCCTACAACGCTTGTCAAAGCGAGGACGCCGCAGCGCCCAAGACTGGCTGTTCTTGTCATGCATTCCTCCCAGATTTCATGATCTGGCCGTGCAAGACCGAGGCGGCAACGATGTTGATTGCGCGGCCGATTAAACCGCCCCATCCTCTCTGGAACAGCGTCGATGCTAATCCTTTCCACGGCCGCGGAAAAGAATTTATTAGATATTGCTAATTTTCTTTGACTGCTGTCACGAAACCGAGCGCCAATACACGGCTGGATGAAAAACGGCCCCATTTGGGGCCGTTTCTCGCATCGCTTGAGACGCGATTCTGCTCAGGTGAGCGGCGAAAGCTGGATCTCGACGCGTCGGTTCTGGGCCCGGCCCTCGGCCGTGGCATTCGACGCGACGGGCCTTGTCTTGCCAAATCCGGTGACGGCGAAGCGGCGTTGATCGACGCCCTGGCCGGACAGATAGTTCGCGACCGCCAGCGCACGGCGCTGCGACAGATCGAAATTGTGCTGGTCGCCACCGGTCGAATCGGTATGGCCGAAAACGTCGACCGTGGTCTGCTTGAACTTCTTCAGCACCAGCGCCACCGAATTCAGCACCTGGTAGAAGCCGGGCTTCACCGCGTCCTGGTCGGTGTTGAAGGTGATGTCGGACGGCATGTTGAGGATGATCTGATCACCGCTGCGGGTGACGCTGACGCCGGTGCCCTGGAGCTGCCGGCGCAGTTCAGCCTCGTTCTGGTCCATGGTTGCACCGATGGCGCCCCCGGCCAGCGCGCCGATGCCGGCGCCGATCAGCGCGTTGCGACGATCATTGCCGCCAGCAAGCAGACCAAGGCTGGCGCCTGCCAGGGCGCCAAGACCCGCGCCCGCGGCCGTGTTGGAAATCTTCTGGTCGCCCGTATATGGATCGGTGGTGGTGCACGCGGTCACGAGCAGAGCCGTCGCCATCGCGACGAGCACGGTCTTTTTCATAGGATGGTCCCTCTCCAAGTCACGCCTTACGACGGCGTCAAATCAGCCCTTACCGCGACTTGTACCATGAAATGCGGCGAAAAACGGAACGAGAAAAGTGGGCGTCGCGGCTTTTCCCGGGCTCTGTTGCGCAACGAAGCATCCTTGACGGGCTACCAGAGATTCTTGCCGTCAATGATCACCACTTCGACCTTGTCGAGATCGAAGTCATCGAACAGCCGCGAGTTGACGCTGATCTTCGGATTGTCGAAATCCGGCTCGCCGGTCGACCAGTCCGGTGTTTCGGTGAAGGTGCCGCAGCCGCAGCTTGCGCAAAAACCATGCTTTACGGTCTTCGAGCCCCATTGATAGAAGGAAACGTTCTTCAGCGGCGTGACGAGTTTGAACTGCGATGGGGTATAGTAGGCCCAAAGCGAGCCGCGTTTCGAACAGAACGAACAGGTGCATTGTGTCACCGTCCGCGGCGCCTCCGACACCTCGAATATCGTCGCCTTGCAGTGGCAGCTTCCCTTGATGGCCATGAACATCACCTCTCCATTGTCCTGCGCCCAAGCGGCAAGGCAGCATAAAGAAGCGATCCTGACAACCGTCCGTCAGCAGACGCGTGTACCGACGGGCGTTAGCCGCGCAGCATCAAAAAGAACGCGGCGGCACGAACAGGCATATCGTCTTGCCGGCATCGAGACCGGCCTGATGAGCGCACCAGTGAAACTCGCCGTCAGGACTGTCCTTGACGCGCTTGTCCGTCATCGGAACCACCTCGCCGGTGCCGGCGATCACGTAGCCCTCGGGTTTCTCCAGCACCTCGCCGGTATGCGCGGCACGACAGTCATAGTTGGCGCAGCAGGCGAATGGATAGCTCCAACCCTGCGGCTTTGCCGCCGTCGGCTTGGCGTCATGAGCAAAAGCAGCTGGCGCGAACATCGCGATCACGCCGATGGCGAACAGGGAAAACATAAGCCGGCCGACCGGTTGAACGGCTCGGGCCGATCTGGGCGTGGCAGCAGACATGGGACGTTCCTTTCGAGCGTCAAGCATTTCGCCTGCCCGTTCCCGGAACGTGTCTTCCCAGTGGCCGGATCGTCAGTCGCAGATATGCCGCGTCCGGCCATAAATGCTTTTTGTCTCCCAGCGTTTGGATGCTGGGCTGATTCCTTGGTCGGCGCAAGAAGCCGCGGCGCCCAGACCATGGGGCGCACGCGCATGACATACATACTGCTACCCCTGACGAGATTCAGACCAGGTTCGTTCCCGGAAGGCGGGGCATGCAAACAACGGGATTGGTCCGGAGTGGTTCCAGCCGGCCGATCGCAGATGCGCGCGATCACATGCTCTTGATTGCCGGTGACATGGTCGCAGATCGTCAGCAATGGAGAACCGGTCGCCCCGCAGCCCACGAAGATGTGGGGCCGCCGGACGAGCGACAAACATGCGACGCTCCCGTTTTGGGGACAGGAAAAGACCCCGTCCCGCACGAGAGCAACACGCCGAATCAGAAGCCTTGCGATGACCGCACAAGCAGCCTAATCCAGGTCGGCCACCACTTCGCCCGCGCCGCCCTCGATGCGTTGT
This sequence comes from Mesorhizobium sp. B3-2-1, assembly GCF_006439515.1. Lineage (NCBI taxonomy): Bacteria > Pseudomonadati > Pseudomonadota > Alphaproteobacteria > Hyphomicrobiales > Phyllobacteriaceae > Mesorhizobium > Mesorhizobium sp. B3-2-1. Next base: position 27,341 of record NZ_VFTI01000041.1, on the reverse strand, counting down.
GACAGCGAGGCCTCCATGAAATCGTCGAGGTCGCCGTCGAGCACGCTCGACGGGCTGGTGCTTTCGACGCCGGTGCGCAGATCCTTCACCAGCTGATAGGGCTGCAGCACGTAGGAGCGGATCTGGTGACCCCAGCCGATATCGCTCTTCGACGCCTCCGTGGCGTTGGCGACCGCTTCGCGCTTCTTCAGCTCTTCCTCGTAGAGTCGCGAGCGCAGCATTTCCCAGGCCTTGGCCTTGTTCTTGTGCTGCGAGCGTTCGGCCTGGCAGGCGACCGCGATACCGGTGGCGATATGGGTGATGCGCACGGCCGAATCGGTGGTGTTGACGTGCTGGCCGCCCGAGCCGGACGAACGATAGGTGTCGATGCGCACGTCCGATTCGGAGACGTCGATCTCTATCCTGTCGTCGACGACAGGATAGACCCAGACGCTGGAGAACGACGTATGGCGGCGCGCATTGCTGTCATAGGGTGAGATGCGCACCAGGCGATGGACACCGGATTCGGTCTTCATCCAGCCATAGGCATTATGGCCCTTGATCAGCAAGGTTGCGGACTTGATGCCGGCCTCTTCGCCGTCATGCACTTCCAGCACCTCGACCTTGAAGCGGCGGCGCTCGGCCCAGCGCGTGTACATGCGCAACAGCATCGAGGCCCAGTCCTGGCTTTCGGTACCGCCGGCGCCGGCGTGGATTTCGAGATAGGTGTCGTTGGCATCGGCCTCGCCCGAGAGCAGCGTCTCGACCTGGCGGGCCTTGGCCTCGCCCTGCATCGAGCGGATCGCGGCTTCGGCTTCGGCGATGACGCCTTCGTCGCCCTCTTCCTCGCCCAGCTCGATCAGGCCGATATTGTCTTCCAGCGCCTGGGTCAGGCCCTTGACCGCCGCGATGCCTTCCTCGAGGCCCTGGCGTTCGCGCATCAGCTTCTGCGCTTCCAGCGGTTCGTTCCAGAGGCTGGCGTCCTCGGCCCGCACGTTCAGGTATTCAAGCCGCTTTATGGCCTGATCCCAGTCAAAGATGCCTCCTCAGCAGGGTTATCGCCTGCCTGATCTCGTCGACAATATTCTGCGTTTCCGCGCGCATGGCCTGGTATTTTGTCCTGTTGCTGAAATGACGCTTCGGTCGGCGCGATACATAGGGACGGTGCCGCCAAGTGTAAAGCGAAATGGACCAGTTCGAGGCTGGCCCATTTGGACGTGTGAACCGTCAGTAAAGGCCGCCGCCGCCGTCCTGGATGGCCTGGTTGGCCTGCGGCGACAACGCGCCGCCGGAGGCATTGGAGCCATCGGCGCCCATGCCGATTACCCAGTAGCTGTCGGCGGGGCCGGTGCCCGGCTTGAAGGCCTCGATGATGGTGCCTGGATCGCCCGAGGTGGCGCGCATGCCGGTCTTGCGGTTGATGGCGATCAGGTTCATGCCGTCAGGCACCTTGAAGTCGACATTGGGCGTGCCGTCCAGCGCCACGCGCATGAAATCCTTGAAGATCGGGGCGGCAAGACCGCCGCCGGTGGCGCCATGACCAAGGCCGCGCGGCGTGTCGTAACCCATGTAGAGACCAACCACGAGGTTCGGCGTGTAGCCGATGAACCAGGCGTCCTTCTCGTCGTTGGTGGTGCCGGTCTTGCCGGCGATATGGCGGCCAAGCTCGCCGACGGTGGCACCGGTGCCGCGCTGGACGACGCCTTCCATCATCGAGGTGATCTGGTAGGCGGTCATCGGATCGAGCACCTGCTCGGAATTGTCGACAAGTTCCGGCTCCGGCTGATTCTTCCATTCAGACGCGTTGCAGCCTTCGCAGCCACGCTCGTCCTGCTTGAACACCGTCTTGCCGTAGCGGTCCTGGATGCGATCGATCAGCGACGGCTTGATCGACTTGCCGCCATTGGCCATGATCGAATAGGCCGAAACCATGCGCATGACGGTCGTCTCGCCCGAACCCAGCGCCATCGGCAGATATGGTGCCAGATGATCATAGACGCCGAAGCGCTCGGCATATTCGACGACCAGCTTCATGCCCATGTCATTGGCAAGCCGCACCGTCATCAGGTTGCGCGACTTCTCGATGCCGGAACGCAGTGTTGCCGGGCCGGCGACCGTGCCGTCATAGTTCTTCGGCGTCCATGTGGTGTTGCCGCTCTGGATGGTAATCGGTCCGTCCATGATCACCGAGGCCGGAGTATAGCCATTGTCGAGCGCGGCCGAATAGACGATCGGCTTGAACGAGGAGCCCGGCTGGCGCATTGCCTGCGTGGCGCGGTTGAATTCCGACTGCGAATAAGAAAAACCGCCGACCATGGCCAGCACGCGGCCGGTGTGCGGATCCATCGCGATCAGGCCGCCTTCCACCTCGGGAACCTGGCGCAGGCTGTAGGCATTGTCGGAACCTTCGTTCTTCTGGACGAAGATGACGTCGCCCGGCTTCAGCACGTCGGCCGGCGACTTGGCCTTGACTGTCTTGCCGTCGACCACATGGCGCATGGCAAAGCCCATGTCTTCCTTGCTGACGGTGCCTTCGACGCGTTCCTTCACGATATCGCCCGACGCCTGGCGTGCGGGCTGCAGGCCGATCGACAGCCCGGACGCCGAACTGTCGAGCACGACGGCCAGCGACCACTCGGGAACGTCTTCCAATCCCTTGACGGCGCCCAACGGCACACCCCAGTCGCCGGTGACGTCGATCGTCTTCACCGGCCCGCGATAGCCGCGCAAAGTATCGTATTTCATCAATCCATTCTGCATCGCCTTGCGGGCAATGAGCTGGACCTTCGGGTCGAGGGTGGTGCGGATCGACAGCCCGCCCTCGTAGAGCGCGTTCTCGCCATAGCGGGCGATGATCTGCCGACGAACCTCTTCCGTGAAGTACTCGCCGGCGAAAAGATAGGAGCCGGTGCGGCGCGGAGCAACGCCAAGCGGCTCGGCTTTCGCCTTCGCGCCCTCTTCGGGCGTCACATAACCGTTTTCGACCATCTGGCCGATCACCCAGTTTCGCCGTTCAATTGCCCGGTCGGCGTGCTTGAAGGGATTGTAGTTGGCCGGACCTTTCGGGAGCGATGCCAGATAAGCGGCCTCGGCCACGGTCAGCTCGTTCACCGATTTATCGAAGTAGGTCAGCGCGGCGCCGGCGACACCATAGGCATTGAAGCCGAAGAAAATCTCATTGAGATAGAGCTCGAGGATACGATCCTTGGAATAGGCCTGTTCGATGCGGAACGAAAGGATGGCTTCCTTGACCTTGCGTTCCAGGGAGCGCTCGTTGGTGAGCAGGAAGTTCTTGGCAACCTGTTGGGTGATCGTCGAGCCGCCCTGCATGGGGCCACCCGAAACATAAGTCATCACCGCTCTGCCCAACCCCGTTATGTCGACACCAGGGTGGCTGTAGAAATTCTTGTCCTCCGCGGACAGAAAGGCGGCCTTGACGCGATCCGGGATGGCCTGGATTGGCAAATACAGGCGCCGTTCTCGTGCATACTCCGCCATCAGCGAGCCATCCGAGGCATGAATACGGGTGGTCACCGGCGGCTCGTACTTGGCCAACACTTCGTAGTCGGGCAGATCCTTTGCTATATGGCCGATGTAGAGGGCAACGCCCGCCGCGGCCAGAAGGGCCAGCGTCGTTCCGATGCCGAAAAAATAGCCAATGAGACGAATCATACCCGCTCCAGTCCTTGGTTCGGGAATTTCCTAAACGAAGCCGCCTTCCACGCAAGCTTTCGAGCCGGTCCCAATCCGCAATCGAAAACCCATGTCGCCACCATGTGGACAAAATACGGCAGGGCCGCGTTTCACGGCCACAAGCCGGAAATAAAAGTGCCGGGTGTTGTCATCCCGCAACGCCGCCTCTGGTTGCAGGCGCCGCGACAGAGGTCAACCTCCGGTTCCGATCCCGGCGCGCGCGGAAGCGAACAATGCGACGGCGTTGGCGATGCTTTGCGCTGCCTTGCCGCGCCACTCGGCGTCGAGCAGTTGCGCCTCGTCCTTGGCGTTCGAGAGATAGCCGAGCTCGACCAGCACGGACGGCACGTCCGGGGCCTTCAGCACTTTGAATCCGGCCGAACGCTGCGGATTGTTGATAAGGCCGACGCTGGTCGAGAGCTGACCGACCAATGTGTGGGCAAAACTCATCGAGAAAGTGTGCGTCTCGCGGCGGATCAGGTCGATCAGGATATCGGTCACTTCCTTGTTGTCGTCCTTGATGACCATGCCGGCGAACTGGTCGGACAGGTTTTCACGGTCGGCAAGCGCCTGCGCTTCCGGGTCGGAAGCCTTGTCGGAGACCGTATAGACAGTGGCGCCGCGGATGCCCTTGACGCTGATCGTGTCGGCATGAATGGAAATCAGCAGATCGGCCTCATGCTGGCGGGCAATGCGGACGCGGTCGTCCAGGCGCAGATATTCATCGGTATCACGGGTCATGAAGACATCGTATTTGCCGATGGCCGCGAGCTTGTCGCGCAACTCCGTGGCAAAGGCCAGCGTGACGTTCTTCTCGATAGTACCGTGCAGGCCCTCGGCGCCGCCATCTATGCCGCCATGGCCGGGGTCGATGACGACGGTGAATCGGTGGCCCGGATTGGAGACTGGTCCCGTGCCGACCCGGCCGCCCTTGTCGGTCGAAACCGTGGAACCGGTGCTCAGTGCCTGATTGGCAAGGGCGGCGTCAAACTCACGTTCGGACGCCGCCGACATGTCGATGGCAATGCGGTAGCCGCTTCCGTCCTCGTTCTTGAGCACATCGAGCTTGTCGACGGCGAACGGCCCCTTGCCGGTCAGGATCAGTCGCGAGACGCCCTCGCCGAGTTCGCCGAGCCGCACGCCCTTGACAAGGCCACGCGGCTTCAAATCCTTGGCATCGACGGCAAATCGGGTGTTCGCAAGATCGATGACAAGGCGGTTGGGCCCGCGCAGCAGGAACCATTTGATGTCAGGCTCGCGATCGAAATCCATGACGATGCGCATCTTGGTGGCATCGCCGGCCATTTTGTAGCCCTTCGCCACGAGCGGCGCGTCGGCGGCATCGGCAATAGTGGAAAAGGCGAACGAAAACACCACCAGCAGCACGAGACAGAAGGCACCGAGGATCTGGCCGCCAACACGACATCCCTTGTCTGTGAAGTCCGCCAGTCCCATCTCTCTTCCAGTCGCTCCCGGTTTGGCGCCAGGCGCCGGCTCGTTTCGTCGAAGTGCCGGTTAGGCCGCGAACTCGATTAACGATTGGTATCCAGAGAAGGTTAACCAAGCCTTTTCATGCAGGATCGGAACCCAGGCTTACGCAACGGAACTGCTTTTTGCCGGCATCGGAAATCGGGGTTGCCTTCCAACCCGCCAAATCATAAAAGCGATGGTGGATCACTGCAATCCTGGAACCGCCCTCCTCCGCAGCTTCCTGCTACAGGGTCAGATGAAAGGCGGCTCCTTTCGCTTCAGGCGAAAAGGCTTCAGGTGATTGCGACGAATTTCGCAGGTGTGCTCCCGTGGCGGGGGAATCGCCTGCGTGAGGAAAACGGCCGGGTTTGTTCCCGCGCCGGCTCTGTATGAGCAAACAAGCTGGTCCGGTTTCCGGGCTTTGGTTCAAAAGGTTCTGCTGGTGACGATGGCTTCAAGCGCAATCATGGAAAGGTCCGCATCAAACCGCGCCAATATGGCTGCGGGCGGCACCGCCATGACACGCGGGCAGCGTCCGGCGGACGTTCAATTATCCGGCACCCACTCTCATCCAGACACACAGCAGCGGGCTTTGCCCCGCCAGCTGCGGCTGACGGCTGCCGGGGGGAAACGAAATAATGCCCAACAAAATGCTGATAGACGCCTCCCACCCGGAGGAAACACGCGTTGTCGTCGTACGCGGTAACCGTATCGAAGAATTCGACTTTGAATCCCAGGACAAGAAGCAGCTCAAAGGAAATATCTACCTCGCCCGCGTAACGCGCGTCGAACCTTCCCTTCAGGCAGCCTTTGTCGAATATGGCGGTAACCGTCACGGTTTTCTCGCCTTCAGTGAAATACACCCCGACTACTACCAGATTCCGGTCGCCGACCGTCAGGCACTGCTGCGCGCGGAAGCACAGGAGGCCGAGGACGAAGAGAACGAGGACGGCGAAGGCGACGATCGCCAGAGCCGGGACCGTGGACGGCGCAGTCGCCGGCGCGGCGGAAAGACCCGCGACCGTGGTGAAAACAGGCGCGATCCCGGCACAGCCGATACCGGCGAGGCAAACGAAACCGCTGGCGAGGCAGACGAACACAGCGACAATGGCGCGGATGCCGTCGCCGAGGACATGCCCGACGTTTCCGGGATCACGGAACACGCGGCGGATGCCTCGGAGCACGCCGGTGCATCCGAACAGGACGGTGCATCCGAAGATGACGGGGGCTCTTTCGTACAGGACGAAAGCGAGACCAGCGACGGCGACCCCAAGTCGATCGCCGCCTCCGTCGAAGCCGATGTGATTTCCGAACCTGTTCCGCACCCGGAACAGGGCAGCGAAGCCACTTCCAGCGACAATGATCGCGGGATGCTCGAGGAAGTATCCTCTTCCCATCCCGACGATCATGAGATCGAATCCGTCGGCGCCGAGGATGCACTCGAGGAAGTGCGCAACCGCCGCAAGCCGGTGCGCCGCCAGTACAAGATCCAGGAAGTAATCAAGCGCCGGCAGATCCTGCTGGTGCAGGTCGTCAAGGAAGAGCGTGGCAACAAGGGCGCGGCGCTCACCACCTACCTGTCGCTTGCCGGCCGCTATTCGGTGTTGATGCCGAACACGGCGCGCGGCGGCGGTATTTCGCGCAAGATCACCAGCGCGGTCGACCGCAAGCGCCTCAAGGAAGTCGTTGCCGATCTCGAAGTGCCGCAAGGCATGGGGGTCATCCTGCGCACCGCCGGCGAGAGCCGCACCAAGGCCGAGATCAAGCGCGACTACGAATACCTGATGCGACTGTGGGAGAACGTGCGCAATCTCACGCTCCAGTCCACGGCCCCTGCCCTCGTCTATGAAGAAGGCAGCCTGATCAAGCGCTCGGTGCGCGATCTCTACAACAAGGATATCGACGAGATTCTGGTTTCCGGCGAAGAGGGCTACCGCGAAGCCAAGGACTTCATGCGCATGCTGATGCCGAGCCACGCCAAGGTGGTTCAGCCGTTCCGCGACACGACGCCGATCTTCGTGCGCAACGGCATCGAGGCGCAGCTCGACCGCATGCTGCAGCCGCAAGTGACGCTGAAGAGCGGCGGCTACATCATCATCAACCAGACCGAAGCGCTGGTCGCCATCGACGTCAATTCGGGACGCTCCACCAAGGAGCACTCGATCGAGGACACCGCGCTCCACACCAATCTGGAAGCGGCCGAGGAAGTCGCCCGCCAGCTCCGGCTACGCGACCTTGCCGGCCTGATCGTCATCGACTTCATCGACATGGAGGAGAACCGCAACAACCGCTCCGTCGAGAAGCGACTGAAGGATCACCTCAAGAACGACCGCGCCCGCATTCAGGTCGGCCGCATTTCGCATTTCGGCCTGATGGAGATGTCGCGCCAGCGCATCCGCGCCAGCGTGCTGGAATCGACCATGAAGCCGTGCCCGCATTGCGGCGGCACCGGCCATGTGCGCTCCGATTCGTCGGTGGCGCTGATGGTGGTACGGGCGATCGAGGAATTCCTGCTCAAGGATTCGCGCAGCCACATCACGGTACGCACGCCGGCCGCGACCGCGCTCTACGTGCTCAACCACAAGCGCGGCACGCTGGTGGAACTGGAAAGCCGCTTCGGCCTGACCGTCACCATCGAGGCCGACGATACGGTCGGCTCACAGCACTATGCGATCTTCCGCGGGGCACTGGCCGAGAAGCCGGAAGGCTTCGTCGAGGTGCGCAGTCTGCCGGCCTATGTCGAGCCGGAAGAGCCCGAGGACGAGATCGTCGTCGTCGAGGAAGATGACGAAGCACCGGTACAGGCGGAGCAACCACGGCACGCGCAGCCGTCGCAGCATCAGCAGCCCAGATCCGGCGAGGAAGGCGAAGGCCGCGACCGCAAGCGCCGCAAGCGTCGCAGGCGGCGCGGCGGCAAGGATCGCGACCGCGAGCATGGCGCCCCGACGGACGGCGAGGCCCTCTCCACGTCGGATGACGGCTTCTCCGCGTCGGAAGGCGCGGCGGACCATGACGATACCGAGGCAGACAACGAGGCTGCGGTCGCCGCAAGCGAGACCGTCGAAACGGCGGAAGCATCCGACGACGGCCAGGGCAAGAAGCGCCGGCGCGGCAAACGCGGTGGCAAGCGCAACCGTCGCGAAGACGGTGAAGGCGAGACGGACGCGGCAGCAGGCGAAACGACCGAGCCTGCCGAAGCTGACGCTTCCCTGAGCGAGCCCGAGGCGATCGAGCCGGTGGCTGCCGCTGCCGTCGAAGAACCGGCGGCTATCGTGAGCGACGAGGTGCCGAGCACCGAGAAGCCCAAGAAGCCACGCCGCGCAGCCAAGCCGAAGAAGGCAGCCGCCGAAGCCGTCGCCGAGGAGCCGACCGCGGAAGTGGCCGTGCAGGCACCCTCCGAGACGCCGGCATCGGACGAGGCAGCGGTCGCGGGGGAGACACCCAAGGCCCGGCCATCACGCCGCAAGGCGGCAGCCGCCGATACACCTGTCGTACCGGTGGTTTCCTCGACCGTGGCCGATGAGCCCGAAGCCAAGGCCGAAGAAAAGCCGAAGCGTGCCGGCTGGTGGCAGCGGAAAGGGTTTTTCTAAGCTTTTCAAACTCTTGAATTGATTTTCTGACAAAAAGAATCCCGCGCCGATCGAAACGAACGGCGCGGGATTTTTCATGTCCGGCAGGTCGTGATCCCTACGGTGCGAAGATCGACCAGTTCATCATCCTGGCGAGCTTTTCCAGCGCGATCGAACCCAGCTTGGAATTGCCGTTGGCGTTGAGACCGGGCGACCAGACGGCGAGCGAGGCGACACCCGGCACGATGCCCAATATGCCGCCGCCGACGCCGCTCTTGCCGGGAATACCGACGCGGAAGGCGAAATCGCCCGAGCCGTCATAGTGGCCACAGGTCAGCATCATGGCGCCGATGCGCCGCGCCCGCTCCGCCGACACCACGGAATGCCCGGTCGCCGGGTTCTTGCCGCCATTGGCGAGGAAGCGGCCGGCCATCGCCAGCTGCCGGCAACTCATGGCGACAGCGCAATGGTGGAAATAGACGCCCAGCGCCAGTTCCGGCGCATGGTGGAGATTGCCGAAGGACTTCATGTAATTGGCGAGCGCGAAGTTGCGGTAGCCGGTGGCGCGTTCGGAAGCCGCGACCTCGCGGTCGATGATGATTGTCTCGTCGTCGCAGAGGAACTGGATGAAGCGCAGGATCTCGCCGATCGCCTCGCGCGGCTGGTGACCCGCAAGCAGGATGTCGGAAATGACGATGGCGCCGGCATTGATGAATGGATTGCGCGGAATGCCGTTCTCATGCTCGAGCTGGACAATCGAGTTGAACGGGTTGCCGGAAGGCTCGCGCCCTACCCGCTTCCACAGCGCGTCGCCGACATTGCCGAGCGCCAGCGTCAGGGTGAACACTTTCGAGATGCTCTGGATCGAAAAAACCTGGTCGGCATCGCCGGCCACCAGCGTGCGGCCGTCATTGGTGACGGCCGCGATGCCGAATTTCTTCGGGTCGACCTTGCCCAGTTGGGGAATATAGGTCGCGACATCGCCGCGATCGGTGCGTTCAGCCATTTCCGCCGCGACTTCCGCCAGCGCCTGTTCGAGCTCCGGCATGGCGCTACCTCAACCAGCGTTCGATGCGTGCCAGCGCCTCGACCATGTCGTCGTGGCTGCCGGCATAGGAAAACCGCATCGTACGGTGCCCAGCCCGGGTGTCGAAGTCGCGGCCGGGCGTCGCCGCCACATGCGCTTCGGCCAGCATCTTGCGGGCAAAGGCCATGCTGTCATTGCTGTGCCGGGTGACATCGCAAAAGGCATAGAAGGCGCCATCCATGGGCGCCGCCAGGGGAAAACCCAACTCCGGGAGTCGCTTCATCAAGAGCTCGCGATTCCAGGCATAGCGTCGTTTCACCGCCTCCAATTCCTCGGTTGCGGCAAAGGCCTCGATCGCCGCGATCTGCGACAGCTCCGGCGGCGAGATGTAGAGGCTCTGGGCGATGCGCTCGACGGGGCGCACGAGTTCGTCCGGCAACACCATCCAACCGATGCGCCAGCCGGTCATGCAGTAGTATTTCGAAAAGGAGTTGATCACCGTCACGCTGTTGCTAAAGGCGAGTGCCGTGGTGTCCGGGGCGCCATAGGCCAGCCGATGGTAGATCTCATCGGAAATGACGGCGATGCCAAGGGATTCCGCCGTGGTAACCAGGATCGCCAGTTCGTCGGCCGGTATGACGGCGCCGGTCGGATTGGCCGGACTTGCAAACAGCACGCCCTTCAGCGGCTTCTCGCGATGCGCGGCCTCTAGATGGCCAGCATGCAGGTAAGCCGCGTCGCCGAGTTCGATTTCGACCACGTCGATGCCAAGGGCCGCCATGATGTTACGATAGGCGGGGTAGCCGGGCGCGGCGATGGCGACCCGGTCGCCCGGATCGAACATCGCCAGGAAGGCGAGATTGAAGGCCGCCGACGATCCAGTGGTCACCCCGATCCGGCCGGGGTCGACATCGAGGCCATAGTGGTCCGCGTAATGCCCGGCGATCGCCTTGCGCAGCGAGGCAAGACCCAAGGTGTCGGTATAGCCTATGCGTCCATGCTCCAGCGCCTTGGCCGCGGCGGCGCGAACCCGTACGGGCGCTGGATCGGATGGCTGGCCAACCGCCATGGAAATCACCGGCACGCCTTGGGCCTTCAGCCGGTTCGCTTCGGCCAGTACATCCATGGCGTGGAACGGCTCGACATTGCCGCGATGGGAGAGCGAAACGACCATTTTTATCCCTGTCCGAGGATTGAGCGCGCCAGGTCCTGACGCATGCGCCGCACAAATGCCCGATTGATGTTAGGATCACAAGTTGAGGAAGTTTTTCCGGCGCCGACTTTTCATCTTTCGCCCGCTCGTCTACCAGTGGACACATTATGTTGAGCCGATCCAGATCGACGATTGCCAAGACAGCGCGTGTCTTCGCGACGATTTCGCTTGCCGCCGCGGTTGCGGTGGCCGGTTCGGCGACCGCCTTCGCCCAGGGCGTGCCAGTGGTACGCGACGCCGAGATCGAAGCTCTGGTGCGCGATTATGCGCGGCCGATCTTCAGGGCGGCCGGGCTCGCGAATGACGGCATCGACATCGTGCTGGTCAACGATTCCAGCTTCAACGCCTTCGTCACCGGGCGCCGTCTGTTCATCAACACCGGCGCGCTGATGACGGCTGAGACGCCGAACGAGATCATCGGCGTCATCGCGCACGAAGCCGGGCATATTGCCGGCGGCCACCAACAGAAACTGCGCGAACAGCTCGAACGCGCCAAGACCATGGCCATCATCGCCACTTTGCTCGGCGCCGGCGCCATGGTTGCCGGCGCGACCACAAACAGCCGCGGCCTTGCCGGCGCCGGCATGGGCGTTGCGGCTGGCGGCGGCGAGATGGCGCAGCGCAGCATCCTCGCCTATCAGCGCACCGAGGAAATCACGGCCGACCGCTCGGCGATCACCTATCTCAACGCCACCGGCCAGTCCGGCATGGGCATGCTGAAGACCTTCCACCGCTTCCAGACCGCGCTGTCGCTGTCGGGCGCGCAGGTCGATCCCTACCGGATCAGCCATCCCATGCCGCAGGACCGCATCGCCAACCTCGAAGTGCTGGTCAAGCAAAGCCCCAACGTCGACACGCTCGACCCGCCGACGCTGCAGCAGCGCCATGACATGATGCGGGTGAAGATTGCCGTCTACATGGAAGGCCAGGCCGCCGCGGCGCGGCTGATGCAGAAGATGCGGGGCAGCATGGCGGCGCTCTATGGCGATGCCCAGTCGACCTATCTCTACGGCAATCTCGCCTCGGCGCTCGCCAAGACCAACGCCCTGATCAAGGCGCAGCCCAAGAATGCCTACTTCCAGGAGCTGCGCGGCGACATATTGATGAAAGCGAACAAACCTGGAGATGCGGCCGACGCCTATTCCAAAGCGGTCAGCCTCGATCCGGCACGATCCGGACTGCTGCCTGTCTCGCTTGGCCAGGCGCTGATGGCGGTCGGCACGCCCGACTCGCTCAAGAAAGCCGTCGTACAGATCAACAATGGCCTGGGGCGCGACAAGGAAAATTCCACGGGGTATCGTTATCTGGCGCAGGCGTACGGCGAGCTGGGAGACATACCGGGGGCCGAGCTTGCCACCGCCGAAGGCCACTTCTATTCCGGCGACTACAAGGATGCGAAGATCTTCGCCATGCGGGCGCAACAGCAGATGAAGCGCGGCGAGCCGCGCTGGATACGCGCCCAGGACATCATTAACTACAAATCATCAGGCAAGAGCCAGTAATCTCATGAACCCTCCGGCCGCGTGCTGCGACAAACCGGAAAACAGGCAGAAGGAACGAGAACGATGAAAAAGGCACTGCTGCTGGGCACCACGGGGGTTGCGGTCGCCCTTGCCATGCTGGCTTTCGGTTTCGTGGCCGGCAGTCCGCAGATTGCGAAGGCCGGAACGGCACAGCCTGTCCAGGCAGCTCAGCCCGTCCAGACGGCCGTGGCCGACACCAAAATCGACCGCACCGAGGTCGAGGGAATCATCCGCGACTATCTGCTGAAGAATCCGGAAGTGCTGCTCGAAGTGCAGGACGCGCTCGAAGCCAAGCAGAAGGAGGAACAGCGGCTCGCGGCGCTCGGCGTCATCAAGAACGCCAAGGACCAGATCTTCAACTCCACTTTCGACGGGGTCGTCGGCAACCCGAACGGCAAGGTTACGATCGTCGAGTTCTACGACTACAATTGCGGCTTCTGCAAACGCGCCATCGAGGACATGCGGGCGCTGACCAAGTCCGATCCGGATCTGCGCTTCGTGCTCAAGGAATTCCCGATCCTCGGCCCGGATTCGCAGAAGGCCAGCGTCGTTTCGATGGCGTTCCACATGATGATGCCGCAGAAGTACGGCGCGTTCCACAATGCGCTGCTCGGCGGCCAGGGGCGCGCCACCGAGGCAACCGCGATCAAGATCGCGCTTTCGCTCGGCGCCGACGAGGCGACGCTGCGCGAGAAGATGAAGGACGCGTCGATCCCCCAGGCCTTCTCCAAGACTTACGATCTTGCCAACAAGCTGCAGATCACCGGAACCCCTTCCTACGTCGTCGGCAACGAGGTCGTGTTCGGGGCGCTCGGGCAGGAACTGCTTGCCGAAAAGATCGAGGCGGCGAAAGCCGCGCTTTGACCGGCAAGCGGTTTTCTTCAAGGGCGCATTTCGGCCTGTTGTGGACAGTGAAAGAACGCACTTGCGCTCTTTCCGCGGACGACTATGCCCGGTATAGAGGCCCAGCGCGCCGGCTTGACGCTGGCGCCGGAAAAGGTCGGCTTTTTTGAAAACGATTTTCGTCCTGAACGGTCCCAATCTCAACGCGCTCGGCAAGCGCGAACCGGGCATCTATGGCGGCAAGACGCTCGCAGCCATCGCGGACGACTGCAAGCAGGCAGGCAAATCGCTTGGGATCGAGATCGATTTTCGCCAGTCGAACCATGAAGGCGATCTTGTCGACTGGATCCAGGAAGCCGGCGACAAAGCCGCCGGCATCGTCATCAACCCAGGCGCCTATAGCCATACCTCGATCGCCATCCACGACGCCATCCGCTCGATCGCGCCGCTGCCGGTCGCCGAAGTTCACCTTTCCAACATCCACGCGCGGGAACCGTTCCGCCACGTCTCCATGGTCTCGCCGGTCGCTGTCGGCATGATCTGTGGCTTTGGGCCGCTCGGCTACACGCTGGCGCTGCAAGCGCTGGCCGCACGCCTATGACCGGCCAACAAACAGAAGGCTCGAAAATGTCGATAAAGAAGACCGGTGTTGACCAGCAACTGATCCGCGATCTCGCGGGCATACTGAACGACACCAACCTGACCGAGATCGAGGTTGAACTCGGCGACCTGAAAGTGCGGGTGTCGCGGCAGGCGCCCACCGTCCATGCGATCGCCGCACCGCAACCGACCTATGCGCCGGCAGCGGCCGCCCAATCTGTCGCCGCGGCTGCCCCGGCGGCGGTCGACGTGTCCAAGAACGCCGTCCCTTCGCCCATGGTCGGCACCGCCTACCTCGCGCCGTCGCCTGACGCCAAGCCGTTCATCGAGATCGGCCAGAAGGTCAAGGAAGGCCAGACGCTGCTGATCATCGAGGCGATGAAGACAATGAACCAGATCCCCTCGCCACGCGCCGGCACCGTGACGGCGATCCTGTTCGAGGACGCCACGCCGGTCGAATACGGCATGCCGCTCGTCGTGATCGAGTAGAGCCGACCGGATGTTCCAGAAGATCCTCATCGCCAATCGCGGCGAAATCGCGCTTCGGGTGCTGCGTGCCTGCAAGGAACTCGGCATCCAGACCGTGGTGGTGCATTCGACCGCCGACGCTGACGCCATGCATGTCAGGCTCGCCGACGAGAGCGTGTGCATCGGTCCGCCGCCGTCGCGCGACAGCTATCTCAACATTCACCAGATCGTCGCGGCCTGCGAGATCACTGGCGCCGACGCCGTGCATCCGGGCTACGGCTTCCTGTCGGAGAACGCCAAGTTCGCCGACATTCTGGCGGCACACAACATCACCTTCATCGGCCCGTCCGGCGACCACATCCGCGTCATGGGCGACAAGATCGAGGCCAAGCGCACGGCAAAACGCCTCGGCATTCCGGTGGTGCCGGGTTCCGACGGCGCGGTGACCGAGGAGAAGGAAGCCAGGCGCATTGCGTCCGAGATCGGCTATCCCGTCATCATCAAGGCTTCGGCCGGCGGCGGCGGACGCGGCATGAAGGTGGCGCATACCGAGGCCGACCTCGAGATCGCCTTGCAGACGGCGCGCTCGGAAGCGGGCGCGGCCTTCGGCGACGACGCGGTCTACATCGAGAAATACCTGGAGAAACCGCGCCACATCGAGGTGCAGGTGTTCGGCGACGGCTTTGGCCACGGCGTGCATTTCGGCGAGCGCGACTGCTCGCTGCAGCGGCGCCACCAGAAAGTCTGGGAAGAGGCCAATTCGCCGGCGCTCAACGCCGAGGAACGGTCGCGCATTGGCGGCATCTGCGCCAAGGCGATTGCCGATCTCGGCTATTCGGGCGCCGGCACCATCGAGTTCCTGTACGAGAACGGCGAGTTCTATTTCATCGAGATGAACACGCGTCTCCAGGTCGAGCATCCAGTGACGGAAGCGATCACCGGCATCGATCTGGTCCACGAGCAGATCCGCGTCGCTTCCGGCGGCGGCCTTTCGGTCAGGCAGGAAGACATCAAGTTCAACGGCCACGCCATCGAATGCCGCATCAATGCCGAGGATCCGCGCACCTTCACCCCCTCGCCCGGCACCATCACCCATTTCCACACGCCCGGCGGCCTCGGCATCCGTGTCGATTCCGGTGTCTACTCCGGCTACAAGATCCCGCCCTACTATGACAGCCTGATCGGCAAGCTGATCGTGCATGGGCGCAATCGCGTCGAATGCATGATGCGGCTGCGCCGGGCGCTTGACGAATTCGTCGTCGACGGCATCAAGACGACATTGCCGCTGTTTCGCGATCTCGTCGGCAATGCCGACATCGCCAATGGCGACTACGACATCCATTGGCTGGAAAAATATCTGGCCAAGGGCGAATAGCCCCAACTTGCCGCTATAATGACGCGATGACCCGTCCCTACGCGCCAGGCTATCGCATTCCCACCGATCTTCTGCTCAAGGCATACGCCTCGGGCGTCTTTCCGATGGCCGAGAGTGCTGGTGACCCGGAGGTCTTCTGGGTGCGGCCGGAGACGCGGGGCATCATTCCGCTCGACGGCTTTCACACGCCCAAAAGCCTGAAGAAGACGATCCGCAGGCACCCGTTCGATATCCGTTTCGACTTCGATTTCGAGGCGACGATCGACGGCTGCGCCGAAAAGCGCGAGGAGCGCCGCTCGACATGGATCAACGCGCCGATCCGCGAAGCCTATGTGCAACTGCACCGGATGGGACACTGCCATTCGGTCGAGGCATGGCGCGAGGGGCGTCTGGTCGGCGGGCTCTATGGGGTCTCGCTCGGGCGGGTGTTTTTCGGGGAAAGCATGTTTTCCAAAGAAACGGACGCGTCGAAGACCTGCCTCGTGCATCTGGTCGAGCGCCTGAAGGCACGCGGTTTCGCGCTCCTCGATACGCAGTTCACCACCGAGCACCTGAAACGCTTCGGCGCGGTAGACGTGCCGCGCGGCAAATACGAAAAGATGCTGGCCGACGCGCTGAAAGGTGAAGCGGTCTTTTTTCCGTAGGGATCAAGGCCTATTTGGGCGAAGCCTCGAGCGGCGTCTGCGCATGGAACATCATCTTCCAGCCGTTGGCGCGATGGACGTAGCCGGTGCTGACCAGCGCCGCATAGGGCTCGCCATTCTCCCTCGTCGCGCGCGCTTCGTAAGTCAGCATGACGATATCGCTACCGGGTTCGATTATTCCCTTGAGCTCGATGTCGAGGTCGCGCCAGCGGTTGGGTTTGGTTGCGGTCTTGGCCAGATCGGCATTGTCCATCGCCTGTGCCATCTGCGGAAACGCCACCAGGCATTCGGTATCGACATTGGCAGCATAGTAGGCGGCGTCACCGGTCCAGAAACCTTTTTCGAGTTCCAGCAACTCGGCCTTGTTGGCCATGATCCGCTTGCTGTCCGACATTGGCGTGTCCTCCACGCGCGTGGTGATTGTCCAACGCGCGCCAGCCATGGCGGTTCCAAGAGATCAGTTGTTGGTGTCCGTCGTATCGGGTTCCGCGGCGTCGTCGGGCTGTGCCGCGTCCGGACCGACCGTGGCCGCGGCTGGCTTCGACGCGTCGGCTTTCGCCCCGTCGGCCTTGGTCGCACCGCTCTTGCCGGCATCGGGCGCCGGCACATCCGACTTCTGCTTGCACGCCTTCAGCCAGACGTCATAGACGGCATGTTCGACAGCATTGAGCCCCGGGCTTTCGGCAAACATCCAGCCAGTGAAGATGCGGCGGATCTTGCGGTCGAGCGTGATCTCGTCGACCTCGACGAAGGAGTCGGTCTTCGGCTCTTCGTTCTGCGGCCGGGAATAGCAGACGCGTGGCGTCACCTGCAGGGCGCCGAACTGCACCGTCTCGTCGATATAGACATCGAAGGTGATGATGCGGCCGGTGATCTTGTCGATGCCGGCGAACTCGGCGACCGGATTGGTGATCCGATCCGATCCCGCGGGCGCAGCCGGCGCCGGGGCCGGGGGTGCAGGTGCGGGTGAAGCCGCAAAGGCGATAGTGCTGACGGCGAGGCTGGCGGCTAGCGTCAGGCCGCCCGTCGATATCGGGTTGAAAAAGCTCATGCAGGGGTACCGGTGGTTCGCGCCCAGGTGATTCCGTCGATCGCCAAGGCTAGTCGCCGTTTTCTGATCAGCAAGCAGCTAAACACCAATTGTGGCGATAAAGGACCGGCCTGCACCTTACCGTTACAACCCGCGCCGTTACGACCCCGGCGTCCAGGCGTCGTAGTCGCCGGTGACCTGCGGGCGATGCTGATTGGTGAGCACCGAGCCCTTCGGGCGGTAGGCCGCGGGCGTGCCGGTCAGATTGGGTTGATGCGGCTTCTGCCAGTCGCGCGGCTTGTAGTCGTCACTGGGCGGCGCAATGTCGACACGGTGGTGAATCCAGCCGTGCCAGCCCGGCGGAATGGCCGAAGCTTCCGAATAGTTGCGGTAGATGACCCAGCGGCGCGTGCGGCCTTCCGAATCGATGCCGCCTTCGTAATAGACATTGCCAACCTCGTCCTGGCCGACCTTCTTGCCGTACCGCCAGGTGTGCAGGCGCGTTCCCAGCGTCTGGCTGTTCCACCAGGTGAAAAACTGCGTCAGGAAAGTCTTCATCTCAGAACCCTCGCGCTGGCGGCGCCCGTTTCCTGCTTATGGCGTCAGGCTTTCGGGAAGGCAAGAGTTTTGCCATGGGGAGCGCGCAAATGGCGCGCCAGGGACCCGACACAAGCCTGTGATCCCCGGGGGTGACCGGATGCGCGCTTGCCAAGCGTTGCCGCTCTTTCTAAAGCTCTGCGCGCCCGTCCGGAAATCCCGTCCGGCCGGGGGCTGAAGGAGGCGACGATTGGCCGCGCAATTGCCGACCACCGACATTCGCATCGGCGCCGACCTGATTCGCCGCCGCAAGGGCGGCATGCCGATCGTGTGCCTCACCGCCTACACCTACCCGATCGCCCGCCTGCTCGATCCCCATGTCGACCTGCTCCTGGTCGGAGACAGCGTGGCCATGGTCCTGCATGGCCATGAGACGACGCTGGGCGCCTCGCTGGACATGATGATCGCGCACGGCCAAGCCGTGATGCGGGGCTCGGCCAAAGCCTGCGTCGTCGTCGACATGCCGGCCGGCACCTATGAGGATTCAGCCGCGCAGGCCGTGGCATCGGCGCGGCGCATCGTTGGCGAGACCGGCTGCCAGGCGGTGAAACTCGAGGGAGGCGTCGACATGGCCGCTCAGATCGCGGCGATCGTGGCCGCCGAGATCCCGGTCATGGGCCATATCGGCCTGCAGCCGCAATCGGTGGAAAAGGATGGCGGCTACAAGATCAAGGGCCGCACGGACGAGAATGTGGCCACGCTGATCGCCGACGCGCTCGCGGTTGAGAAGGCCGGTGCGTTTTCCCTGGTCATCGAAGGAACGATAGAGACGGTCGCCGCGGACATCACCCGCCGCATCGCCATTCCAACCATCGGCATCGGCGCCAGCGGCGATTGCGACGGCCAGATCCTGGTGACCGACGACATGGTCGGGTTGACGGTCGATCGTGTGCCTAAATTCGTCAAGCAATATGCCAACCTGCGCAGTGTGATCGCGAATGCCGCCGAGCGCTACGCATCGGAGGTGCGGGACCGCGATTTCCCCGGTCCTACCCATGTCTTCTCGAAAACAAATGACGGGGATGAAGCATGAGCCGGGCCGACGTCGTCGACAGCGTTGCCGCGCTTCGCGCGCGGATCCGCGACTGGCGGCGCGATGGGCTGCGCGTCGCCTTGGTGCCGACCATGGGCGCATTGCATGACGGGCATCTTTCGCTGGTCAAGATCGCCCTCGAAAGAGCGGATCGTTGCGTGGTGTCGATCTTTGTCAATCCGACGCAGTTCGCGCCGAGCGAGGATCTCGACAAGTACCCGCGCCAGTTGGCGCGCGACCTCGACTTGCTGGCGACGGCCAAGGCCGATCTTGCCTTCACGCCTGACGTCAGCGAGATGTATCCCGCCGGTTTTGCCACGAAAATCTCGGTCGGCGGCCCGTCAGCCGGGCTCGAGACGGACTTTCGCCCCACCTTTTTCGACGGCGTCGCCACCGTGGTGGCCAAACTTCTCCTGCAGGCTGCACCCGACTTCGCCATCTTTGGCGAAAAGGATTACCAGCAGCTTTGCGTCGTCAGGCAGCTTTGCCACGACCTCGACCTGCCCGTCGAAATCATCGGCGCGCCGACCATACGTGACGCGCATGGCCTCGCCATGTCGTCGCGCAACGCCTATCTCGATGAAGCCGAACTCCAGATCGCCCGCCGGCTCAACCTTGTCCTGCGCAAGGCGGCAGCGGCGCTGGCAGCGGGCGCAGGTCGAGAGGAAACGATCGCCGAAGCAAGCCGCGCCCTGATCGCCGCCGGCTTCCAGAAGGTCGACTATGTCGAGGCCCGCGAAAGCCTGACACTTACGCCATGGCGGCACGACCGCGCCGGCCGCGTTCTCGCCGCCGCCTGGCTGGGAAAAACCAGGCTGATCGACAATGTGGAAGTTCCCACAGCCTGATCGGCGTTTGCACTCTCGATCGCCGTTTGCAGGCGCGACGCCGCCGGCGTCAGGCGCACAGCGGGACCTCGAACTGCTGATGCGCGAGCCGTCGCCGCCGCTGCGTTCGCGCTGATCCTGGAGCGGTTCAGCGTTTGATAGAATCGCCGAACCGCTCCAACTCTTTGTTTTCACGCAATTCCCTGGGGAAAGCGCTACGGACTTTTCCTGGAATTGCTCCGGCCTCCATCCGTCCCGCCTGCGGCTCCCCGACCTACTCCTCGGTTGGCATATGCAGGTACATCGACTGGATACCGACCCTGCCCGGGCCGGTGAAGCGGTTGACGATGAAATTCATGTTGGCACCGAAGAAGCCGCTCGACAGCCGGTCGATCTTGGTTTCCATCCTGACCGAGGCATCCTTGAACAGCCAGCCGCCGGGCTCGACGTCTATGGTTTCGCCCGGAGCGAGCGTCTTTTCAAAAACGTTGCCATAGCCGTGCAGCCAGACGATGCCGTCACCGGTATCGCCGCGAAACCGGTCGATGAAGAAGCCGCTCTGGCCGAACAGCATCGTCGCCAGGCCGCGTACACGCTCGAATGTGTAGTCGACATTGCCAGTGGCGGCGAGAAACTGGTGCTCGCGGACCTGGATCTCCTCGCCTTGCCGCAGGTGAATCGGCACGATGTGACCCGGCCCGTCGCGGCTGAAGGCGATGACGCCCGCCCCTGACGCCTCGGTGACGAAAATCTGCATGCCGGCCATCATGCGCTTCAGCGCACCCTTCAGCGATTTCAGGCCGATGGAGATCGTGGAATTCTTCCACAACAGGATGTGGTGCTCGAAATAGACGGGCATCCGCGTCACGTCGACGGAAAGCACAGGCACCAGTTCGCCCGCTATGTGATAGGTGACGCCACCAAAAGTTTCGTCCGACACCTCGGTCGGCATCAGTTCCGGCAGACTTGGCATGGTTCCCCCCAAAAGCCGTCCTGCGCATGCCGGATTATTCCGGCTTCGCGCGGGTCGGCATTTGCAGCTTTGGTGCCGCACATCAGGGCCGTCAAACGAAAACAGAGCCCGGGTCTCGCGCTCGCGCGAAGGTGATCACGCCGCCATGGTGCTCAGGCGGCAAGTACCCGTTCATAGATCAGCGCCGGGATGGCCGAGCCGGCGGAGCCGCAATTCTCGGTGCGGCCGGCCTGGACGAAGCCATTGGCCTGATAGAAGGCAACGGCTCGGCCGTTCTTCTCTTCCACTTCGAGCCGAATGCGGTGGGCTTCCGGAAAACTCTCGATGATTTCGTCGAGGAGCATGCCGCCGATACCTCGATCCTGCAGCAAGGGAAGCACATAGAGCTGCCTGAGCATGACCACGCCGCCGTCTCCGACGGCTTCGGCAAACGCCATGCCGCCAATGCGCTTGCCATCATCGGCAACGAGGAACTCGCTGTTCGGCTTTGCCAACCTGGCCTTCAACGAAGCGATCGAGTGCCATTCATTGGTGATCTCGGTGACCCGCTCGGCACCGTAAATCGCGTCATAGGTGGCATGCCAGGTCTCGACCAGCAACGCCCGTACGGCTGCGAGGTCGCGGTCTCCGGCGGTGCGGACGAACATGCTTACTCGATGCCCAGCTTGGCCTTGACGAGGTCGTTGACGACCTGCGGATTGGCCTTGCCGCCGGTCGCCTTCATCACCTGGCCGACGAACCAGCCGGCCATGGTCGGCTTGGCGCGTGCCTGTTCGACCTTGTCGGGATTGGCCGCGATCACCTCGTCGACCGCCTTCTCGATGGCTCCGGTGTCGGTGACCTGCTTCATGCCACGGCTCTCGACCAGTTGGCGCGGGTCGCCGCCCTCGTTCCAGACGATCTCGAACAGGTCCTTGGCGATCTTGCCGGAGATGGTGCCTTCCTTGATCAGGTCGATGACCGCACCGAGCTGGTCGGGCGAAACAGGAGCAGATTCAATGTCCTTGCCGGCTTTGTTGAGAGCGCCCAGCAGATCGTTGATGACCCAGTTGGCGGCGAGCTTGCCGTCACGCCCGGCCGCTACCTTCTCGAAATAATCGGCGATCGGCTTTTCCGAAACCAGGATCGCGGCGTCGTAGGTCGAGAGACCGAGCGAGGAGATCAGCCGCACTTTCTTGTCATCGGGCAGTTCCGGCAATTCCTTGGCCAAGGCATCGACATAGGCCTGGTCGAATTCCAGCGGCAGAAGGTCGGGATCGGGGAAATAGCGATAGTCGTGCGCCTCTTCCTTCGAGCGCATCGAGCGCGTCTCGCCCTTGACTGCGTCGAACAGCCGCGTTTCCTGGTCGATCTTGCCGCCGTCCTCGAGGATGGCGATCTGCCGGCGCGCCTCGTAGTCGATGGCCTGGCCGATAAAGCGGATCGAATTCATGTTCTTGATTTCGCAGCGGGTGCCGAATTCGCCACCTGGCCGGCGCACCGAGACATTGACGTCGGCGCGCAGGGAACCTTCGTCCATGTTGCCGTCGCAAGTGCCGAGATAGCGCATGATGGTCCGCAGCTTGGTCACATAGGCCTTGGCCTCGTCGCCGGAGCGCAGGTCGGGTTTCGACACGATCTCCATCAGCGCCACGCCGGAGCGGTTGAGGTCGACGTAGGACATGGTCGGATGCTGGTCGTGGATCGACTTGCCGGCATCCTGCTCCAGGTGCAGGCGCTCGATGCCGACCTCGATGTCCTCGAACTCGCCCTGGCGGTCGGGACCGACCGAGACGATGACCGTGCCCTCGCCGACGATCGGCTGTTTGAATTGCGAGATCTGGTAGCCCTGCGGCAGGTCCGGATAGAAATAGTTCTTCCGGTCGAAGACCGACTTGTGGTTGATCGCCGCCTTCAGCCCCAGGCCAGTGCGGATCGCCTGCTTGACGCATTCCTCGTTGATGACAGGCAGCATGCCGGGCATTGCCGCGTCGACCAGGCTGACATTGGCGTTGGGAGCAGCCCCGAAGGCGGTCGAAGCGCCGGAGAACAGTTTTGCTTCCGATATCACTTGCGCATGCACTTCAAGCCCGATGATGATTTCCCAGTCGCCGGTGGCGCCTGATATCAGGCGTTTGGCGTCGGGCGTGCGGGTATCGATGAGAGACATGGCGGCCTGCGAATTACGGTGACTCTGACGGGAGTTTCACGTTTGGGCGTGACTTTCACGTCTGGCGTGAAAGTCATTCGCTAGTGCAAACCGCCAAAAGAGACAAGCGCAAAGCCGCGGCCTGGCGTTTTCTGGACGTCTCGACGGTCGGCGGGCGGCGGGCCTTACCGCATCACAAGGCACGGGCTCGCATTCGTCCGCTCCGAACTCGACAACAGGTAGTCTTGGCGCCGCCGGCCGGCATTCGGCCGGCGGTTCCTATCACCGCTCAGGCGGTGGCGATGTAGGCCCGGATTTCCTCCGCCTCGCGCTCGACGTCCTCGATGCGGCGCTTGACCACGTCGCCGATGGAGACGATGCCGTCCAGCAGGCCGTCCTTTTCCACCGGCAGATGGCGGAAGCGGCCCCTGGTCATGATCTCCATCACCTCGTTGACGGTGTGGTTTTCATTGCAGATCTTCACCTTCGGCGTCATGGCCGAACGCACGGGGATATCGAGCGCGGCGCCGCCTTCCCTGGCAACCACACGCACGATGTCGCGCTCCGACAGGATGCCGACGATCTTGTGATCGCCATTGGTGATGACCAGCGCGCCGATCCTGTGCTCGGCGAGGATTCGGATGGCTTCGCTCAGTTTTTCGTTCGGCCCGAGCGTCAATACGTCATGGCCTTTTTGCTCGAGAATGGCCTTAACCGTCATGGCGTCCTCCTCTACTTTGCCAACCGGTTCCTGCGCTGACCGGTTTTCACATAAGAGTGAACATGGTGCGCCGTGATCGGTTGCATTTCAAGTCCGGTCGGAGGTGTCCCATTCTGGTGCTTGCCATCCCCTGTCGAACCAGCGCAGGCCGAAGAAACCCGCGAGAAAGCCGCCGATATGGGCCTCCCAGGCGATCTGGCCGTCGATGCCCGGCGCGAATCCGAGAAGGCCGGTGGCGAGATTGATGATCATCCACATGGCGAGGAAGATGACGACACCGCGCGCGCGCAGCACGATCGCGACCGGCAGCACCGGGCCGGCGAAAGCCGCCTTGCCGGCCGAGCGGTCGGTGTGGAAACCAAAACGCGCCGCGGCCCCCATCATGCCCGATATGGCGCCCGATGCGCCGACCAGCGGCGCTTCTCCATAGGGATGCATCGCCCAGAACAGCGCCACCGAAGCCAGTCCGGTGACGGCAAAGAACAGCGCGAACCGGAGCGTGCCGAAACGGTTGGCCAGCGGCGAGCCAAAAGCGGCGAGCCAGACCATGTTGATAGCGATATGGGCAAAGCCGCCATGCATGAAGGCGTAAGTGAAAGGCCGGGTAAAAAGGAACCAGTCGAAGCCGTATTGGCCGGTATAGAGGACCGGAATAAAAGCTCCGTCGTACAGCAGCGTCATCTGCTGGACGTCGTTCAGCGCATATTGCTGCAGCAGATAGACGATCGCGCAGATGCCCATCACCGCCAGCACGATCGGCGGCAGGTTGAACACCGGCTCACGCGCCGGTGGCGGCATGGGCTCGGCCGTTTCGGGCTCGGACGGATATTGCGGTTCGCTCATCTGCAATCGCACTCGATGCTGGTTCGGTCGGGCTGGTTCGGTCAGGGCCGGTTGCGTCCGGGCCGGTTCGGTCTGGCCAGCATCTAGATCACCGCCGATGGAACCGCAAACGGCGAATCGTTCCGGTCCGAATCAGGGGCGCGAATCAAAAAAGAAGCCGCCCAGGGTTTCCCCTGGACGGCCGGTCGAGCCCCCTGCTCCCCTAAAACTCTTGACTGAAGTGCTGCCGATCGTCGCGAAACGACCGCTTCTGGAGTGGTTTTGGTGTGCCACACGGCTTGCCAGGGCGCAACGTAAACCAGTTGTTAACCTTAACGGCCCCGACCCGTGAACAAGTGTTAACGACGCTGGCACGCTTCCTGCTCCCCAACGCATGTAGGTCATCGGAGGGCGCCCTTCTGTTCACCGATGGGACATCAGACGACAGAATGCGCGGAGCTTTTTAGTATGAACCAAAACGGATCGATCACGCTGTTCCACTATTGGAACCGCCTGCGTGACGGACGCCCCGCTCCGAAGCGATCGGAAGTCGAGCCGGCCGATATCAAGTCGCTGCTGGCCGATACGTTCATCCTGGAAAGGGACACGCGCGGACAGCCGGTATTCCGTCTGGCCGGGACCAGGCTCTGCGCCTGCTACGGCCGCGAACTCAAGGGGTTCTCTTTCCCCTCGCTGTGGCGCGAGAAGGATCAACGGCTGGTTTCGCGGCTGATCCACGGAGTTTTCGACCAGAAATCGGTCGTGCTGATCAACTTCGAGGGCTTCAGCCGCAATGGCCGCTCCAACAAGTTCGAATTGCTCGCCTTGCCGCTCGATGGTGGCATTGAAAATCCGCGCTGCCTCGGCGTGATCAGCGCCGCTGAGAAGCCGTTCTGGCTGGGCGCGGATCCGATCACCGACGCCTTGATCGATTCCATACGCGTCATCGACCCGGAGAAAGAGCTGCTGAACAACCGTCCGGCGATCGCCGTCCCATCGCTCGTTCCCGACGAGATCGGGGCGCCCGACACGATCTCTGCGCTCGGCCACGCTCGCCGCATCCGGCATCTCGTCGTCTTTGACGGCGGGCGCGAAGATAGTTGATGATCACACGGTCCCGCGGGCTCGTTTTTCCCCTTTGTTAACCCGCTTTGTTGTATTTCTCTGACGAAGTCCCTCGCATTGACGCGCGGGATGCCAAACGGGGTGTAGGCAGTCATGAGGTCAGCGGCGGTCGACTACACGCCGTCCCAAGCCGAAAGGCGTAACTTTCAGCGCGTCCGGGTCAAGATATACGGACGATTCATGCTGGAGGACCGCACCGAGCACCCGTGCCAGGTCGTGGACATGTCGCCCGGCAACGTTGCGCTTCGCACCGACCGCATTGGCATGCCCGGCGAGAAAGTCATCGCCTATATCGACCATATCGGCCGCATCGAAGGTGTCTTGACGCGCACGTTGCCGGACGGCTTCGCAATGACGGTGATCGCGTCCGACCGCAAGAAGGACAAGCTCGCGGCGCAGTTGACATGGCTCGCCAACAAGCACGAGCTCGACCTGCCGGAAGACCGCCGCCACGAGCGCGTCTCGCCACGCAACCCGACCAGCGTGCTGCAGCTCACCGACGGCCGTCAGTATCAGTGCCGGATCATCGATCTGTCACTGTCCGGCGCCGCGATCGAGATCGACGTCAAACCGGCGATCGGCGTCCAGGTCATGCTCGGCACGATGCGCGGCCAGATCGTCCGGCATTTCGAAGATGGCGTGGCCATCGAATTCGCCGTCATCCAGCGCCCCGAAACGCTCGATTCCGAATTCAACACGCCGCGCGCCTGATCAGGGCAGCAAAGTACGCCCGTCATGCCGGCCCTCGCGGCCGGCTTTTTGATTTCCGGGGTGCCGCGATCGATATGTCCTCGGAAGGCAGGTCGCCATGGCGAGATCGTCCGCGCGAGGCCGAGTCTCGCCGAAAACCAACCTAGCAATCCAAACAATTCAATACTCGAATGATTCAAATTTTATGTTTATTCTACTGGCGTTTTACTTAATATCTACTCCGCACTTTTGCGTCGAATAAATCCACATGTGGCAATGTCTCCTTCGAACGGGGAGACTGAATAATGAAAGAAGCGAGGGGCAAGCTGTTGCTGATGGCAATGGCAATACAGCTTTCCGCCTGGGGATCAGCATATGCCGCGGGACCGGCCTATATGCATACCGGCGGACGCACCACGCAGCCTGTTGGCCACTATGAATTCTGCCAGCGCATTCCTGGCGAATGCAACGAGAAGACCCCCAAGGGAGAGCCGGTCGACCTGACCCGCAAGCTCTGGGCGACGATCGTCAGCATCAACAATTCGGTCAATACCCGCGTCAAGCCGCGCACCGACATGGAAAACTACGGTGTCGAGGAATACTGGGCCTACCCGGACAATGGCTATGGCGATTGCGAGGACTACGCGCTGGAAAAGCGCCGCGAACTGATGGATGTGGGCGTGCCGGCCGGCGACCTGTTGATGACGGTTGCGCGCCAGCCGAATGGCGACGGCCATGCGGTGCTGACCGTGCGCACCAGCCTCGGCGAGTTCATTCTCGACAATCTGGAAACCAAGGTGCTGTCCTGGACGGACACCGACTACACCTATCTCAAGCGTCAATCGACGGAGAATTCCGGCGTTTGGGTGACGATCAACGACGGCCGTTCCGACGCGGTCGCCAGCGTCCGCTGAGGACGCCAACAAGGTCAGGCGCGTTGCATGACGCGCGCAACGAGAAACCCGGTCGAGTCCCCACCCACCCCCTACCC
>NZ_VFTI01000040.1:0-54504 GCF_006439515.1 Mesorhizobium sp. B3-2-1 | reverse complement strand
GGCGATCACGGGTTGCCGATCGCGACAGCAGTCATTGCCGAGTTCCGGAAACGAAACGCGCTCCTTCCCTCGCTGCATTCCATCGAGAAGATTGGCCTCGGCGGTCGCGCGATAGCTCGCCGACGAGCTGAGAAAGAACTCGTCGAAGGTAGGCGCCAAATTGAGTCGGGAATGCGACAGCGACATACCCATACAGCCCACTCCTGGGTTCACGGAGGCCCGGAAAGCCAACCTCTGAGGCGTAGGTTGGCAGTCAGTAGCGGTCGGCTTCGATTACTGCGTCGGCAAAGGCTCGCGGAGATTCCTGCGGCAGATTATGTCCGATGCCGCCGCTGATGACCCTGTGCGAATATCTGCCGGAGAACTTCTTGGCGTAGGAACTGGCGCCCGGATGCGGCGCGCCATTGGCGTCGCCTTCTAGGGTGATGGTGGGCGCGGCAATGACTGGGGCTTGGGCGAGCCGGTTTTCCAGATCATCGTATTTCGGCTCGCCTTCAGCAAGCCCGAGCCGCCAGCGGTAGTTGTGGATCACGATGCTGACATGGTCCGGATTGTCGAAGGCCGCTGCGCTGCGCTCGAAGGTGGCATCATCGAAATTCCACTTCGGCGAAGCGAGCTGCCAAATGAGTTTGGCGAAATCGCGCCTGTATTTCTCATAGCCGGCACGACCGCGGTCCGTGGCGAAGTAATATTGGTACCACCACTGCAGCTCCGCCTTGGGTGGCAACGGCAGCGTGCCGACTTGCTGATTGCCAATGAGATAGCCGCTCACCGAGACCATCGCTTTGCAACGTTCGGGCCAGAGCGCAGCAAGGACGTTCGCCGTCCGGGCACCCCAATCGCAGCCGGCGATCGTGGCTCTTTCGATCCCCAGCGCGTCCATCAGGGCGATTGCATCTGTGGCGAGCGCCGACTGCTGGCCGTTGCGCATCGTCTCGTCCGACAGGAACCGTGTCGTGCCATAGCCGCGCACGTAAGGCACAATCACGCGATACCCTTCTGAGGCAAGCATGGACGCGACGTCGACGTAGGTGTGAATATCGTATGGCCAACCATGGAGCAGGACGACGGGTGCGCCGTCGGCGGGCCCTAGCTCCGCATATCCGACGTTCAGCGCCCCGGCATTGACCTGCTTGAGCGCGCGGAATGATTTGTGCGCCGCCTGCGTCGCGGACGCCGGTGCCTGGCTCGTCCAAGTGGCCGCCATGCTTACCGGGACATTCAAGCCAAACTCGGTGGCGGCGAACGTCATTGCCGCGGCACCAACAATGCGGCGGCGACTATGGTCGATCGTCTCGGAAGACTTGCTCTTATCCATGATGAAGCCTTTGTGATTGCGATGACCGACAAGGAGGAACCTCAGCATCGACCTAAGGAGGACGTATTACGCCGATCCGACGGCGGCTTTATCGATTCAAGCATTGGAATCGCGCTGCGCCGCGCGTGCGATCCCAATTGGGTGGTTCATTTTGAACAGGCCGCCGCGAGACCGGCGGCCCTGCCCAGTGTTATTGGTAGCCAATACCGCCGACATAGCTGGCGAGCAGCCGATCCTGGAGTTCCTCTTGTTCGAAGAGCGCCTTCATCGCATCGCGGATATCGAGAATGCCAAGCGGTTTCGAGCCGGCGCCGAGAACCGGAATGTTCTGAAGCCGTTGTGCGACCATGATCTGCCAGACCGAATGAACGTCATCTTCGGGACCGCACGAGACGAGAGCCCGGCTCATCAATGTCGATACGGGGGCTTCCGCCGGTCCCGAATTCGCCAGGTGACGCACGAGGTCGGACTTGCTCAACACCCCTGCTGCCTCCCCACTGCCATGGCAAACGATGACCAGGCCTATGGCCGGATTGGAAAGTGACAGCGCGGCATTCCGCGCCGTAGCGTCCACGTCGATCACCATGAGGCGCGCCGATGTCACTGGATGCAGGCTGTCGATGCGCATGACGTCCTCCTGGGCGCGCCTTGCGGCCGTAGCCGAAGGATAGCTTTCAGTTTAGGCATGGTTGCGGAGTTTGGCCGGAAATCCGCCGGAAGCGCCCCGCATTCATTTCCCGTAAATCGTCAATTCCTTCTCGCTGGTATCGACGACGAAGATCGCAAGCAGGCGAGCGCGTTCCGTCTTGCTCGCGTTTTCGCTGACGGAATGATGGTCGCCCGGAAATTCAGAGAAACTTTCGCCGGCGCGATATGTCGTTACGGGTCCATCGTTGACCTGGCTTCGGATCGCCCCCTCCAGAACTGTCGCGTAAATGAACGCGGAATTCGGATGGGTGTGGGCCGGCGATGTACCGCCCGGCTCGTACTCGACAAGCACGGCTTTCATGCTCTTGCCAGGCACATTTGGAAGAACGTGGTCGTAGACAAGCTTCACGCTTGCATCGTCATGGGCCATGGCTGCGGGAATAAAAGCGGTGGTGAATGCCGCCGCGCAGAGGAACGTATTGAGCATGTCTTGTCTCCAGTTTGCAAGAATGAGTGGGAGAGACAGCCGATCTGCTTGAGATGAGCTCGGCGTTCCCTTCTTCTGACTGCTTATTTCTGTTGCGCAGACCGGCTGAGCCAATCGTCGAAGTGTATCGAGCCGATGCGCGCATTCTCGCCGGGGACGAGCGTTCGATCGTCAATTTCCACTGCGCCGTAGTAGAGCGCGTGAGGATCCACGACCAGTTTGCGAGGGTCCTTGGTAGCCTTCAGGAACCGCCCGACAAGTTCGCTGAGACGCACGCGCTCCGGACCGGCAATTTCGATCATGCCGTTCAGTGGCGCGGCAAGCGCGGCGTCCGCCATCGCGTCAGCGACATCGTCGGCCGCCATCGGTTGGAAATACGCCGGGGACATAGTGATGGTATCCCCAACCGCGCCTGTGTTTGCGAGAGCGGCCGTGAATTCGAAGAACTGCGTCGCGTGAACGATCGTATAGGGAATTCCCGACTCTTTGATGAGCCTCTCCTGAGCCATCTTGCCGCGGAAATAACCCATGCCCTGCAGGCGGTCGGTGCCGACGACCGACAGCGCAACGTGATGACGCACGCCAGCTGCCGTTTCGGCTGCAAAGAGGTTTCGCCCGGCCGTCTCGAAGAACTCGATGGCAACCTTTTCCTCGAACGACGGCGAGTTCGCGAGATCGACGACGACCTGCGCGCCCGCAAGCGCGACGGCCAGGCCTTCGCCCGTGACGGTGTTGACTCCCGAGTTCGGTGAAGCCGCAAGCACGTCATGTCCTTTGTTTCGTAGCCTCTCCACTGTCTTTGAGCCGATCAGCCCGGTTCCGCCGATGACGACGATTTTCATGTCTATGCTCCTAGTTTTGCCTGTTCGATAGAACGGATGGCGTTCCGGCCAGCTGCTCACTGTGCCGATGCCGCATCCTCGATCAGCGAGGTGACCTCGCCGGGATGCGAGACCATCACAGCGTGGGATGCACCCTCGATGACGACGGTCTTTACGGCGTGCGCGCGCTTCGCCATGAAGCTCATGACGGCTGGCGGGATATTACGGTCATCCGAGCCATAGATCATGTAGGACGGCAGAACCTTCCACGAAGCGACGCCCGAAACCTCAGCCAGAGCTGCCTGCGTAACGGGGCGTTGAGTGGCCGCCATGAGCAAAGTCTGCTCTTCCGGGACGTCGGCGGCGAACTGGGCGCGGAACTTGGCCGGCTGAATGAAGAGATCCTGTCCGCCGTCGGGCAATGCGACTGGGACAATTGCGCTCCCCAAGGTGCTGCCGGGAAACTTGCTGGAAAGCGTGAGGCTCGATTCGCCGGTATCCGGCGCGAATCCCGCCACATAGACCAAGGCCTTCACATTGGCATTGCCATTGGCCGCCTCGGTGATGACAGGCCCGCCATAGGAATGGCCCACCAGCACGACCGGCCCGGAGACCGACCGGACGATGGCTGAGACCGCCGCCGCATCGCTCGCGACGCTGCGGAGCGGATTGGCTGCGGCTATCGCTGTATAACCGTCGGCGCTGAGTTTTGAGATGACTGCATCCCAGCTTGACGACTCGGCGAAGGCGCCATGCACCAGCACGATCGTCGGCTTGGACTGAGAACCCGCGGTCTGGGCCATCGCGCTGCTCGATACGGCAAGCGCCGCGGTGAGCGCCAGGATTCCAGTGATATTTGGCATTTGCTTTTCTCCTTTATGGCCTGTCGTGACCAGTGAGGAGGAAAATGCGACGACCCGACCCGCGCGGCTATTCTACGGAAGGGTCTGTCATCCGATGCCAAGGTACAGGGTAGGCCATCAGGGGACGGGACCCGCGGGACGAGGCCCGATTTCCCGTGCTTCGCAATGAGGTATTTATCGCTGGTGTGGAAGGCCGGCAGAAGCCGGAACAGGAATCGCGGCCGCTGGCCAGCGGATTTCCGCTGTAATTCTTCATAGCCTGGCGCCGAAGGTCTCTGGCGAAGAGAGTTCACACTTCAAGCGGGCCGTCGCCATGATCCTCGACGACATCGGAGCGGCGGTTTTGGAGCGCGTCGCGTCGAACGGATTCACGCGACGCGCTCTAAGTTTTTGTTCGATGTATGTCTGCGAAACCGGGGTCACTTTTGCGCGACGTGCATTAACCCGACAGGCGGTCAGTAATCCCAGACGGCCGGTACGCAACGAAAGGCGTCGCCGTCGACCGCGACGTGGCAGACGGATGGGAACGACAGGTGAGTGGCCACCAGGGGCTCGCGGGTCGCCGCCAACTCCCGCAAGAGGCTGATGCGGACGCGGGCCGCCTCTTCGGGATCATGTTCGAAGCCGTTGTGCCAGTCGGGGCGGTCGAACCCGACCTGGAACAC
Organism: Mesorhizobium sp. B3-2-1; assembly: GCF_006439515.1. Lineage (NCBI taxonomy): Bacteria > Pseudomonadati > Pseudomonadota > Alphaproteobacteria > Hyphomicrobiales > Phyllobacteriaceae > Mesorhizobium > Mesorhizobium sp. B3-2-1. The sequence continues at coordinate 49,702 of NZ_VFTI01000040.1, read as the reverse complement.
AGCATCGCCCGCGAACGTCAGCCGGTCGCCGCCTGACGCGAGGCGGACCACGCTGTGTCCGGGGGTGTGGCCGCCGGTGCGACGAACGACCACCCCCGGCGCGACCTCGTATTCATCTTCGAACGGCCGCAACTGGTTATGGTACTCGTTCACGAACCGCTTGGCCGTCCGCCGAAGTGCGTCCGGGAATCCTTGCGGCATTGAGACCCGAGAGAAATCGGGCGACTCCCAGAACTTGAGCTCGGCGGCTGCCACGTGGATCCGCAGATCCGGACGCAGCTGGTCCTTCACCCCGTCGACGAGCAGCCCGCCAATGTGGTCCATGTGCATGTGGGTAAGCACCACGTCGGTCACGGATGCGAGATCGATGCCGGCGCCCTCCAGCCGCTGGCCCAACCGCCCGGCCTGCGGCAAGTGCAAGTCCGGGTCCATCCCCAGCCCGGCATCGACGAGTATGGTCCGGCCGCCGCTACGCACCACGATCACGTTCAGCGGCCACTCGAGCATTTCCGGCGGCAGGAACATGTCCTCCAGCCAGGCCGCCCGGACGGCCGGGTCGACATTGTATGCCATAACCGGGGCTGGTATCGGTAGTACTCCATCGCTGACCACCATTACTTCAATCTCGCCGACCCGCAGCGCGTAACGCGACGGAACCAACTCGTCGGACCCCGGTCTACCGGGGTGTGAGGTGTTGTCCAAGCTCATGTTTGTCTCCTGCTGATCGCCTTATCCACGGCCGTATCGGCCACCTCCGCCGCTGGTCCCATGGGTTGGCACGCGCCTCCATCGACCCACTGGCGTCGGTGGAGGAAGTTGCACCGCATCGGCCCGCGCGGCCATCGAACGGAAGCGTCGGTTTCGCCATGCGAAGGTCTATGCCGGACCCGTTGAGAGCATCGGTGATCTCCCGCAAACGGCTATGATGCAGTCGGCGCGCCCCCGACATAGCGTTTTAGGCACGTCTTGGTCGGCACGCTGGTCCGAACGAGCAAGTCCGGCGCGGCCGAAAATCCTGCTCTTGCAAACAACGTCATCCCCTAAACTTTTGCCTACACATCCCGATCCATTTGTGCTGCCTAGACAGTCATCTCGTCTGGTCGATTAGCAAATGCGCGGCGTTTATCGTGCTGGAGTACTAATTATCAAAGAACTCAAGACAGGAGTCACCCAATGAAAATCATCACCCTTACTTGCACTGCTCTTGTTGTTTCAGCAGGAGTGGCATCTGCCGGAAGCGACCACTATGAACCGAGCGGAGATCAGCAGCCTGCAACTGCCACTGACTACATGCATGTCTTCTCGACCAAGAAGACTGGCAATGGTGCCGGCATGCCGCAAACCGTGCTCAAGCCGGCGGCTCCCACCCGCGAACCCGGCCAGGGCATTTGGGGCCACTGACGCCCGACAATCGGAAAATTGAAGGGGCGAGGCGTGACCTCGGTCCCTCTTCCGCCGCACCAGCGATACGTCCTGGATTTGTGAATCCGGATTTCCTATCCGGGCTGCGGTCAGCTGCCTTGTCGCAGGAGACGCAGGTCACGATTTCGATCGCGCTCGATCGACATCGTGACCTGCCGATTTTTTCGGGATCATCACGCGATTGCTGCTGGAGGCCTGTTCTACCATCGGTGACGATGGCGGCCAGCGGTCGGTTCCAAGATGGCCGAGATGTCGTTGGCAAAACAACTATCTATGATCGACAGATTCCCGGCGCTCGGCAGGCTCGTCTTCCAGAACGCTTTGGCCTTGCAGGCGCTCGCCGGCGACGGCCGACGACGAGACGTGGTGCCTGTCGCCTGCGACCGTCTCCGCGGCGGCCGAAGAATGGGCAGAGGTCTCCAGAACCTCCGGCGTTGTCCCTCCCTCAAATAGTGACCAGTTCGCCAAGTCGCGGGCGAGCTGCGCGTAAGCACAGCCCGCCTGTCCGCAAGAGGTTTCATGCCTTGGCGGCTGTGGTCCGAGTGGCCGTCCGTGCATCATTTGTACCTCAGTGGGAGTCCCGTGCCGGCGCCAGCGCTGGAGTTCGATGGCGCAGTGGTTCCGTTCCACCGTCCGAGACATAAGCCGGCAGAACCAGCATTCGGGCCACCGCTCGGCTATGCGAGCGCACAACGTTTGGCCTCTTGGGCCGCCTGAGATAAGGTTCAACGCGCGCGAAAGATTGCCAGAGATGGTCATCGGGAGCTCCGAGGAATTGCGGATGACGCGCGGCCAGCCGGCATCATCCCCGGATGAAGGCGAGCAGGTGAGCGTTGACTTGGTCCTGGAGCGTGGCTGTGATGCCGTGCGGCGCCCCGGGGTAGTAGATATTCTTGGCACCCTTGATCAGCCGCGCCGACTTGACTGCCGAGTCCTTGACGGGAACGATCTGGTCGTCCTCGCCGTGCAGGATCAGAGTCGGCACGTCGAACTTCTTGAGATCTTCGGTGAAGTCGGTCTCGGAGAAAGCCTTGATGCATTCGTAAGCGTTCAGAAGACCGGCCTGCATGCTCCACAGCCAGAACTGATCGAGCGTCCCTTGCGAAACCTTGGCGCCCGGCCTGTTTGCGCCATAAAACATGGGCGCCAGATCGCGGTAGAATTGCGAGCGATCCCCGACGAGGGCGCTCCGCATACCGTCAAACACTTCCTGGGGCAGGCCTTCCGGATTGGCTGACGTCTTCAGCATGATCGGCGGAACCGCCGCGATAAGAACGGCTTTGGCAACCCGCTTCGTTCCGTGCCGCCCGACGTATCGAGCGACCTCACCTCCTCCGGTGGAATGGCCGACCAGCGTCGCGTCGTGAAGATCCAGCGCCTCGATCACTGCCGCCAGATCGTCGGCATAGCCGTTCATGTCATTGCCAGAGGAGGCTTGGCTGGACCGGCCATGGCCGCGGCGGTCGTGCGCCACCACGCGGAAGCCGTTCCGCGCCAGGAAGAGCATCTGGCCGTCCCATGCATCGGAATTCAGCGGCCAGCCATGCGAGAAGGTTACAGCCGGACCCTTACCCCAGTCCTTGTAGTAAATTTCCGTGCCGTCCTTGGTCGTGATTGTGCTCATCGTCTTGGATCCTTTGCTTGATTTAGAGGTGGGAAGGTTTTGCACTCGGTTCGCGGCCGAAGCAGCGAGCGGCAATCCGGCGGCGGCAACTACGCTCAAGCCGGCCAACAAAACATCGCGGCGGGATGCGCCAACGGAGAAAAATCCATCCTGGTTCATCGCACCGTCCTTGGTGTGTGGCTTTGAACATTCGGCTCACCATCACGACCATCGATCGACCTGCGCGATCGCAGTTCGGGGAGGGACGGGCGAAGGAGCGGTCGAAACTCGACGGTCGTGATGGCTTGCAAGGAGGATGCACCGATCCGGGCCGCTAACCTATTCTACGGAAGGATCTGCGATACGATGCCAAGGTGCAGGATAGGCACGCCGAGGCATGGGTCGTGGCTGAGGAGAAGGCCTGGCGATTAGAGTGCTTCGACTCGTCGGGCAGACATGTGCACGTTCCGGGGCGGGCACCAGAGACACAGGCCCCGCCCCGTCACAACCGACGAATATCAGTTCGATCTGCGAAGGGTCTCAAACAGGAACCAGAACCGCTGCTCGGACTCGTCGATCCAATTTTCCAGGAGGCTCGCTGTGGCCACGTCGCCGTGTTCGTCGCAAATGCCATGCAGGACGCGCATTCGGGCGGCCAGCGTGCCATTGTCCTCGCGCAATTCCGCCAGCGCCTCGTGCGATTGGACGAAATCGGCATCGTTGTCCACCAGTCGTTGGCGGCGGGAAATGTCGCCGATCGAGCGAATGGTAGTGCCGCCGAGTTTGCGTACCCGTTCAGCCAGTGGATCGGTCACGGCCAGAATCTCGTCTGCCTGATCATCGAGCAATAAGTGATAGTCGCGGAAATGCGGTCCCGACATGTGCCAGTGGAAGTTCTTGGTCTTCAGATAGAGGACGAATAGATCGGCCAGCAGAACCGTCGCTGCAGCCGAAATGTCGTGCACCGCTTCGTTGGAAAGGCCTGACCGGGTGTGCAGGTCGGCACTCATGCGGGATTTGGCATTGTCTTCCATGGTCCTTACTCCTTTGTTGGGACGAAGCCGAAAAGGGGCTTCGCGAATTGACATTGAGCTCGGCCTGCTAGAGCCGGCCGGGGCATTGGCGGCATGGGTATTGCGAGACCACCTCGTTCAAATTTCTCGGCGAGGCAGATCTTGGGTCGGCAGGGTCGTTATCTCACGCCCGGTTCACGTTGCCGGCTAACCTACCCTCTGAGATTTGTGCTGGACCCTGCGAAGGTCGCGAACCGGCGCAGTGCAGACTCCGCTGAAAATACGGCGACGGCTAGAACCTCTTGACGAAGAATGGTCTGCGGCGCTGGACAATCCTATTGGACGGGAGGCATGGAGCGGCCTATGCTAGCGTCTAGGTCGCGCCGGCCTCACGCATCGGCGCGGGCAGTGTCTCCCATGCCCGGATCAGCTCGCCGATGGAAGCGGCCTCCATCTTGCGCATGACATTGCCGCGATGCAGCTTGACCGTCACTTCACTGATGCCGAGGTCGAAGGCAATCTGCTTGTTGAGGCGTCCGCGCGCCACTTCGCAGAGAACCTCGCGCTCGCGTGGCGTCAGCGTCTCGACGCGCTCGATGTTGCGCTTGACGACGACCGCCTGCGCCCGCCGCTCGGCATCCATCGCAATGCCCGTTATCACAGCGTCTAGCAGCGTTTGATCCCGCACCGGCTTGGTGAGAAAGTCCACGGCGCCGGCCTTCATCGCCTGGACAGTCATCGGAATGTCGCCATGCCCGGTCAGGAAGATGATGGGCTTTGGGTTTCCGTTTTTCGCAAGATGATGTTGCAGATCGAGACCGCTCGTCCCCGGCATGCGCACGTCGAGGATCAGGCAGCCGGGGCTGTCCAGTATGCCGGCGTCGAGCAGTTCGCGGGTCGAGGTGAAGCAGACCGGCAGGAAACCCGCCGACAGGATCAATTCGAACAGCGCCTCTCGAACAGACGGATCGTCATCGACAATGATGACGAGCGGCTGCTCCGCTTCACTCTTTCGTTGCTTTGCCAACGGCGCCGATTTCCGCAAGAGCGGCTGGTCAACTCTCATGTTTGTCCTCGGTTTCTTGGTTGCGTAAAGCTTCGGTGACGGCAGCAAGCAGAACCTGGCCGTCAAAAGGCTTCCGGAAAAACCCGCTAATGCCCTTGGCGCGGTACTGATCCGCTATCTCGTGACGGCCGGTGATCAGGAACACCGGCAGTCCCGGACGCGCCTTCTTCACCAGATCACGAAGCTCAAAGCCGTCCGTGCCAGGCATCCCAATGTCGGTGATGAGCACGTCCACGCCCAACAGCCCGTCGATGAGCAGCGATCCCGCCGACGGGAAGCTGCGGGCCACATAGCCCGCCGACTCCAGAAGGTCCTCGAGCGACTCAAGCAGCCTTGGATCGTCATCTACAACCGCCACGACAGGTCTTCGCTTGGTCACGGCTCAGCTCCCTCCCGCTCGGCGCGAGTGAGTGATCGGTATCTCCAGTCGCTCCGCGATACGCACGAGGTCGGCGAGCGATGCCGCCGCCATCTTCTGCATCACATTCCTTCTATGGATTTGTAATGTGACCTCGCTGATCCCGAGTTCGGCGGCGGCCTGCTTGTTGAGAAGACCGCTCACCACCAGTGGCAGCACCTCACGCTCGCGCGGCGTCAGGTCAAGATAGCGTTGCCGCAACACACCAAGTTCGGCGCGGTCTGCTCGCTTTTGCCGATCCTGGGCGATCGCCGCGTGGATTGCGGCCATAAGATCCGCATCACTGAAAGGCTTGGTAAGAAAATCCACGGCGCCGTGCTTGATCGCACGCACCGAGGATGGAATGTCGCCATGTCCGGTTATGAAAACGATCGGCGGATGATCGCCCTCCGCGATCTGCCTCTGCAGATCGAGGCCGTTAATATCCGGCAATTCGACATCGAGGATGAGGCACGACGGGGCGTCCGGCTTGTTGGCGCCGACATAGTCGCCGGCCGATCCAAACGCGATGGCGCGCAAACCGTGCGAGGCCAGCAGCTCGCCGAGCGCCTCCCGGATACGTTCATCGTCATCCACGATGAAGACGATATGATCTTCCATCGTCATGGCGCCTTTATAGGCAACGTGAAGATGAACGTCGCTCCATGCGGCTCGTTCCTCTCCATCCACAATCGCCCCCCGTGAGACTCTATGATCGACCGGCAGATCGCCAAACCCATCCCCATGCCCTGCTCTTTCGTCGTGAAGAACGGCTCGAATATCCTGTCCGGAAACTCGACGCCCAGACCGCGATCGCTGATCTCCGTCTGGACCACATCTCCCATTCGGCGCACACGCACCCCAAGAATCCTGTCACCTGCAGTAGAGTCCATTGCATCCATGCCGTTGCCGATGAGATTGACCAGAACTTGCTGGATCTGGACACGATCCAGCGCGACAAGTGGAAGCTCGGTGTCGACGTTGATGTCCATGCGGACACGCCGCCGTGCCGCTTCCTCGGCCATGAGGTTGTGCGCCTCCGCAATGAGGCCGCCGAGCGCCGTAGAAATCCTGCTGTCCATGGATTGCTTGAACAGAGCGCGGATGCGGCTCACGACATCGGCGGCGGAGTTTGCGTCACGAATGATGCGCTCGGCCGCGATCTCGGCACGCTCGAGGTTCGGAGGCTCGGCGGCCAGCCAGCGATAGCAGGCGTGTGAGTTGGCCACGATCGCCGCCAGTGGCTGGTTCACCTCATGCGCGATGGATGCCGAGAGCTCCGCAAGGCTTGCCGCCTGGCTCGCCCGTGCAAGTCTTTCTCGCGCCAGACGCAGTTCCTCCTGCGCCCGAACCTCGCCGTCAATGTCCAGGCAGACGACATTCCACCGCACAATGGCGCCCTCGGCATTCCGCATCGGCGCCGCGCGCATGTCGACCCAGAGATATTCCCCATCGAAGCGCCGCAGACGGTGCCTCCCCGAGTATGGCTCGCCGGTGGACAACGAATGGGCGTACTGCTCCTTGACTGCCGCGAGGTCGTCAGGATGAACGCCGGCGTCGAGTGTGCCGGCCAACCGGGACTTTCCCGCACCATCCAATTCTTCAAGGTTGTATCCGAGGAATTCGCGGAGATGCTGGCTGCGATACATCGGCTCGCCATCCGGCGCGGCGCAATCGATCATCACCGGCAGCGTTTCAACCAGCTGCCAGAGAAAACGCTCCCTCTCGCGCAGCGCTTCCTGCGCACGCATCTCATCGTCGATGTCGATGGAAATTACGAACCATTGTACAATCGCTCCGCCTTGGTCCCGCACCGGCTCGGCGCGGCCATCAACCCAGCGATACGCGCCGTCCGCGCGACGCATACGATACTTCAAGGAGTAGGGCTCGCCGGTAACGAGGGAGTGGCGGACTGCCTCCAGCAGGCGGGTTGCATCTTCGGGATGAATGAGAGACTGTACGACTGCCGCCAGCCGGCTCATATCCGGCTTATCCAGTTGCGCCAGGTCGTTCAACCCGAAGAAGTCAAGCAAGCGCTTGTTGAAGAAGGTTGGCTCGCCTTCAGGCGTCAGACGCCTTATCTGGACCGGGACCATGTCCACCAGTTGGGAGAGCTCACGTTCCCGACCGCGCAACGCCGCCACGGTTTTCTTATAAACGTCGTTGTCAAGCGCGATGCCAAACCATCCTGTGATTTGACCCTGGCTGTCGCGCGTTGGGCGTGCGGCGGTTCGAGCCCAGACATAGACGCCCGTCGCGCGCCTAAAGCGAAACTCGACATTGAAGTGATCGCCGGTCTTCAGACAGTGGCGCCATGCGGCTGCGACCTGATCATAGTCGTCCGGATGAAGCAGCCGTTTCCAGGCGGTATGACCCTCCTTCAAGGAAGCATTCAAATCCTTCGGCGTCACCCCGAGCGAGTTCTGGGCAAACGGATGCAGGTAGATCCATCGGCCAGCCGCATCGAATGCCCATCCGTTGCCGAATATGCTCTCGACGACCTTCGCCGACCGGATTGGCTCGGCTTCGTTTTCACCTAACGGGTCTGATCCTGTCGTAGTCAGCGGCTCCCTGTCCGTCACCAGATCGTCGATGTCGACACTTACACTGTACCCCGGCTCCGATCGGGTCTCGGTCCAACGATAGTAGCCGTCGGCCTGGCGTTGCCGATGTTTCGTGACCTGGGGGACGCCCGTCCAGAAGGCGCGAGCGGCCGCATGAGCCGTCGCAGTCCGGTCATTCGGATGAATAAGGCTCAGCGAATGCGGTGCGTCCGACGCGGCTTTTTCCTTGAGCGCGGCACTGTCGGCGTCCGCAAATCGATCGCTGACGAGCGGAACATCGCCGTCAATGATTGTACCGTACCATGCAAGCACATGACCCTGGCTGTCACGCAGTGGCTGCCCCGAGATTCGACCCCAACCGTAAGCACCGCTCGCGCGTAACATGCGGTGTTCGACATTGTAATGCTCACCTGTTTGCAGGCAGCGGCGCCATGCGGCGACGGCGTCGTCATAATCGTCTGGATGAATGACGCGCTTCCAGCAGAATTCACCTTCTTCCGACGGAGAATTCAGATTGTCCAGCCTCATCCCAGCAAAGGTCAGCGCGGTCGGCGTCACGTAGATGAACCTGCCGGCGGCATCGGTTGCCCATGCATTGCCGACTACCCTCTCGACAACCTGCGCTGCCCAACCCGCGTCGGCATCGGGTGACGCCGGGAGACGTGTGGCAACGACCGCCGCAACGCAAAGTGCCACGGCAAAGAACGCTGCCCATAGCAATGCGAGATCGCGCATACCGCCAATGTCGAACCAGGCGGCCCACACCAAGCCGGCGAGCGCAGTCCCCAATATCGGATAGAGGAGCTGAACCGTGCGACCACGTGCATAGAGGTTGAGTGCGGCAACCGGGGCCAACAGGCCAAATGGCGTCGCGGCCAGCCAGGAAGCGCCCATGCCGATGACGGATACTCCGATCGCAAGGGCCAGGCGTTGTTGGGGAAGCACTGCCGTCACGATCGGCTTCTCCTGCCGGACAAAGAAAGCCTGGGGACTTGTTCTCAACATCTGAACCTGGCGGCGAACTCGCACGCAGCCTAGTGCCATCACGCCGGCCCCGCATCTTATGGAAATCCATGCATCGGAGATGTTGCAGCTATCGGGAACCGGAATGCACGATGGAGACAATGTGATCTTCCATCGTCATGACGCCGCTTTCGCTTCGACGGGCAATGTGAAGATGAACGTCGCTCCATGCGGTTCGTTTTTCTCCATCCATAATCGCCCGCCGTGAGACTCGATGATCGACCGGCAGATCGCCAACCCCATGCCCATGCCCTGCTCTTTTGTCGTGAGAAATGGCTCGAATATTCTGTCTGGAAACTCGACGCCCAAGCCGCGATCGCTGATCTCCGTCTGGACAACCTCTCCCATTCGGCGCACGCGCACCCCAAGAATCCTGTCGCCCGCGGTAGAGTCCATCGCCTCCATGCCGTTGCGGATGAGATTGACCAAAACCTGTTGGATCTGGACACGATCGAGCGCGACAAGCGGAAGCTCGCTCTCGACATCGATGTCCATACGGACACGGCGCCGCGTAGCTTCCTCGGCCATCAGGTCACGCGCTTCGGCAATGACGCTGGCGATCGGCGTGCTGGTCCTCATTTCAAGGGCCGGTCTGAACAGAGCGCGGATGCGGCTGACAACATCTGCCGCGGAGTTGGCGTCGCGGATAATGCGCTCGGCCGTGGTCTTCGCGCGAACGAGGTTCGGAGGCTCGGCGGCCAGCCAGCGGTAGCAGGCATGTGAGTTGGCCACGATCGCCGCCAGTGGCTGGTTCACCTCATGCGCGATGGAAGCCGAAAGCTCAGCAAGGCTTGCCGCCTGGCTCGCCCGTGCAAGACGCTCTTGCGCCAGACGCAGCTCTTCCTGCGTCCGAACCTCGCCGTCAATATCCAGGCAGATGACATTCCACTGCACAATGGCGCCCTCGGCGTTTCGCATCGGCGCGGCGCGCGTGTCGACCCAGAGATATTCGCCATCGAAGCGCCGCAGACGGTGCTTCCGCGCATACGGCTCGCCGGTGGACAACGAACGGGCGTACTGCTCCTTGACCCCCGCGAGGTCGTCGGGATGAACGCCGGCGTCGAGTGTGCCAGCCAACCGGGACTTTCCCGCACTGTCCAATTCTTCAAGGCTGTACCCAAGGAATTCGCGGAGCTGCTGGCTGCGATACATCGGCTCTCCATCCGGCCCGGCGCAATCGATCATTACCGGTAGCGTTTCGACAAGCTGCCAGAGCGAGCGTTCCCTTTCTCGCAGAGCTTCCTGCGAAGTCACAAAATCGTGGATGTCGACGTTGGCACCGTACCATCGGATTATGCGACCATTCTCATCGTGAAGCGGATCCGCGCGTCCCTCTGTCCAGCGATATGAACCATCCCATCGACGGTTGCGAAACTTCAGCTCGAACGGTTCACCCGTGCTGAAGGAATGAGTTAGGGCTCCCAGCAAAAGGGCCCTGTCATCCGGATGGACGATGGTTTCAATGGCGCTCGGCAATCCTGCCTGCGCGTCAAAATCTTCCAGTTTCAGACCGATATAATCCACCATGGTTTTGTTGATGTATGCTGGCTCGCCACCTGGCGTTACGCACCAGATCTGCATTGGCACTGTGTCTATGAGCTGCTGAAGCTGCCGCTCGCTGCGTCGCAGCGCCTGTTCGACCTGCAGCTGATCGTCGACGTCGTGCGAGAGGCCGTACCACTGGACGATGCGTGCGCTCTCATCCCGCAGTGGCTCCGCGCTGCCTTCCACCCAGCGGTAGACGCCATCACCACGCCGCAGGCGATATTTCCTGGAGAAGCGCTCGCCAGTGGCTAAGGAATGGTTGAGCGCTTCCCTGAGGCTGTCCGCATCATCGGGATGGATGGCGGTCTCCATGAAGGCTGACAGCCGGCTCATGCCCGGCTTGTCTGCATCGGCTATGTCCCGGCCGAGAAATTTTATCAGGCGCTTGTTGAAGAAGGCCGGCTCGCCCTCCGGGCTCAACCGCCAGAGCAGGCTCGGAACCATATCCACGAGTTGCGAGAGTTCTCGCTCCCGACCACGCAACGTTTCCTGCGCACGCATTTCATCGTCGATGTCGATGGAAATTACGTACCATTGAATAATCGCTTCGCCTTGATCTCGCAGCGGTTCCCCGCGGCTATCAACCCAGCGATACGCGCCGTCCGCACGACGCATACGATACTTCAAGGAGAAGGGCTCGCCGCTGGCGAAGGAGTGGCGGGCGGTCTCCAGCAGGTTGGCTGCATCATCGGGATGGACGAGGCTCCCTATGACAGCAGCCAGCCGGCTCATGCCCGGCTTGTCCAAACCCGCTACGTCGTCCAGACCAAAAAAGTCGAGCAAGCGCTTATTGAAGAAGGTCGGCTCGCCTTCGGGCGTCAGACGCCTGATCTGGACCGGGACCATGTCCACGAGTTGCGAGAGCTCACGCTCCCTGTAGCGCAATGCCTCCTGCGCGCGCACCTCATCATCGATGTCGAGAGAGACCCCGTACCATTGCACAATCGATCCATCTTGGTCACGCCGGGGCTCCGCCCTGCACTCCGCCCAGCGATAAGCGCCATCCTTCTCGAGCCAACGAAACCGCATCGCGGAGCCGCCGCCGGTTTCGAAAGAATTCCGTAATGTTCGCTGCACCTCGAGAGCATCTTCGGGATGAATCAGCTCTTGCAGCAATTCTTCGATGCTCGGCTCCTCGAGCTCTTCGAAGTTCGGGATGACGGAGCGAAAATGGTCCTGATATCGCTTGTTGAAGTAGATTGGCCCACCCGCAGGGGTTGCGCTCCAGACGCGGACCGGCACGGCGTCGATCATTTCCTGAAGCTGCCGCTCGCTCCGCCGCAGCGCCTCTTCGGCCTGCATCTGATCGTCTATGTCGTGGCAGAGGCCGTACCACTGGACGATGCGTGCGCCCTCATCCCGCATGGGCTCCGCCCGGCTCGACATCCAGCGATAGACGCCGTCGGCGCGGCGCAGGCGATGCCTCATGGAAAACCGCTCACCGGTGACGAGGCAGCGGTATAGGGCGTTCCTAAACTCCGCTACGTCGTCCGGATGGACGGTCTCTATGACCGCCTCCAGTCGGCTCATGCCTTGCCTGTCTGTGCCCGCCACGTCGAAACCGAGATAATCCATCATGCGCTTGTTGAAGAAAGTCGGCTCGCCGTCCGGCGTCAGACGCCAGACATGGCTCGGGACCATGTCGACGAGTTGCGAGAGCTCCCGTTCGCGGCCGCGTAATGCCTCCACGCTTTGACGCAATGTGAGCAACGATAGCTGATGCTGCCGGGATATGGCGGCCACGATGAGCGCCGAAAATGCCGAGACGGCCAGAAAAAGCTGCAGCATGATCTGATTATGCTTCAGGGACTCGACATCACCGGCAAATTGGCTGGTACCGGATATTGTGAACACCGCCGTAATCAGCGCGAGGAGGGTCAAGGTGACGGCGGCCCCTTTGAACTCAAAGCGCACCGCCGCCCACAGAAGAGGCGGCATGATGATGTAAGCGAAGGGCAGGTAACCGCTCAAGGAAAGGGCGGCGACACCTAGAAAGACCACTCCCAGGACGCAAGCTTCGATCCACCGCGCGGCCGATAGCTGGGCCTTGCCACGCCAGTTCTGGAACACGACCAGCGCCAGTGGCGCCACGATTAGGACCCCGGTGGCGTCTCCGATCCACCAGAGAGGCCAGGCCGCCACGAAGGTTTGCGACTGCATACCAAACCACGCAAGCGTCGCGCTCCCAACCGTCGCGCTTATGACTGGCGCAACTCCGGCGCCCAGCGCGACGAATGCGAGAACTTCCTGCAAGGTTTCCAGCCGAACCGGTCGCCTTAAGGTCCGGTTCACGAGCCACGCGCCGGCCACGGCTTCAAGAGCGTTGCCGGTATAAATCAGGAAAGCCGCAGGCACCGGACTGTGGAACCACAAGAGATTGCTGGACAGCTCAGACAAACAGCCAGCCAACACCCACCATGGCCAGCTATGCCTGGAGGTGAAGACAAGAGTAGCGATGAAAAGCCCGCTCGGCGGCCAGATGGAAATGCCTGTTCCAGGTACGATTGCGAGCGACTGGGCAAATCCGCAGCCCAGGACGTAGGCGGCAATAAAAAGTCCCAGGTGCAAGAATTGTGGGCGGTGCGACCAGACGTACATCATCGGCTGCTCCAGCTCGGGACCGTCGGCGCTTCGTATAGCACTACTTCTGAACATCTGGCTGGCTAAAATCCCACCCGAGATTTGGGCTGGCGAACGCAGTCCCCTCCCACTCTAGATTCCGCCATGCGCCAGCGCACCTCATGGAAATCCATGCATTGCGCGGGCAAGGGGGCGCCACGCGCCTCCGCAGAAAAGCCGGAAGACAGCCGCTCTGCACATGGCGCATCAACCAATTACGGCGTCACTCACCGTCGGCCAAGATACATGATGTCCGCGGCAACCCGCCCAACTCCTTCACGCAGGAAACCATAGACCAACGTATCGGACGCACGCGTCCTCGGCACAATGGCCCGCGCTGCGGAAGGCTGGCATTGTCGGCACTGCCGTAACCGGAATGACGCCGGGATTCGACCTGTCGAAGGCGCTGCGGATTCTCCCGGGACTGTGGTGTGACGACACGGCGCCGCCGCCGGCAAGTCGCGGCAGCGGCGTTGACGGGTTTGCTCGCGCGACGGTTCGGCGAACCTGCGCGCGCTACGGGATAGGAGTGCCGCCAAGGTTCGCAAACGCCAGTGAACCCGCTCATCCGTGATGACGGCAGCCGGCTAAGCAGAGCGGCCGATTTCGGTACCGAGAATTCGATAACCAGGGCGACGCAATGAGTGGTGGACATTCAGCCTATCTACCCAAGACCAGGATCGGACGCTGGCTCGACGCCCGCCTGCCGCTGCCGCGCATGGTGCATGATCAGTTCATCGTCTATCCCGTCCCGCGCAACCTGAACTACGCCTATTCGTTTGGCGGCATCCTCTCGATGATGCTGGCGGCGCAGATCGTGACCGGCGTCGTGCTGGCGATGCACTATGCGGCCGACACGACACTGGCTTTCAATTCGGTCGAGAAGATCATGCGTGACGTGAATTCCGGCTGGCTGTTGCGCTACCTGCATTCGAACGGCGCGTCGTTCTTCTTCATCGCGGTCTACGTCCATATCTCCCGCGGCCTCTATTACGGCTCCTACAAGGCGCCGCGAGAGCTGCTCTGGATACTCGGCTGCACCAACCTTGTGTTGATGATGGCAACCGCCTTCATCGGCTATGTGCTGCCCTGGGGCCAGATGTCGTTCTGGGGCGCCACCGTCATCACCGGCTTCTTCAGCGCCATCCCGCTGATCGGCGACTGGGTCCAGCAATTGCTGCTCGGCGGTTTTGCCGTCGACAATCCAACGCTCAACCGCTTCTTTGCGCTGCACTACCTGCTGCCGTTCATGCTGGCGGGCGTCGTGATTTTGCACATCTGGGCGCTTCACGTCGTCGGCCAGAACAATCCCGCAGGCATCGACGTGAAGTCGCAAACTGATGTCGTGGACTTCACACCCCACGCCACGATGAAAGACGCGCTCGGGGCAGTGGTGTTCCTGATCGTCTTTACGTATTTCGTCTTCTACATGCCGAACTATCTCGGGCATCTCGACAACTACACCATGGCCGACCCGCTGAAGACGCCGGCTCATATCGTGCCCGAATGGTACTTCCTGCCGTTCTACGCCATCCTGCGCGCCGTAACGTTCAACATCGGGCCGATAGACTCGAAGCTGGGTGGCGTGCTCGCCATGTTCGGCGCTATCGCCGTGCTGTTCCTCGTGCCCTGGCTCGATACATCGAAGGTTCGCTCGGCGGTCTACCGTCCCTGGTACAGGCGGTTCTTCTGGCTGTTTGCCGCCAACGCGATCTTCCTTGGCTGGCTGGGCTCGAAGCCCGCCGAGGGCATCTACATCCCGCTGATGCAGGTCTCCGCCGTCTACTATTTCGCCTTCTTTCTCGTCGTCATGCCGCTGCTTGGCTTGATCGAGACGCCACGCCGGCTGCCGAACTCGATAACCGAAGCCATCCTGGAGAAAAGCGCCAAATAGCCTCCTCGGCCGAGCGGATCGAGCGGGCAAAGGCAGATCGGCGCGAACTCAGCACGCCCGTCAGCTTGCGGTCACATCGCCTGCCGCCATTCCTCTTCGACAGGCATGTGGTTGCGCAAGTTGAACTATCGCGACATGGCGTTAAGTTCATTCACGGTCTTCTCGTCGAGTAAACCATCGAACCAGACGTCGAACATCGTATTGAGCAGGGACTCGTCATTGCTTGCTTCGGAAAACAGCGTCAGCGAGGCGTGCAGTTTCCGCGCATCTATATCGCCGAAGACGGCGTAAGCGCTTTTGTTCGAGAGCCGCTGCAATGTGCCAACACATTCCCGATAGCGACTTTCCAGCAGCGGAGATGAGAGGTAGGCGCTGGCTTCCTCGAGGGACGTGATGGCGTAAGGCTCAGGCGCCGCGTCGCTTCGATAGGATGCCAGCCTCGGAAATATGAATTCCATGAATGGAGTGCACATCATTCCCCGACGTAGAATACGGATCGCATCGCCGTACACCCGGTTCTGTGCACGGATGAACCTGTGCAAATTGTATTCGTCGCTCATTTCGATTTACGCCAATCTTCCACGGGGAACAATTCCGCCTGTGCCCTGGCGAGAATGGCTGGGCCTCCCTGCCCCGACGAGAGACATACCCATGGCATGAGGATGCGGGTCACCGAACTCTCCTCTCGGTTTGCCGCAAGTCCTGCCGAGCCTGCATCGCGGGCACCCGCAATATCACCGTCGTACCCGCCCCGAAGACGCTCTCGATGTCGACGCTTCCGCCGTACCGCTCGGCAAAATGCTTCACCATCGGCAAGCCGATGCCGCCCAGGCCCTTGCCCTTGGTCGTGAAAAAGGGATCGAACGCCCGGAGCACGGTCTCCCGCGTCATTCCGATACCGCAGTCTTCGACCCGGAACTCGACGATGGTGGCGCAGCCGTGGACGATCGTAGCGGCGCTTATCGAAATTAGACCGCCGCTCGGCATCGCGTCGCGCGCGTTGAATACGAGATTCAAAACCGCGTTCTGCAAACCGAGGGGATCGCATTTCGCTGTGGCGAGATCGGTTCCGGCGCGAACATCGAGACGAAAGCTGGTATCCCATGCACTTCGAAGAAGGTTTTCGACCTCGGCCAGGCAGGCGCTTACGCTTGCATGCTCGAGATCGCGGTAATTCGCCGCGGCACCGCCTACCGTCTCCCGGACGAGCGCACCAGCCCGCTGCAGAGCGGTCATGGCGCTGGCGATTACGGGCTTGAGAGCAGGAGCAGTCGAGACGCTCGGGTCGCGAGCAACCCTATTCAACGCGGATGAAGCGACCTGGATAAGGTTGCCTAGATCATGAACAATGCCGGCTGTCGGCTGCTCTATGGGCGGGTCGGCCTGCGAAACGTCGGCAATCCGGTCAAAGACATAGTCGCCGGCAGTGCTTGCTTCTGTTTCCGCGCGCGACATTTCATGCACTCCTTTTTTGGCCGACACTTGGCGGTGCAGGCTCGCAAGGGGAGGCTATATTGAGGAGCGTTCGCGGGTCGATTGGGTTGGGGATGAGGGCGATCCATACCGCAGTATATGTCTTGCTGCGGTTTCGCTGGGTTGCTCTCCCAGCACCCACGGCGCGATGGAGCGGCCAAGCCGGAACAATCCCGGACGTGTGTCAGACTGGCAACCGCGCGTCTTCCGTCGCAGGCGCCTGCCGCTGATTCTCGTCGATGCGGACTTTCGAGGCGACCAAGGACTGCTGGCTCGGAATCATGTCGGACGCATGCGCGTCCAGCCTCGGGAAGCCGGTTGGCTTCAAGGATAATTGCGCCGCGCGCAGTCTTGTGAATCGGGTGAGGCCGATCTTGATCGCGACCAGAACGGGCGCGGCGATCACAAACAGCAGCGCTACGGCATTGAATGCGGTGTCGAAGGCGATCACGGTGGACTGACCGGTGACGGCTCTCCCCAGCAGGCTCGTCGCTGCCCGGCCAGCCGCCACGGGATCCATCCCTCTTGCCGCCAACAAGGCGGTCGTCGTCGACAGACGCTCGCTGACTGCAGGAATACCCGCGGTGACATTGGCGCCAAGTACCGCGACATTGGCCGCGACATTGTGGTCGATCAATGTCTGAAGCCCGGCGACTCCGATAAGACCGCCGAGCTGACGACCCGTGTTGAAGAGGCCTATGCCGGATGGCAGGTTTTGGTCGTCGAGTCTGCCGAAAGCGATGAGGGTGATCGACAGGAAAAGGAAGCCGAGGCCCAGACCGCGCAACAGGATGGCTGGCATCATGTCGTCCGCTCCGCTGTCGATGGTCGAACCGGACAGCATCCACATCGCAACCATGATCATCAGGATTCCGAAGGGTACCGTGGCGATCGGAGGAACCCGGCGGGCCTGCATGAGGAAAGCAGCGATGAGGAGCGCCCCGATGAAAAGTACACCGCTCGGCAACAGCAGCAGGCCTGCATCGGTTGGCGTGAACGCAAGGACGGACACGGCAAACGAAGGGATCAGGAAGGCGCTCCCGAACAAAGCGGCGCCGGCGACGAAACTGACGATGAAGGCGAAAGAAAAATCCTCCGATTTGAACAAGGTGAAATCCAGCAGGCCTTGGCCTTCGGCCATCACCTGTTGGCCGAGAAATGCCAGCAAGGTGGCTGTGCCGATCACTGTCAGCCACAGGATCCGAGGCTCCTCGAACCAGTCCCATCGGCTGCCTTGGCTGAAGACATAGGTGAAGCAGAAAAGTGTGACGGAGATCAAGGCGAAGCCGAACCAATCAAACGGATGGTGCGTGGTCTTGGCGTGCATCGGGCTATCCGCGATCAGCAGAAGCCCGGCCGCCGCCAGCGCCACCGGAACGATGCTGAAGAATATCCATGTCCAGGATTGGCTATCGAGCAACCACCCTTGAAGGGCTGGAGCGATAGTGGCGGGGGCAACGACCGACCCCATTGCGAACAGGGCTTGAAGAATTGGTTGGTGGGAGCGCGGATAGGCGAGAAAAATGACCGCCTGGCCCCCGACAAGCAGGATGCCTCCGGAGAAGCCTTGCATGACGCGGAGCAAGACAAGCAGGTCCAATCGGTCTGTGATGGCGGCAATGGCGCAGGCTACGCCCATGACCAGGGTTGAGCCGATGACCAGACTGCGCGGGTTGACACGGTTCATCAGGCAGGCAGCGGCCATGAACCCGATTAGCTTCGGAGCGGTGTATCCGATGTCCAGCCAAGCGAACTCATCGGGAGTTGCATAGGTGTCGCCGATGATATCGCCGCGCCCGAGCGACAGGACCGTGCTGGCAATCGCCTCAGTCAAGGAGGCGAGCACCATGCCCGCGACGAGAAAGCCTCCCGCCGCAGATCGATCGCGGCCCTGCGTGGCGACGAGCGCCGTGGTCACGAGCCGCTCGCTCCATTGATCTCGACTCGGGCGGACAGGCCCGGGACGAGGCGGCCGGCCAATGGATTGCCGACAAACCGGATCTTGACCGGAATGCGCTGGACGACGCGAACGAAGTTCCCGGTCGCATTGTCCGCGGGAAGCAGGCTGAACGCAGATCCGCTGCCCGGCGAAAAGCTGTCCACCACCCCTTCAAACCTCTCGTTTGGATAGCCGTCGATGGCAATGCGGACGTGCTGGCCGGGCCGGATATATTCGACCTGGGTTTCTTTGAAATTCGCCACGACCCACACGTCGTTGACCGGTACGAGATCCAGCAAGGAGACGCCAGGCGCGACAAGCCGGCCAATGCGCACCTGACGGTTGCCGATGACGCCGCTGACTGGAGCGCGCACCACGGTGCTGTCGAGATCGATTTGGGCGAGATCGCATGCGGCCCGTGCCTGTGCGACGGCGGCAACGGCCGCTTCGCGCTGAGTGGCAAGAACGGCGACACGTTGCTGCTGTGCCTCTACCGTTGCCGATGCCGCTGCCAGGCCAGCCTCGGCTCTCAAGCGCGCGGCATCAGTTTCATCGACCTGGGCCCGGCTCACGGCGTTGCTGCGAATAAGTTCGCGGCGGCGGTCGGACGCCTTTATCGCGAGGTTCAACTCGGCCTCGGCCGAACGCATCTGGGCTTCGGCCTGTCGGATGAGAGCATGCTGAAGCTGGATCTCTGCTGCAACATTGCTGAGACGAGCCTGGGCAGCTTCGACATTGGCCGCAGCTTGCGCGAGGCGTGCGCGGTAGTCCCGATGGTCAATCCGGAACAGGACGTCTCCGGCCTGGACGGTCTGGTTGTCCTTAATCTCCACCGCAGTGACGTAGCCCGCAACTTTTGGAGCGATGGAGGTCACGTCTCCGCGGACATAGGCGTTGTCGGTCGACACGTTGCTGTCCGAACTGGCCCAAGCCCACCCCGCAGCCACGACCACAAAGGCGCCGAGGCACAGCAGCAAGCCGACGATCTTTCTTTTGTTGCGCTGTGTCACGGCGTCCTCCGGTAATGCACGTTACCATCCGCATTTACGGTAATGACTGTTACCAAGTCAAGAGGCTATGCCGATGCCGTGCGGCTGTTCCGGAGCTGGATGATGGCGACCGTCGCGACGCAGAGTCCGATCAGGACGTGGGTCCACATTGCTGCCTGTGCCGATCCGAAGCCGAGCAGGAATGGCGCAATCACCGCCCATGAACCCAGGGTGAGGTTGGACCATTCGGCCCAAGCCCCGTAGCGGTAGAGCGCGACAGCGGAGCAGCATACGATCAGCGTGCCAACGATCCCGGCATTCCAAGCCGCGGCAGGCAGCCCGGCAAACAGGAACGCAGCGCAGGCCAAGCCAGCGCCCAGAATAAGGTTGGTCCACTCCAACCCCTTGCTTGGTACTTCACTTTTCATCTTCATCTCCTTTTTCGGTCCGTACCACCTTTCCACCAAGGCTGCGGTGAACGGAGACGGGAGGATGAGACAGTCCGGTGCGCTCGCCTATTCTACGCAGGCGTATGTCGGGCGATGCTAAGGTGTCAGGCGGATGGGCGTGATGATGGTGAAAGGTAGCGAAGCGCTCAGGTCGCAGCGAGATTCGGCTTAGGAGATCAGCCCTTCTTACGTCGCATGTGTCAGGCACCTTGCCCTTGCGAGACAGTGCGGACAGGATTCGCCGGCCAGGCCCGCGGTATGCGCGACAGGCACGCCAGCACCACGGCCCCTGGCATACTACCGTTGACGTCTGTGGTAACACTCGTTACCAATCAGGAAGCGCATTGTGATTGAGGGGAAAGGCCTGTGGTTGCAGCGAAGTCGGGGGGAACCAAAACCCGTCGAGAGGCCCTTCTTCAGGCGGCTGCCGAGGTCTTTTTCGAACAAGGCTACGCGGCGACAAGCATCGACGCGATCATCGAACGCGTGGGCGGATCGAAACGCAACATCTACAATGAGTTCGGCAATAAGGAAGGGCTGTTCTCGGCCATCATAGTGGAAAGCGCAGACAAGGTGCTTTCGACCTTGGCAATTGAAAAGATTGCAGGCCATGACTTGCGGGAGACGCTGACGGCATTTGGCCAACAGCTTATGGACGCTTACATGTCGCCCACCTTGCTCGGCATATACAGAATTGCCGGGGCCGAGGCCAATCGCTTTCCTGATCTCGTGAAGTCGTTCTACGAACAGGGACCCAGCCGGGCCACGTCCCGGCTCGCCGAGGTCCTCGAAGTCGCAAAGGAGCGCGGAGAAATTCAGGGGGGCGATTGCCTGGGCTTGGCAGGTCATTTTGTAGCCATGATGCGGGGCAACCTCCATCTGCAGGTCATTCTCGGCCTACGCCCGCCGCCGTCGCGCGAAGAAGCGAAGGCAGCGGTCAGTTCCGCCGTTGAGGTCTTTTTGAACGGTATTCGACCGGGTTAAGACAAAGTGGACTTGCTGATCGGCCGGGATCGCGCAGGGGTGCTGATCGCAACCCGCCGAAGCATTGGTCTTCAGCGAAAGACAGGGCGATCTTTCCACAGATTTCCGGCGACTGTTCCGGTGTATCCAAGGTCATAGACAGTCTGCATATAACTGGTGTTGAAAGGATTGAGCATCGAATAGGGGACCTGAACGTCAATCGTCGCCAGGTGGAAACGTGCCCCTGTCTGTCTGGTGTAGTCATAAAGGATCGTCAGTTCGCTCTGCGTCTGGGACTTGAGGAGGATGGAGTATGCTCTTGCCATGACAGACAGCGTTCTGTTCGGCGTGGTTGCGAATTCCGGCATGAGCGCGTTGTTGACGATCACGTAGAAATCGACGTCCTGCTGCTTGTTCGGCACGAGATGGTTTGTGCTTCTCAGGATGGCCTGTGGAAGTATCAAGAATTGCGAGGACGATCCCCCATCAGAATGCATTTCCTGGAAGCGGCGACCTCCCGACTCGGTCTCGATCATGACCGCCGGATAAACACCCGGAATGCTCGCTGATGCTATCAAAACGTCCTGGACAAGCTTAAGCGCGGCCGGGCGGCCGCTGTTGGCGATGGCGCCTATGTTCCACAAGACGGCACGCTGGGTGTCGAGATTGGTTGTAAGGACAAAAAGGCGACGGCCCCCACGATGTTGTGCTGCAATCTGTTGCAGGACCGCCGGAGTGATGAAGCGCTCGACCATCCACCTCAACGGCGCTGATCTCAGCAAGCTCGATCCAATCAAGCCAACGGGAAATTTGGTTGCGATAAGGTCCTCCGCGACACCGCTCGTAGTGAGATGCACCAGAGTTTCGTCATAAGCAGATCCGAGGAACGCGAACGGTGCGATCAAGGCACCCGTGCTTACGCCGGTGACCACATCGAATTGCGGGCGGGTACCGGCCGCGCTCCACGCCGAAAGTACGCCGACGCTGAAGGCGCCTCCCGCACCGCCGCCGGAGATCATAAGGACGTCGAGGCCATTCGGCTCGGTCTCCGGCGTCCAGTCGCGAACATCTCCTGACCCGATCAGAGCGTCGCGATACATTCGGATCTCGCCATAGCCGGTGATCGAAGCCTTGTCTGCTTCCACGGCGTCATTGGATCTGTCCGTCGCGATGACCCCAGGCGCGCAACCCTGGAACCGGGCGAAGGTCGCAACCAGTGCTGCCAGCCCAATGAGCACCAGTATTTTCAAAGGCCGCAAAGCGGATCTCCAACGTGCTTGGCATCGTGAACACCGCAACTTCGGTTGATCCGATGGTCTCGGGTCTCCGGCACCGGTCGGACGGGTGGCTTCCGGCGATGAGCCTTGATCTCCATAGGCATGCGTAATGCTGGCAGCGCGGTATTACCCGTCAGCCCGACCCATCATGCGGATTGCATGCTCCTCATTTTGACCGACACGACGTCGATGAGGAGCTGCTGAAGCAGGCTATGTGGAAGGCGTGGTTGTAGTCGATTGGTTCAAGGATGAAGGCAGGCAATACCCTAGTATAGGTCGCCTGTTGGATATCGGCAGACCACCGCAGTTCTTCCCCTTGTGACAATGCCTCCACAGCACTGGCGCGGGTGGGGCACAGCGGCGTCTGGCGAAGCAGCCGATCACCCATGGTGATGCCCTGCGCCGAAGGCGAATGACATAAGGGCCGGAACCGGCGGTCCACATACCTATACCGAGGTCTAGGTCAGCCATTCAAATCGCCAGATCCGATCACCCTTTGTCGTGTTGCGTTGCCTGCCGCTATACAGCTACGCCAGACCTAGAGACTACGATTGGCGGCGCATCGTTAGCTATCGGTCGCCGAACGAATTCCGGCGGCAGCGCGTGAGGCGGAGGTCGTAATTGACGTGTGACGGAAACGCAGTTGACACTGATCACGTGACGCCAATTCGTGTCCAGCAGATCTCCCCGAGGCGAGAGTAATGGCGTGGCAACTTCAGGTATCGCAGACAGTCCCGTAGTAATTCTGATCGACGATGACGCAGCGGTCCGCGACGCGTTGGAGGAGTTGCTGAATTCGGTTGGTATCGACACGATATCGTTTTCCTCAGGCCAGGAAGTGCTGGACGCGACGCTGCCGGATCGCCCGGGCTGCCTTGTTCTCGATGTGCGAATGCCGGGTCTGAGCGGCCTCGACCTCCAGCATCTGCTTGCAACCAAAGGCATAAGGACACCGATCGTCTTCTTGACGGGTCATGGCGACATCGCCATGAGCGTCAAGGCGATAAAGGCAGGGGCAGTGGATTTCCTGACCAAGCCGGTGCGGGACCAGACGTTCCTGGACGCGGTGTCTACAGCCATAGCCACCGACGTCGCGCGAAGAGCGGCGTCGGCCATATCACGCAAGAACGCGGCCCTCTATCAGACACTTACGCCCCGCGAGCGGGAAGTGCTGAGATTCGTGGTCTCCGGCGCGATGAACAAGCAGATCGCATCGCACCTTGGTATCAGCGAAATCACTGTAAAGCTCCATCGGAGCAACATGATGAAGAAGATGAACGCAAGGTCCGTCTCTCATCTCTTCAACGTTTGGCAGTCGCTTCCAACTGATATCCGCTGAGCCCCGGCTGCCGGAGAGGACAGTTGGGCAATCAAGTGCAGGGCTCCTTTAGCTGCTTGGATAACGGCCGCGACCGGGAGACGGACGCAGAGGCGGTCTCGAGAGGGTCTCAAGAATGGAGCTGACGTCATCAAAACAACGCCGCGCCGTGGCATTGGTGATCGGCGCTGCGAGCGTATTGCTGGCAATATCTATCGATGAGCCCTCCGGTCTGCTGGTTGCGGTTGCGATCATATGCATCTGCATCGGCTGGAAGGCGGGACTGGTGGCCGTTGCCGCGGCTGGTCTGCTTTCATCCGCGATCCTGTTTTTGCCGGAATCCAGGGCCACAGGCGGGGTGGCCCGGTGGGTGGTGTTTGTCGTGGCGGCGTTCGCGCTGTGGCTCGTGATCAAGATTTTCAGGACCATGAGCTTCTACGATCAAAGCTACCAGGGCACTAAGCCCGATATTGCCAACATCCCGGGTCTCGGATGGGCAGCCCATCCAAACGGCCGCCTTCGGTTCTTCAATCCTGCTGCCCTCGCATACGTGGGTGTTACGGCCGACGAAATGCAAAGGATGATGGATGCAGATGACTATTCGTGGGCACAGTTTATCCATCCGGACGACGTCGAGGCGAGCATAGCCAGGTGGCGCCACAGCATGTCGACCGGTGAACCGCTGAACGACGAATGGCGCGTCCGGCGGTTCGACGGCACATACCGGTGGTTTCGCGATATTGGCGTCGCTTCGCGAGATGATCGTGGAAGGATAATTGGCTGGAACGGTCAAATCGAGGATATCGACGATCAGAGGAAAGCCGAAGCCGCATTGCGCCAGAGCGAGAGAGAACTGCGACTTCTTGTCGATACAGTCCCGACCATGATCTGGCTTCTGACGCCGGCGGGCCTGCCATATTATTTCAACAAGCGTTTCGTCGACTGGGCCGGAGTAGACCCAACGGAGAAGGAACCAAGCGGCAAGCCTCAATTCGCCAAACATGTGGAGTTGTTCCATCCGGACGACCGGGCAGCCATGAAGGCTGCGTTCAAGACGTCCTTTGCGCGCGGTGAGCCGCTCCAGCACAAAGGTCGGATTTGCCGCAAAGATGGCGAGTATCGCTGGATAGATTCGCGCTTCGAACCACTGCGCGATGACGATGGCACTATCGTGCGTTGGTATGGCGTGAACTTGGACATCGATGACGAAATCCGCGCGCAGGAGGCGCTGCGCCTGGCGGACGAGAGACTTTCGCGTGCGCTGCGAGCAGCCAGTTTGTCCGAACTATCGGTTTCCATCGCACATGAGCTTAACCAGCCGCTGCAGGCTGTGGTGGCGAACGCCGGCGCCTTCCAGAGATGGCTCGGTGCGGACCCGCCAAGCTTCGATAATGCCATTCGGGTCGCTCAAAAGATCATCCGAAATGCCGATGCTGCCGCTCAGGTGATCAGCCGTATCCGGGCATTGTTCGCGAGGACGACAGCTGAGCCCGAGCCGATAGATCTAAATGCGGTGGTCATTGAAGTGTGTGACCTGCTTGCCGACAAGCTTCAGTCGAGCAGTGTCAAACTTGATATTGAACTTGACCCTCGCCTGCCAGCAGTTACCGCCGATCATGTGCAAATGGAGCAGGTCGTGTTGAACCTTGTACGCAACGGCATCGAAGCTATGCACGACATCAACGCCCAGTCGAGAAGGCTGCGAATCGTCTCGCGGTGTCGTGGCGACGGGATGGTCGAGGTAGAGGTGTGCGACCAAGGGCGCGGACTGAGCGATCCGGAAAGGATTTTTGAGGCGTTTTACACCACCAAGCAAGAGGGATTGGGAATGGGCCTGGCGATCTGCCGCTCGATCATCGAGTCTCACGGCGGCCGGCTTTGGGCCGACAACATCGCAACTGGCGGTGCGTCGATAACCTTCGGCCTGCCAAAAGGCTCCGCCAAAGCAACCAAGATCTCGACTGCCGAACCGGGACCCGGCTAGAACAAACAAAATCAATGCGATTTGTCATCGGGATCGAGGGGCAGGCTCTACAGGTCACAGATCAATCCGAGGGTCAGCTAGCGACTGGCTGATTTCCACGAACGTGTTGACCAAAATGTATAGGATGCCAAAGACCATGGCGACGCCTAGCACCGCTGGCAGGTCGGCGCTGGCAAAAGCTTGAACTGCATATAGGCCTAGCCCAGGCCACCCGAATACGCGCTCGACAACAAGAAGGCCGCCGAAGAGGAGGCGGACTTGAAGGCTGAACATAGACAGCGGGGCCGAGGCGGCGTTGCGCAAACCGTGGCGCAACAACACACTTGTCTCGCTAAGGCCCTTGCCGCGGGCCGTCCGGACATATGCCTGGCTCACGACATCGTGAAGCGCACCGTTCAGGCTTCGGCCAACCGCAACGCCGATGGGCAATGCCAGTGCGAGTGCGGGGAGGAAAATGTGCTTCAGCGCATCTACGCTGACCTCGGGACGGCCGGTCAGTATTCCATCGATGAGATTGAGCCCTGTGGGGCCGGTGAACCCGCTAAAGCGGCTAAAATCAAGGCGACCTGCTCCTGGAAGCCATCCGAGCCGGAACCAGAAAAAGTAAGCCAGAAGCAAAGCCGACAGAAAGACCGGTGTCGAGCCCGCACCGATTATAGCGAGCCGTATGCCGGTCGATCCCGTAAATATAAACTGAAGTAGCGCCATGGCGCCCGAAAGCGCCGCCCCCAAGGTTAGCGATACCAGCACAAGCTCGATCGTGGCGGGCAAATATTGCCGTATATCGACAGCTACTGGCCGCCGGGTCCTCACTGAGATGCCAAGATCCCCATGAACGAGGCGCAGGAGAAAGCGCTCGTACTGGACAACGACCGGCTGGTCGATGCCGAGTTGCTCGCGTATCGCTTTGATAGTTTCGGGCGGAGCGCTCGGCCCAGCTACAGCCCGCACTGGATCGGCGGGAATAATGCTCTGAAGACAGAAAACGATGAAGCTCATAACCAGGAGGACGACGGCAGCACCGGCGATGCACTTGATCAGGTAAGTCAGCATAGTCACGCGCCTCTCAGTGCGGCACGCAGGCCGTCGCCGGCCAGATTGGTGAGCAGGCAGAGAAAGAAGATGATCGCGGCCGGCAGGATTGGCAGCCACCAGTGGACGGTGAGGCTGTCGAGCGCGCGCGCGGTCATCGCTCCGAGTTCAGGCGCCGGTGCGGGTAACCCAAGGCCAAGGAACGACATCAACGATAGGGTCATGATGACATTCGCGAGATCCAACGACGCAGCGATGAGCAAGGCGGGGGCGGCTCCCGGCAGCAAATAGCGCAGAAGCAGTCGCCGACCACGGACTCCGGCGATGCGGGCCGCCTCGACATGGGGGCGGGCTTTGAGGCGACGAATTTCATCACGGGATATGCGCGCGTACCAGGGCCACCAGAAAATGGCAATCGCGATCATCGTGTCGACCAGCCCAGGACCGAGCGAGGCAACAACAGCGAGTGCGATGAGCGTCGCTGGGAGTACTAGGAACAGGTCGGTGATGCGCTGGATAACCAAATCGACCCTATCGCCCATCAGGCCGGAGATCAGCCCGAGTAGTGAACCGACGATGAGGCTGAAACCGATCAAGATCAGCCCTGGCAGCCACGTGTATTGAACGCCGAGAACGACACGCGAGAACAGATCGCGACCGATCTCGTCGGTGCCGAACCAATGCTCAGCCGATGGCGGCAGATAGGCCGCGGCGACGCGCAGTTGTGGGTCAAACGGCGTTATCCAGGGGGCTAGCAGGGCGACTGCAGTGACAACGGGCACGCCGACAATGCCGATGCTTTCGAGCCACCCGGCACGCCGGAAGAAATCGCGCCAGTTGAACCGGGGCCTGGCAGGCCGTGTATCCAGGTCCGACATGCCGGTCATCGACCTTGTTCCGAATCGAGACCCGGCACGGCCGCGATGAGCGAGCGTGTGTAAGCGGTCTGGGGCGCGGCAAGGAGCGTATCTGGGTCGGCAACCTCCACCAATTCGCCGTCCTTCAGCACTGCAATGCGATCGGCGATAATCCTCGCGGCCGCAAGATCGTGGGTAACGAATAACATCGCCATGCCGAGCCTCCGGCGGAGGTCGCCGAGAAGGTTCAATGTCGTGGCTGCGAGCGAGACGTCCATAGCGCTGATCGGTTCGTCGCAGAGGAGAAGTTTTGGGCGGACGATAACACCCCGCGCCACAACGGCACGCTGGCACTGCCCGACGGAAAGCTCGGCCGGCAAAGCGTCCATCAGTACCGGGTCGAGCTCAACCAGCTTGAGTGCCTCTCCAACGCGCCGCCGACGGTAGTCCCTGTCCCGCGACAGTGCGCGCAGGCGCTCGCCGATTTGTTCGCCGATCGAGAGCCACGGCGTGAGCGCCGATATCGGGTCCTGAAACACCACTTGCGGAAGTAAGTTGTCGAAGCGTGAAACTTTCCCACTGTCGCAAGCCAGGAGCCCGGCGGCAATTCTCAGAAGGGTGGACTTGCCGGCACCACTCTCACCTACCAGAGCCACGCACTCCCCAACCTTGATCGAGAGGCTGATCGATTTCAGTACGGGTTTCGGTCGACGGGCGCGCCAAAACGATCGGGCGCCCGTCGGATAGCTCTTTCCAACATTCGACAGCTTCAAAACGATACCTTCCTGGGTCGTCTGGGCCGGCCATGGCTTCGAGGCTGCGCTATGTTTCGCGAGGAATGGTGTCTGTTCGGCGTGGAGGCAGGCCGCTGTTCCGCGGTGGGAGGAAACAGGCCGCAGTGCTGGCCGGATCGTCGTGCAATCTGACTGGACGAGTGGGCAACGCGTTGCATAAGCGCAGGCGCTTTCGACATTGACGGAGTGTCTGCGCTCCGGCGGAAGAGTGGGGAGCGGCCGCAACCGATCGGAGTTGAAGTCGAAGCGGGCGGCAAGGAGGCCAGCGGAATAGGGGTGTGCAGGATTGCGGATGACATCGCGGATATGGCCGATCTCGGCGACGCGCCCGGCGTAGAGAACCAGTACACGGTCCGCCAGTGATGCCGCCACGGCAAGATCGTGCGTTACGAACAGAATCGCGGTGTGCTCGCGGACGTGGTCTCGCAACAGATCGAGGATTTGCTTTTGGGTGGTGACGTCAAGCGCGGTGTTCGGCTCGTCGGCTATCAGCAATTTAGGTTTTGCCATCACCGCCATGGCAATCAAAACGCGTTGACGCTGCCCCCCCGAGAGACGATGCGGAAGAGCGTCCGCGATGCGGTCCGGATCAGGCAAGCCGGTTCGGCTGAGCCAGTCGACGATTGATGCGTTTGACCCGCCATTGGACTCCCCCATCTGGCGGCGGATGGTCATGGTGGGGTTGAGCGCGCCCATCGGATCTTGCGAAATGGCACGAACGAGATGACGGCGGGCGTGCCGCAGTGTATGCGCTCCAGCTCCGACTAACTCGGTGCCTGTCAGCAGGATCGAGCCTGTAACATGCGGTTGGCTCTCACGTGGCAGAAGCCCCTGAATCGTCAACCCTATGCTTGATTTGCCTGAGCCACTTTCTCCGACCAGCGCAACGATCTCACCGGGAAACAAGTCAAAGCTGATGCCATCGAGGACACGGGAGCGACGACCTTCGCGGCTGAGCATGACCGAAAGGTCTTTGACGGCAAGAACCGGTTTGTTTGCCGCCGGTTCGAACGTTCGGTGCGGGAGCCTAGTCATCGACTGCGACCTGATTCACCGGAAACAGCGACTTATCCAGTTTTACTGTCCCCGTCGAACGGTGGCGAAATCTATGTTGCCCGGCGGGTACACAGGACGTAGTCCAAGGTCCTCCAAACCGTGGACGTGGACTACCACATCATCGACGTCAACCAGCGGAATGACGTAGCCAGCGTCGAAATACAATTGGGCCGCCTGCTCGTAAAGCGCGTCACGTTCTTTGATTTCCGTCATCTGCCCAGCCCGATCGACAATGGCATCGGCCTCCGGCAGCACACGGCCGAAAAAATTGAGGGGTGCGTCCTTGGTGAAGAACACCTTCGCCTGGTTTTCTGGGTGTGCGGCATCAGGACCTGAGATGGTGAGCAGCAAGTCGGGAGGACTCGGATCGTCCTTCAGTGTATAGGCGGCGCCGGACGGCAGCACATAGGCGCTTGCCTTCGCCCCGATCAGAGCCAGTTGCGCGATCATCAGATCAGCAATGCGGCCGTAGCTCGGCGCTGCACTGTGGAGACCGATAACAAGATTGACCTCGCCATGGTTGGCGATCGCAGACTTGGCCGCGTTAAAGTCGGTAGGGAACTCCACTGGATGCGAAGCGTCGAGCATAACCTTTGAGTACAGCGATTTCGAAGGAGACGCGAATTGTCCAAAGGCATCCTTAACCCACAAGGCCGGGTTGATTGCCGTCATCACGGCCTTACGAACTTCCAAGTCATCTAGTTGCGAACCCGGCCTAACGAAGAGGTCGAACTGATTCATGCTGGGAGCGGCGGTTATCTCGAAACCTGCTGGGAGGTTCGTGAGCTGCGCGAACGGATAGTTGATCGGCACGGCATCGATCAGACCGGCCTGAAGTTGAAGAATTTGCTGGCTGATATCGGGCACCACCGAAATTTGGATAGCCCGAAAGAAGGGCTTATCACCCCAATAGTTGTCGTTGCGCTCGAGCACGTAACGCTGCCCGCGATTGAACTCCGTGAGCTTGAACGGCCCGGTGCCCACGGCATGCTCGTTGAGCCAGGTTTTTGCGAAATCGCCATTGTCATGCTGGGCGAGTGCGGTCGGGCTGATGACTTTGGGTCCCCACGGACTGGAGAGTCCGTCCAGCAAGGAGGGTTGAGGATGGCCGAGAGTGAGCACCACCGTGAGATCGTCCCGCGCCCTCACGTCAGTCACGTTGCTCAGTGAATAACTCAGGCTCATTCCACGGTTGCGGCGGCGCTGGAAGGAACTCACGACAGCCGCGGCATTGAAAGGCGTGCCGTCGTGGAACTTGACGCCGTCGACCAGATGGAACGTGTAGGTGAGCCCGTCTTTCGAAATCTCCCAACTTCTGGCCAGCAGACCGACGATCTTCGTGGATCCTGGCTGATATTCGACCAAGCCTTCGTAGACGTTGTCGATAGCGCTCATCGCCCCGATCTCAAACCCATTGTCTGGGTCGAAAGTTCCAATATCGGTGACATAAGGGACACGAAGTACCTCCTGGGCGCAGACCGGCGCCATCGAACCCAGCAAACCGAGAACGAGTCCCAGCACGCATACGACGACGCTGCGTTTGAAAGATCGTTTGGCCAGGTACGCGTAAATCTGCATGAAGGATTTCCCGTTGGCCTGGTACTTCACTAGGATTGTAGGAAGGCCATCCGCAGTCGATTCTTGGCCAACGAGGCATTTCACGCTCTTGTTTAACCCAGCGTCCACCGTTGCCAACAAGATCTTCTTGCAGCGCATGGCATCGATGCGGACACTCAGAGATTGTCGCCACGATACGTCAGTCCGCTGATCGCGGTCTATGAACATCAAGCAGAGGTTACCCTATCCCCAGGGTATAGATCGCGGCTCGCCAGACAGGTATGTGGACCTTTGCAGGCGCGGATTCTTTTCAGAACGTGTTTGGTGAGCTTCCGGACGGTCAGGGAAGGATCGTGCCGAGCTTGGAAAGCGGCTCGAGAAGAGCCTGCATGTGAGCTCGCCACGCCTCGATCTCCAAGAGACATCGCGCCTTGGCCAGACGATCGCCCCCCCCCGACCGCGGCTAGGCGATTCACACATCTCGCAGGCTCCAGCCGTGGGCGATGGATTGGAAGTGCTGAAGACCGTGACGGAAGGTGATTGGGCCTGGTGGCTTGGACTTGGGGTAGCCATCCCAGCCTCCGAGTTTGGCGATGATCCAGGCGGCCCCGGCGAGGGACTTGGTCGGATGAGGGTTTTTCTGGAGAGCGGTCTTGCCTTCCAACTCGGGCAAGGCCAACACCTCCTCCATCAATGTGGAGAACCTGTTCCCTGATTTCGCAAAGTGGAACGCAGGCCTTTTACAAGATAACTGGAAGGCTACGGACGTGATTTCCGAGGTTCAGGACTACGGTACCGTCAACTGGAAGGGTCGCAATCTGGACGGCATCGTCGTCAAGGCGACGGTGAAGATGGCGAGCGGGGAACGTGGTCAGTACAAGGACGAGTGCTTTCTGTTCGGCGCAGTGCTCGACAAGGAGTTCCAGATGGTTCGCGACCCGTATGAGTCCAAATGCAGTGACAGCCAGACTCCCGCCCAGTGGGCTCTAGGACACGAGCTCAACAGCCTCTGGGTTGCCAATTGACGGGCGGCAACGAGGCAATAAAAGCGAGTTCAGAAAACTTCAACTCCCATTCAGGCCGTCGAGGATTGGCTCCCCTCGAAAGCGCGCTGAAGTAGCTCCCGAGGCCAGGCACCCCAGAAAATCCTCACAGCGCTTCTTCCCCAACCTGTCTCTCATCCCGATCGGAAAACACCGGCATGATGTCGCCCGCCAGCAGCTTCTCTTTACTCAGCAGTCCGGCGTCCTCGAGCGCCTCGAAATCCGGTAGCTGGCGCAGCGTGTCGAGCCCGAACTGCGACAGAAAGTTCTTGGTCGTCACATAGGTGTAAGGCGCACCCGGCTGCGGCGAGCGCGGGCCCGAGGCGATCAGCTCCTGCGCGCGCAACACGCCGATCAGGTCGCGCGACACCTCCTTGCCGAAAAAGCTCGACAGCTCGCCACGCGTGATCGGCTGGAAATAGGCAATGCACATCAAGACCAGCGCTTCGGACTGCGAAAGTTCTTTTGCCCCCTCGCCCGCCGCCGTGCCGAAGGCGGAGCGGATGGCGTCGCCAAAAATCTTCTTGGTCCGGTGCTGCCAGCCGCCGGCGACGGACACGAGCTCATAGGGGCGGCCGGCGAGCTCGGCGCGGATATCGTCGATGATCAGTTCGAGATTGCAATCCTTCCCCACCACCCGCGCGAGGACACTCCGTGTCACCGGGTCGCTGGCGGAAAAAATCACCGCTTCGACGCGGCCCATCCATTCGCGCCAGCGCAGTTCCGGCGGCAGGTGGTCCAGTTCCGTGTCCAGCAGCACAGGCTGTTCATTCGGCTTGCGACGGGCGGACGCTTCGCTCATCGCTAGAGCCCAAACAGGCGGAAGCTGGTGCGACCCGACAGCTCGCACACGGCATCGAGTTGCTGCAGCCGGTCGAAGAGGCGTCGCGCCGCAAAACGCGACAGGTTTTTCGTCGCCAACGATCCGGCGACGGCATCTTCATTGAGCAGCAAAAAAATCACGTCGCCGGCGCCTTTCGCGCGCAGTTTCGGCGCCACCGCCAGCAGTTTTTCGGCGCGGCGCGACAACTCGGCGGCCAGCCGGCAGGCCTCCGCCGCGGCTTGAACCAGCGCAACGCAGACCGCCCGCTCAAAATTCTTTTCGCCCGGTTTTCTTCTCCTGCCGCCGCCTTCGGCGCGAAACGCCGCGCCAAAAACCTGCGTCATCAACAGCGGCAGCGGTCGCGGCCACCGAAAACTTTGCGCCAGCACCAGGTCGGCCAGCCACCAGGCAAAAAGCTCGGAGTCGGGCCGCATGGCGACGACGCGGGCGGCGATCGCCGCGGCGGCGAACGGCGCCGGCCGCCGGGATTCGGCCAGCTTTTCGATCTCCGTGCAGAGGTCGGTGAGCGCCGCGCCGTCCCAGTGAAGGCCAAGCTGGTCGACGATCTTTTCGAGCCTGTCGGCGCTGACGACGGGCGGCTGCGCGGCCAACTGCCGCCAGGCGCCAAGGATGGCGCCGGCGGGGCCGGGATCGGCGCCGGCCGGGCGCAAGTGCCAGGTGTCACGGAGCGCGGCTTCGTCCTCGGCACGGCCGGCGAGCCGCATGCTGGCGGCGGCGCATTTGAGCGCCAGCCGGTGGCGCCATGCGCCGGCCCAGGCGTGTTGCGCCCAGGCGAGGCTGTCGAGCGCACCCAAGGCGGCGCCGGCCTGGAAAGCGGCGTCCGCGTCATTGGGCGCGTCGGCGCTTGCGAGCGCCCAGGCCGGAACGGCGGGCGGCGCAGCGAGGCTGGCGGTGGCGGGGTCGAGGCGAATCATGCTTGCGAGGGTAAAGCGGCGGTGCGCTTTGCGCCATCAATTTCCGCCGAAAACGCACAGCCTGTCGGATGCACAAAACGAACGATAATGTTGCCTTATCATTCGTTTTGCTCTTTATAGGAGAAATGGCCTCCCACGTCGACCAAAACCCCGAAAACCGTACTCGGCGCGGCGCCGCTCGACCACAGGAAACGGCGCCCCCTGTCGATCGGGAACGTGTCAACCAGAACGTGGCCGCAGGCTCGGCCGAGCCCGACGCCACGTTCGCCGACGACATGCCCGACATCATCGACGTCGTCCTGGAGATGGGCCGCGCGCCACAAGAGCCGGCGGCGGAAGAAGCCGATGCCCTCCGCTATGGCTCCCAGCCCTTCGGGCGTTCGCCATCTTTACCTTCCGATACGCCTGAAGGCGAACCGGACGCTCACCGTTCGGAGTTCGGAAAGCGTTCGCAGGCTCACCGTTGGCTTTCCGCCGGCGATGCCGACCACGCCTCACCCCCTCCCCTTCCGGTCGTCTCGACCGAGCGCCTGCCGGCGCATCTCGACGCACTGGCCGATCGCGCGCGCGATTACGTCGAGGCGGCAAGCTCCGCCAACACGCGCCGCGCCTACGCTGCCGACTGGAAGCATTTTTGCGCCTGGGCCCGCCGGCAGCATCTCGACGTGTTGCCGCCCGATCCGCAGCTGGTCGGCCTCTACATCACGGCTCAAGCCTCGGGAAAGGCAACCGGGGACAAGAAGCCGAACTCGGTGTCGACGATCGAGCGCCGCCTCTCCTCGCTGACCTGGAATTATGCGCAACGCGGCCAGCCGCTCGACAGGAAGGACCGCCACATCGCTACCGTCATGGCCGGCATCCGCAACACCCACGCTTCCCCTCCCCGGCAGAAGGAAGCAATCCTGCCTGAAGACCTGATTGCCATGCTGGAAACGCTCGACCGCGGCACCCTGCGCGGCTTGCGCGACCGCGCCATGTTGCTCCTCGGCTTTGCCGGCGGCCTGCGCCGCTCCGAAATCGTCGGCCTCGATGTTTCGCGCGACCAGACCGAAGACGGCCGCGGCTGGGCCGAATTCTTCCCCGACAAGGGCGTTCTGGTCACCTTGCGCGGCAAGACTGGCTGGCGCGAGGTCGAAGTTGGGCGCGGCTCGTCCGATGCGAGCTGCCCGGTCGTGGCGCTGGCAACCTGGCTCAAGCTTGCACGCATCGGACACGGGCCGCTCTTCCGAAGAGTGACAGGGCATGGCAAAAAAATCGGAGCCGATCGGCTCAACGATCAGGAGGTCGCCCGCCTGGTCAAACGCACCGCGCTCGCCGCCGGCGTGCGTGGCGATCTGCCGGAAGGCCAGCGAGAGATGAGGTTTTCAGGCCATTCGCTCCGCGCCGGTCTTGCGTCCTCGGCCGAAGTCGACGAGCGCTATGTCCAAAAGCAGCTTGGCCATGCCTCGTCCGAAATGACCCGCAAATATCAGCGCAGACGCGATCGCTTCCGTGTCAATCTCACCAAGGCAAGCGGACTGTAGGGACAATTGGCCCCCTCCCCTGCCCGACCACAAGTCCGTCCGTCCGGACGGTTAGCTCAGCGGTTCGGGGTTATCAGTTTCAATGATGGAAAATAGGTGCGATAGCGGCCGATGTCGCGGGTCAGCAGCGGCAGCCCGTTGACGGCGGCATGGGCGCCAATGAAGAAGTCGGGTAGCACGCCGGTGCGCGATCCGCCCGGCTTGCGATATTGCGTGAATACCTTTCCAGCAAGAAACAGGGCAGCGCGCGGCATCGGAGCGAGGTCGAGACCCGCCTCATCGACAAACGCGTCGAGATCCTCAATGCGCTCATATCGAACGGCAAGCTCGGCATAGACTGCGTCGTTGATCAGTAGAGGCCCATCGAGGCTCGCCGCCTCAAGCTGACCGATCGACCAATCCGCCCACTTCGGATCATCGGTGACAAGGTCGAGCAGAACGTTGGTGTCGACCAGCGTCACGCTTCGCCACGCGTCAATGCCATGATCGCATTGGTGTCGAGCCCCTTGCCGGCATGACCCCGCAATTTTGCGAAGCGGCTCGCGGGCTGCTTTTTGTCAGAGCGCGCCAGCACGACACTACCATCGGCCGCACGGTGGAAATCAACTTTGCTGCCGGGAATAATACCGAGAAAATCGCGGACGGGCTTCGGGATGGTCACCTGGCCCTTGGCTGTGACTGTCGTAGCCATGTTTGCACCTTTGTAATACCGGATCTACAGAAGGTATTACCCCAGACGTCAAATTTCAATCCCAAGCTAATCGAAATCACCAAAGAGCGCAGCGGCCTATACGCACGGCACTCGCCGCCGGCGCCGGTGGCGACCTGACGAAAGGCGTATGACGCGCGAAGACCAGGGCCGGCGCGATCGGTTCCGCGTCAATTTCATCAAGGCGAACGGATTGTAGAAGAAGGCTCCTCCCCCTTACTCAGTCAGGCCGGCACCAAATTGGCATGCGCGCCGAAAGTCCAACAGCTGTTCGCCACCGAGCCCTACCGCTAGGACAACTGGTCTTTCGGCAATCGTCCACTCGGGTCGAACACCGTCACCTTATGCGGCGATGACGGACCCCAGTCCCAAAGCACGAGGTTGCGATCGTCTGTTTCGGCGCCTGGTGCAAAGCTCGGCACCAGAATGCCGGCAATACCCTGGGATCGCAGCCGGTCGTAGACGGACCAAGACGCCGGGCGCTCTCCGTCGCTGAGCGCCGTCGCCCAGGCGCAGGCCATGTCCACGAGCGCGATAGAAAATTCTCCCTTCGCCTCGTCCGTCGTCAGATCCGTGATGTCATCGCAGTCGATCTCATAGGAACACAGCACGCAAGGATCGATCCGGTGCGCGAACCCCTGGTTGGCTTCCTTGACCGCTGTCATGATGGTCAGCGCCAAATAGAGCGCCGGCACGCCTTTGGGATTAAATCGCGCACCTCTGATCGCCGCCCCTTCGCCGGAAGTCGGCTTGAATGCCCAACGTGGATCGTGTGCGCGGTAGCAGGTTCCAACGAACCTCAAGCGAAACCACCAACGGCCATGTGATCGAGATAATCACGGACCGCAGCGGCCTTGCCTTCCTTCACCAGCGCTTCAGCTGTGCGTCCGCCAAATGCTGGAAGCGGCTGAGCTCGATACCAGGCCATCGCCTGCTCCTTGCCGCCCGCCCAATCCGTCACACGACTGATGATCTCAAGCATTTCCCGCAGACGCCCCTGTGTCTTAACCGCAGCGCTGCGCTCTGAGCGATAAAGGGTCTCGCGAGCAAGACCGGCGGTCTGGGCCAACTGGCCCTTGGACATGCCAAAACCGTCCGCGACCTGCTCGATCGCAATCTTCCCGTTCCGGTCCATATAGGACAAGATGAGAGGTCCATTCTGCTCGGGGATCTTGAGTGCATGGGCCACAGAATTCATCCTACCATATCAGGAGTCATGTTTCTTGTGCAAAAGAATATGGCAGTTCTCGGTACCTTTCAAGCCCGGGACCGAGCCATTCAAGCTGCTGCCACGCCCTGGCACGCACGCGGATCAAGCTGACCGTGCGCGCGCTTATGTCGAAGCAGCGAGTTCGGCAAACACCCGTCACGCCTATGCCGCCAACTGGAAGCATTTTTTGAGCCCGATGCCCGCGTCAGCCGTTTGATCCGCAGCCGCCAGACCCACAGATCGTCGGCCTCTACATCACGGCCCAGGCCTCGGCATCGGCAAGCGACACAAGTCGGCGTCGACCATCGAGTGCTGCCTGTGTCGCTGACCTGGCACAATACGCAACGCGGTCGGGCGTTCGACCGAGGCTTCGATACGCCGCCGCAGTTGAAGGCCTTTCTCGGCCTTGTCCCGGGGGAACGGTCAAACGGGCCACGGCTCGCCGGTCGAGCCGTGCGCTCGCCGGCAATCGACGCGCCCGCCGCGCCCTGGTCGACGCGGCATGGACTTGCCGCTACCCCGCCAGGGTCAGCGAGGCCCTGAGGGCCCGGGTCGAGGGGTTGGCCAAGGCTGTCCGCGACTTTGCCTGGAAGGGGCAGGTCTGGCTTTGCGCCCGCTATTGCCGCCTCAGCGCCGCCGGCAAGAAGCCGCCGGTGGTCGTGGCTGCGATCGCACGCGAGATGGCCGCCTTCTTGTGGGATCGGCCGGGAGGTCGCGCCGTCATAGCCGGTCTCGACCCAACCCGCTGCACAGTGCTGGGGGTGGGGCCACGGTGGGGAACTCCGTCGCAAGTTATGTGGCCGAACCGATGCGCTTGACGTGCGCCTTCTAGACCGAGGACAGCCCCGAGACGAAGACACGGAAGGCCGGTGCCCAACCCGCGGATGAGAGCCTGATCAAACGTCGTCTCTGAGCTCCACCCCCCCCCCTAGCCCTGTGCGGCTTCGGCCGATCCGATTGCTGCGCTAACCTGCCAAGCAGGTGAGCCTTCTTGTCTTCAACTTGACGCGGAACATGAGAATCTAACTAAGGATTGTAGGGTCCGGTTCGTCCCCAGCCGCGGGTGACTGTGGAAGCGCCAACCCACCCGAGGGCCACATGCCCAACCATAAAGTTGATGGTGTCTAGGTGGCGCCGTGCAAGCCTCCAACTGGAAGACTGTTCCCAGCTGGGAACTCAAAGTACGGGCGGACGAGTTGTGCGAGAAGTTTGGTTCTCGAGACGTCATCAGGATCCTTCACTTGGACTACACCCAGAGGGAAGTTGCCTGGCGACTGCAGCAGCCTCTTGCTTGCCTCATCGTCGACGCACCGGAGGAGGGTGCGCGTGGACAGGGCGCCCACGTGCCAAACGGTGTCGATTGCTGGCAAATCGCATGTGACGGCTGGGGCGACAAATCCTAGCCACTGAATTGCCATTCGCGGGAACCTCTCGGCCCGGGAAAGAATGCCTCGTGGCGGGAAGGGGGCTGTGGGGCGCCTAACTGAGCCTGGCGGGTCGCGAAGGGACATCGGAAGAGCGTGGCATGGCCGCCACCATAACATAACCGATCGTTGCCCACGCGAATAACTGCGCGAGCTCCGCGCCTGGCGTCACAACGGGGAATTCCGCCGACGCGCCAATGTGGGGGTCTCTCCAGGCGCCGAAAGCTGCCTGCACTGTTGTAGGTCGCTCGCCGCCGAACGCGGGAAGCTAGAGGCCAACAGAGAAACCGGCGTCGAGTGCAACTTTGAGGTACAGGAAGCCAGCGATCACGAAAAGTTCCCAGCTGGGAACTGCCTGTGCGTCCATTTGCCCGAATACTCCGAATCGGGCATAAGCCCAGTAACGGAAAAACCGCGTAATTCGAAAAGTTGGCGTAGTTGGCGTGGCGTTAACGGCTTGTTAACCACAGTCGCTATCATTGTGGCTGGGTGCAAGAGGAGAATCTGGGTGACCCGGCATCTAAGTAGCCTTCAATTCATGAATACCTTTTCGACGAAACTCGAGAAGGCACTCAACAATCTTTCGCTGGCTCAGTATCCTCCTGACGCGGTTCGTACGATGCGCAAATTCACTTCGACCGAAGTGGCGGCATTGCTGGGGGTGACCGAAGCTTACATACGACAGGTTTCCTTAAAAGGGCAGGGACCCGAGCCAGAAACAACAACCACCGGAAAGCGCCTATATTCCGTGGGGCAGGTGCTTGAGCTTCGGATGCATCTGGCGGAAAAGGCGCGAAAAAAGTGGATCAATCCTCGTCGCGTTGATGGCGAAGACTGCCAGATCATCGCGATCACCAACTTCAAAGGCGGATCGTCCAAGACAGCGACCACTATTCACTTGGGTCACTGGCTGGCACTTCGTGGGTATCGCGTTCTCGCAGTCGACATGGATCCTCAGGCCTCGTTAACCAGTCTGCAAGGAGCATTACCCGGATTTGACTACCGAGAAGGTGACACGCTTTACTCGGCGATCCGGTTTGATGATCCGGTGCCAACAGAAAAAATTGTGCATCAGACACATGTCATCGGATTCGACGTCATCTGCGCCGGTCTTGAGCTGACAGAATTCGAAACCGCCGTTACCCTTGAGATGCGCAAGAGCGGTGGAACGAGTTTCCTTCTTCGAGTGTCACAGGCGCTAGAACAGATCGTTGATCGCTACGACATCGTGCTTCTCGACTGCGCGCCGTCACTCAATTTCCTGACGCTTTCCTCGCTCACGGCCGCCACCGGGGTCCTCATCCCAGTTCCGGCTCACATGCTCGATGTCGATTCCACAGGCAAGTTTTTGGAGCTGGCCGCGTCTTATATGCAAATCCTGGATGAGGCTGGTGCAGGTGCGCGTTGGGATTTCGCCAAGTTCCTCATCACCAAATTTGAGGCGAACGACCACCCGCAAGCCAACATGCAGGCCCTAATGCGTCAAGTTTTTGGCGAGGATCTACTTCTGAATTCAGTCTCCAAATCAACTGCGGTTGCCGACGCTCTCACTTGGAAGCAGAGCCTCTACGAAGTGCAACGATCGAGGTTCTCCGCACCTAAAACCTATGATCGTGCAATCGAATCGATCAATGCCGCGAACGCGGAAATAGAAAGCCTCATCACAACGGCATGGAGGCGTGAACAGTGAGCCGCAAAGATTCTAAGGGCATGTTTGCTGCTGTTTTGGGGCAACTTGGGGAGGATTCGGAGGAGGGCCTCAGCCGTCGCACGTCATCCCCACACCTGATGAAGGTAGCGGCTGGTGTTCGCCAAATGCAAGAGCGTAGCGATATCGCCGACAAGTTATTGAAGTCAGGCGAACAAATCATTGAACTCGATCCCGACAAAATACGGCCGTCATCTATCACCGATCGGTATGATGACGCTTACGAGATTTCCGCCATTGCTGAAATCACAGAATCCATGCGGGAGCGCGGTCAAATTGTGCCTGGATTGGTTCGGCCAGTACAAGGCAAGGATGGCGAGTTTCAAATCGTCTATGGTCGCAGAAGGCTAGCGGCAGCTAAGCAGCTTGGGATCGGGTTCAAAGCGGCCGTCCGCGATCTGACTGATGAACAAGCAGTCATTTTCCAAGGGGAAGAAAACACAGCTCGAGAGGATCTTTCATACATCGAAAAATGCGCTTTTGCGCTTGCGCAACAGGAAGCAGGATACAAACGGGATACCATCTGCGCTTCGTTGTCGACCGGAAAATCGCACGTCTCCGAGATGATCAAAATCGCCTCCTCGGTCGACAAGGAGATACTGCAATCGATTGGTAAAGCCCCCGGGATTGGTCGAGGACGATGGCAGGAATTCTCGAACCGCTATTCCGTCGACGGCTCACTCGCGAAAGCCTTCGATCTTACTCACAAAAACAAATTCCGCGAGGCAACGTCCGATGACAGATTCATCATGCTGCTTGAGACGCTGCCGTCGGATACCAATCCGATTAAAGGACCTGCGGCTCCGACGAAGCCATCAAAGCCCATGATTGCTATGAAATCCTGGGCTGCTCCAGATAAAACGGTCAGCGTCAGCCTCAAAGACAACGGAAAAACTACCATGATTGCCGTGGGAGAGGCCGAAGGATCGCGTTTCGCAGCGTTTATCGCCGGACAACTGGACGACCTGTTTGAGGCCTTTCGGAAGTCCACCACGAAACAGGGAGTCTGAAACCGCAAAAGAAAAAGGCCCCCGAACGGCAAGCCGTGGAAGCCTCTCTCTGAACTAAGCACTCCGAGAATCGCATCTCCACGAATCACTGTCAAGAGTCATTGGCGTCGTTTTGGCGAGCAGATTTCTTTTGCCTAATCGAGGGTGAAAGAAAATGGAGACGGGTATTGCAACGACGCCCTTTGGGCGGCGGCCGATGTCGCTTGCCATGCTGGCAGCGCAAAACGATTCACGTGAAATTCCCAAGGGCAGGGTCGTCGACAAGTGGCAGATCTACCGCAACCTCTGCGAAGGCAAGAGCATCGTCGGCATCGGCGATCGTGCTCTGGCCGTCCTGAATGCGTTGTTATCGTTCTATCCTGACAGTGAGTTGAGTGAGGAAAACGACCTCATCGTCTTTCCCTCGAACGCTCAGCTGTCGCTCAGAGCGCACGGAATGCCTGATGCCACGCTCAGGCGCCACCTGGCGGCTCTTGTGGACTGCGGGCTGATCATCCGTCGGGATAGCCCGAACGGCAAGCGTTACGCCCGCAAGGGCAGAGGAGGGGAGATCGAGGAAGCATTTGGCTTCTCCCTGGCACCGCTGCTGGCCCGGGCTTACGAGTTCGAGGCAGCAGCCGAGCGTGTTCGCGCCGACAACAGGGCGCTCAGGCTTATGCGGGAGCGGATCACCTTGCACCGCCGCGACATCCACAAGCTGATAGAGGCGGCTCTTGACGAAGACGTCCCTGGCGACTGGGGAGGCCTGTGGAAGCGCTTCCGCGGCGTTGTGGGCGCAATTCCGCGCCGAGCCTGCATTGCCGAGCTCGAGCCGATTGTCGCGGATCTTGCGGAATTACACGAGGAAGTCACTAAGCTGCTGGACAATCATATGAAATCCACGAATTCAGGCGGCAATGACTCTCAAAACGAACGGCAGCAATCTAATTCAAATACCGACTCTATTTTTGAATTTGAACCTGCTTTAGACAAAAGCGAGGCGCCGGCCGAGCCAAGGACGAGAACCGCAGAGCCCCTGAAAGCCTTTCCGCTTGGGCTTGTGCTGAAAGCCTGCCCGGAAATTGTGGACTATGCCGTCGACGGGATCAGCAACTGGCGCGATCTCATGATCACCGCCGCCCAGGTGCGGGGGTACCTTGGTGTCTCGCCATCTGCATATGAGGAGGCCTGCCATGCGATGGGCCAGGAACCCGCTGCGGTCGTGATTGCCTGTATCCTGCAACGTGCTCAGCACATCAATTCCGCCGGCGGCTATCTGCGCGTGCTGACTGACAAGGCCAGGGCGGGGGCGTTTTCGGTCGGGCCGATGCTGATGGCGGCACTGAAGGCGAATGGCGTAACGGCGAGGATGGCAGGATGACGATCGCCAATCCCATAGACGGTGTGAGGCGATGCGCAATTGCCTTCATTACGTCGACAACGATCGACAGTGGCGTGTGCGCAAGCCGGCCGATGGGGCCGGCTTAGTTCCGTCGGGGAAGACCAAAATGGGAACGCAGTGGGAACGAGTCAAGCTGACACGTCACTCGGGCAGACCAGGATCGAAGTGCACAATCGCGTCGAGGATTGTGCGGTAAATGCTGTCCACCTCCTCATCGATTTCGCTCCGCTTGATGCCGAGGGCCTTGGCGCCGGCGATGAGCTTGTGGGTCAGTTCGTCAACTGAGATGACATCCGCGTGGGTTCGTCTCAGGGACGTTATTCGCTAGCATCAAAAAAGTTGATGCCCCATGTGCTCAATCCGGCATCAGACGCCGGGAGGTACTAGGTTCCGCTTAAGTCCGGCCCAGTCAGTTGGAGGCGCCCCGCCTAAAAATCTCAAGCTTCTCGCTGTAAGAGAGCCGTACCTTCTCACCGCATCGTTCGCATGTGAATATCGCGACGGACTTGACCCAGGAGCCCTTCCTAACCAGCTTGGCTCTGCAGCTTGGACATTGCAGGGTCAGATCCTTGTCGAGCAGGCGATTAAATAAACTCATTCCATCCCTCTCCCAAGATGAAATGGTCATGCAAGATGGGTGCCAGAACGGGCGTCCTGAAACGACATATACGCTGGCGAGATCGGCTCCATCGATTGACGGCGTGGCCGCGGTCCTATGTTGTGACCTCGCGGCGGACCTGGGAGGGTCGGTTTGGCCGGTGCGGAGGCGCGGCATATCGCGTCCCAATCCGCGGCCGGCGCTCTGCTTGGCGAAAGGCAGCCTTTCTCGGTATCAAACCGACATTTGAATCCTTCTGAGCACCGCATTAGATTCGACTCGTTAAAATTGTAGCTATTGGGAGGTAGCTATGATCGAAAGCCGTACAGACGTCGCGCGTGCGATGATAGACGCCAGCTTCGTCTCGCAGCGCCGCTCTTTAAGTGACATCGCCTCAATTCGTCGCGATCTAGACCGATCCCGCCGTGCAATCGCAGCATCACGCGACCTTCTAAAGCGGTTACGCCAGCGCAAGGCGGACGAGGCGCCCAGGGAGGCTGAGAAGCACCGAGTGTCCGCGTTCCATGCAGACATTGTCCGGTCTGTATTTCGAAATTTGGTCTCGGAAACTGACGTGCCCGAGTGTGAATGGCGCAACCTGGCTAGGAGCCTCATCTTCGAGCTCACCGGGTGCGAGTGCGTTGACGCAGTCTTGCTGCATTGGGTCATTAGAAAGTAACGGACGGAACAATCGCCAAACGCTCACTGCACGGTGCCACTCAGGGCCACGTTTGGTCCACTTCAGAAGTTCTGCGGCGGCAGCCTCAGCATTGCTGACGTTGAACCGCATGCCTGGCTCGGTGGTCCTTATCGTGATCGGGGGGTGAACCAATGGAGGGAGATGGCGGCTTCCTTTTGGACGCAAGTTCTTTGGCGGCCTCGGCCTTGTCA
Source organism: Mesorhizobium sp. B3-2-1 (assembly GCF_006439515.1). Classification (NCBI taxonomy): domain Bacteria; kingdom Pseudomonadati; phylum Pseudomonadota; class Alphaproteobacteria; order Hyphomicrobiales; family Phyllobacteriaceae; genus Mesorhizobium; species Mesorhizobium sp. B3-2-1. The sequence continues at coordinate 5,613 of NZ_VFTI01000040.1, read as the reverse complement.
AGGTCATCCAACAGGGTCGGCAATGGGTCAGGTAGGGTTGGCTCTACGGGCAGACCCAGGACCCCCGGGAGCTGTTTCCGAAAGACCCTCGACCTGATGAGCAGCAGCCATGCTCGATGCTTTCCTGAAACCATTAGGCCTAACTTGGGTTGGCCCTGAGAGTTCCACCCTTTCCTCGTGAAGATCGAACACCAGGAACACGTCATCCATGGTTGCTATACTGATCATCAACTCGATCAGCTCACAGTCCGTCTTGGTTAGCTGAGGACACTCCCTACGAACAGCTTCGAGGGTTGCCTTAACGGAGACCACACTGCCCACGGGGGCGTCCTTCAACACTGCACTGATGACGTCCTGAGCGGTGTGTGACGGCAGACGGGATGTCTGAGCACCCATGGTCGTCTTCCTCCCCCAAGCGTCGATTCGTGCGCCACTTCTTGAAAAAATCAAGAGCCGGAATCGTACCAAAGCAGAGGAATGTTTGGTAGAAAATTCTGAGCGGGTGATCGGATAACTGGCACGCGCCCCGACCCCCCGTACCCTCATCATCCCGCGCCCGCGTGGGACCGTGGTGCGCGAAAAAGACCGCGCGCGAATGCCTGTCATGTCACCGCCTACAACAAGTTCTGGATCGCAGGCTCCGATCGGATCCTCCCGAGATCCCGTTATCCCCGGCTCGGCCGCCGGCATAGCCGGTCTGACGCGCAAGGTCTCGGTAAGGGCCTGGCGATCGCTGCAGAGATGGTGCATCGTAAGGTCCCTTGTTCGCGTTGCGGCGCTGGTAGGGAAAACCACAGCGACTCGCCCGAGCACCGTTACCTGTTTACGGGCCCCAGGATCTCGATCCTCATCCGACAGCTTTCCGGGCAGGCGAGCGGCACTTTCCGCCGTTTCTGGAATCGGACTTGCGCTCTGAAAGCTTCGCAAGCAGAGCCGCCGATCCCATCGCATTGAGAACCCGTGTCCTTGGGACACCTCCCTTGCGGGCCATCTCGACCCCCCAATGCATGTGGTCGAGTTCGCGGATTGAATGAGCGTCCGGATTAATGCTGAAGATGCAGCCGTAGTCGAGTGCCTTCTGATGCCACCGCCAGTCGAGATCGAGCCGCCACGGATGCGCATTGATTTCGACAGCGACGCCATATTTCGCGCACGCTCTGATGACCTTGTCGACGTCGACATCGTAGCCGGGACGACGCAACAACTGGCGGCCGGTCATGTGGCCGATGATTGTCGTGAGGGGATTGGCGATTGCCTCAATGATACGGTCCGTCTGCTCTTTCTTGGGCAAGTTGAAGCGGCTGTGCACGCTCGCGACAACGAAATCGAACTGCTTCAAGACGTGGTCCGGATAATCAAGCGATCCATCGACCAGGATGTCTGCCTCGATGCCCTTCAGGATACGGAATTCTCCACCATACTTCTTGTTTAGCCGATCGGCTTCGCGGTGCTGTTCAGCAATCTCTCGCAGCGTGAGCCCGCCCGCGTAGTGGGCCGATTGCGAATGGTCGGCGACGCCATAGTACTCGAACCCACGCTTGCGGGTCGCTTCAGCCATTGCCTCGAGCGTCTCGGTGCCATCGGATGCGGTCGTGTGAGAATGCAGGATGCCACGCAGATCTTCGTCCCGGACAAGAGGAGGTAACTGCTGCCTCGCTGCCCGCTCAATCTCGTCCCTGCCTTCGCGCAGTTCGGGTTCGATGAACTGTAGGTCCAACGCTTCGTAGATTTCCTTCTCTGTCGCTGCCGCGATCAGCTTTCTCCCGTGGTAGAGCCCGTTGGGTTTGAGGGCGAACCCTCTCTCGGTCGCATACATCTTCAACTGCTCAAGATGGGCCGCCGATCCGGTTGCTTCGAGTAGGCTGGCGCCAAAGTGCTTCTTATCCGTGACGACAAGCTGGAGGCTGGACCGCTCGATTTCGGTCGGCTTCTTCCCCAGCGCTACCAGCGCGAGGTCGGCAACAAGTTCGCAACCGCGCCGGAAATCACCGGCAATTTCCACGCGCGAAAACTCTGGATGCTCTTGCTTCACGGAAATGACGGCATGCTCAAGGAGAGCCGCGGCCTTGTGCAGGTGAAGCTGTGTTTCGCCGCTTCGAGCGATAGCCAGGTTTTGCAGGATTTTTGTCTGAAGCGAAGCACCGAGGCGTTTGACTGGCCGGATGCGATCTGCCTTTGCGGCGGCTTCGAGCTCAGCCAACGAGTTCACGCCGAGCGCCTGATGAAGCTTCAGTATCTTGTCGGGCCGAAGCCCTGGTATGGCAAAAAGCTCCATCACCCCCGCCGGGACCTCCTCGCGCAGTTCCTCAAGGCGTGGGTGCGTTCCCGTTTCATAGAGCTTGCGCACAATGTCCGCGATCGCGTCGCCGATCCCCGGGATTCGGGTGAGGGCGCCGGCGGCGATGATCCGGTCGAGCGGCTGCGACAACGCAGCCAGACTATCGGCGGCGCGCAGATATGCTTTTGTGCGATAGGCGTTGTCACCGCGCAGCGCCGTGCGATGTCCGTATTCCCTTAGGAGGCTGGCGACTGTCCGGGCGTCGGTTTTTGCCATGGTTGAGGCAAACGGGGCCGATCTTCGCAGGTTCCATCAGGCCAAGGCAGCGAACCCCTTGACCCAGCCTTGCTGCCTTTCGCGGAGCGGGGCTTCAGACTTGGCAATGATTGGTCGGCTCGACCCCATCCCACCAGAAATTTGCTGGTTGCGCGTTTCTTCAATTCAGGAGCATCGCCGACGTGGAAATGCGATGGCGCATCAAGCGTCTCCATCTCCGCCCAAGTGATCGGCGCCGCGACCGGAGCGCCGCGCGACCATCTCATGGCGTCCAACGCGGGAGACCGCCGCATCATCGACCTCGCCCAAAGAGGTAGTCGTGCGTGGTTAACGGCTAGCTCCGCCGCCGAAAGCCATTCGAAAATCCAAGGCCAATGGTGAATAGGCCTACGATCCGCTGCTGCCAGACCCGTACGCGAGGCCGCTTCATTATCCACGCGCCAAGTGTGCCGGACGCCAAGGCGTAAGTTCCTAAGACCAAAACGCCCGTCATCTTCTGGGTCGCCCCTAGGAGCAAAAGCTGCAACGTCACTGAGTCCCCATGCGGATCGACAACTGAGGCAGGAACGCGACCATGAAGCCGATCGGCCAGGGGTTTACCAGATTGGCAATCATGCCCTCCCGCGCAGCGGCGAGCGGTGTCACATCTCCCACCTGCCAGGCCGTCGTAGCGGATGAGGTGAACGCTAGCCGTAGTCCGAGCCAAACGAGATAGGCGGCTCCCGCCCATTGCAGCATTTTGAATGCGAGGTGGGATGCGCTCACGAGCGAGGAAATCCCCAACACGATTAGCGGCAGTTGCACCATCCCCGCGCCAACTGTCATGCCAAGAACGGTGAACAGCGCGGTCGCGCGCCCCTGTCCAATGCCTCGCGCCATCACCAAGATACTATCTGGCCCCGGTGGCATCTGCATTAGGATGACCGTTCCAACAAATGCTATCCAGAGGGCGGAATCGATGAGCTTTTCCTCTTACAATGACTGGAGTCGCTTAATCGAAACTATGGCAGCCGGGTAGTTGCTCAACGGAGACCTCGTTCACTCATTGGAAACTTGCCGTCTCAAGGGCTCAGCCATTCTTTCACCGTTCCGGTGTCAACCGTGGGTAATGTTCCCAGCGAGGTCAGCGCGATCTTTTAATGAGACGATTCTCAGAGGCGCGCCGCTTGAACCGCCGAAGGAGGCACCTGCGCCGGCGTTAACGCCGTTCAATCCGCCTGCGGAAGCGCCCAGCCCCGACCAGCCCTTGGTGGATTGGGGTCCGCTTTCGGGGTTTCCACCGAGATGGAAATGGTCGATCTCAACCGTGCCGTCGAGCATGTTTTCCCGCGCCACCATCAGCCGCAGTGCGTGACCCATCCGCCAGGCCGTCGGCTGGCTCACTCCAAGGATCTCGGCGAGCCGGACAGAGGACAAACCCTTATCCGATTGCGGTTTATTGCGGATTTCGCGACGAGACGAACGCCCGCAGTTTGCCAGGACTGAACTTTTCCCGGGATGAACTCGCGCAGGGCGCGCGTTTCGCGCACGACCACGGCAGCAAGGTTCTGATCGCTATCAATACCTTCGCGCCTGTCGATGCAGTCGATATTTGGAAGAAGGCAGCAGACACGGCGGCCGAAAGCGGTGCGGACGCTATCATAGCCGCAGATTTCGCCGTCCTTGACCATGTGGCGACGACCCACAAGCAGACCCGCCTTCATCTGTCGGTGCAGGCCGCGGCGGCGACACCCGAAGCGATCGGATTCTATGCGGCTCATTTCGGCATCCGCCGCGTCGTCCTTCCCAGGGTGCTTTCGGTTCAGGAGATAGCCGCTCTGAACCGCGCGATCGACGTGGAAACCGAAGCGTTCGTTTTCGGCGGGCTTTGCGTGATGATCGAGGGTCGCTGCTATCTATCTTCGTCAAGGCCGCAGGGGTGACTGCGCTGAAAATCGAGAGTCGCCAGCGCGGCAAGGGTACGTGAGCCAGGTCGTAGCCTTCAGGAAAGCCGTCGATGCGGTCGAAAAGATTTGCCCCTGTCGACATCGATCAGCTTCTAGCAGGCCAGTCAGAAGGAGCTCGGCAGACAGCGGGCGCCTATGAAAAGAAATGGAGATAGCCGATGTCCGAAATCGCGTGGACGCTCGGGCCGGTCTTCTTTCATTGGCCGACTGTCGGAATCGGACATGCCCTTGAAGGCTGACAGATCTTGGCGATAAATCACATTGCTCTGGGTTCAGGGAGGTATTCTTGATGAGCAACGCTTTTCATTCCATCACGGTTGAAAGAGCTACCGAGGCCTATGTGCTTTCCAGAGGCAAAGCTCGGTTCCTCTCCATCGCACAGGCAATTCGCGCCATCCGAACACTCATGCCGACCTGTAAGGCCTCTGACCGCCAATTAGAGGAGATGTTGGCGGCGGCATCCATCGTTCACGGTGTGGCTGTGGCTTTCGATAAAACGACGGCCGACAGCGTAGCACCCCAGCTCCATTCCTAGGGCCGGATGCCCACGACCGACCAGAAGCCTGCTTTTTCGGACCTTCGCCAAGCGATCATCCGCCACTTGATCGACAACGTCAGCAGGCCGAGCATCTCGATATCCGAGGTCATTGAGGCAACGCGGCGAGCTTTTCCGCATTGCGAACTGACGGACTGGGAACTCGGCGACTTCGTTGCGCGAAGTGCGATTGAGGCGGGATTTGCAATTGATTTTTGACGCGGGCATGCCTTGATCGCGAGCTCGGCCGCGCGAGCCGCCGAACGCATCTGCCAAGAATGTCGGGCCAACACCGATCCATTTTTGCTTTGCGTCGAATCTCTGAACGAGTTTAGTTTTTCACGCATCCATCGAGGGAGGGCACATGCCAGTTTACCAACGAGCTAAAGAAGCTGGGGTGTTCGATTCCTCCGAAGTCGCTCTGCTGGGCCGCGTTTTCGAGAAGTTGAAAACCGAGGGCCAATCGCCAGAGCGGGGTGAAGCGCTCGCATCCCGCGTTATAGCAAACTATCAGGCCGGGATTAGAGACGAGGAAGAACTTGCGGCGGTCTCCAAACTGCCGCTGGGGCGGTGAAGTC
>NZ_VFTI01000004.1:0-279001 GCF_006439515.1 Mesorhizobium sp. B3-2-1 | reverse complement strand
GTAGGGGAGTAGGGGAGTAGGGGAGTAGGGGCCTATTCCCCTACCGCCTAATCTATCAAATGCCTTCGCCGGCAAGCTCTTCCGACAGGGTGGCGACCTGGTTCTGGGCGCTTCGCATCATCGGATAGATGGCCAGCACTCTCTGCCAGGCCTCGAGCGCCGATTGCTTGTGGCCGGTCTCCGCCATGATCTGGGCCAGCCCCGACAACGCACCGAAATGGCGTGGTTCGAGCTGCAGTGCGCGGTCGATGTCGGCCATCGACTTGCCGTAGTTCTTCATCATGAAATGTACGGTGGCGCGGCGGTTCCAACCTTCGGCGTAGTTTGGCTGCAAGGTCACCACCTGGTCCAGGAAATCGAGCGCGACGTCGAACTTCTGATCGCTCATCGCTTTTTGCGACCACTGCATCATCAGGTCGATCGAGGCGCTGCCGGACTGGAACCATTCGTTCCAGATGTTGCCGGCAATGCGCTCGGCGGCCTTTTCGTTGCGCTCGCGCTTCAGATCGGAGAACAGCTTGTCGAGCCGGGCCTGTTTCGTCATCGGCGGGGCCGGAGCGTCCGGAGCCACGGGCTGGGCACCGGAGGGCGCCGACTGGCCATCCGCGGCTGCCACCGCGATCGGCCGATCACCGGCCTGCGTCGGCAGGGAGATGACACCGGAAACAAGGAAAGTCGTCAAAAATACAAAAGGAATCCGCATTGCCCGAGTTTACTCCCGGGCGGCGGAACATCAAAGTGATTTAGCGTGGGAAGGTCGGCTGGCCGACAAACATCAATGGGCGGAGGCAAAAAGCCTCCGGCCGAGAACTCAACCCTGGCGCGCCTTGTAGCGCGGGGCGGTCTTGTTGATGATGTAGATGCGGCCCTTGCGGCGAACCAGCTGGTTGTCGCGGTGACGCGCCTTCAGCGCCTTGAGCGAATTCTTGATCTTCATGGTCTTGCCTGTCGGTGTGAACCCGGTTCCGGGTCGAAATTTTAAGGCGCGCCAGAAGACGCGCCTTTTGAACGGTGGGTGGCTCATAAACGAGGAGCCTTGCCCATGTCAACCGTAAGTCAACCGCAAGCGTGCTCCGCGTCCCGATATCATCAAATATCCGCCATGTCGGCCCCGTGGCATTGCGCGACCTCAGGCGGGCTGGGATCATGCCGCGACAATCAAGTGATTTGGGGACAAAGATGCGCCGAATTTTACTGTCCACCTGCCTTGTCGTCCTGGCGGCGAGCGCGGCTGCCCGAGCGCAGGAATGCGACCGCTCCGATGACGGCCAGCAGATGATGAATATCTGTGCCGGTGAGGATTATCAGGCGGCCGACGCCAGGCTCAACAAGGCCTATCAGGATCTCATCGGCTCCGATGATGCCGATGGCAGGAAATTGCTACAGGCGGCGCAACGGGCCTGGATCGCCTTCCGGGACGCCGAGTGTACGCATTCCACCGCCGCCAGCCAGGGTGGGTCCATCCATGCCATGGAGGTCTCGCAATGCCTGACCAGGCTGACCAATGCTCGCATCAAGCAGCTCGCCGCGTCCGCGCACTGCGAGGAAGGCGATGCGGGCTGCGCCAGCGCCGGCGAGGACAGTGACGAGGTGCAATAGGCGCGTTTGATTAGAGCGGTTGTTACGCAATTCCGGACGGAAAACCGTTACACACTTTTCCTGGAATTGCTCTACCCGCGGCGGCTTATGCGGGTGAAATGGCCCATCTTGCGGCCGGGCCGGGCCTCGGCTTTGCCGTAGAGGTGCAGCATAAGATCGGGCTCGGCGAGCAGGGCTGGAACGCGCAGCACGTCGTCGCCGATCAGGTTCTCCATCACGCAATCGGAATGGCGATCGGGGCTGCCGAGCGGCAGTCCGGCGATGGCGCGGATATGTTGCTCGAACTGCGAAACGATGCAGGCGGCTTCGGTCCAATGGCCGGAATTGTGGACACGAGGCGCGATCTCGTTGGCCAGCAGCGAACCGTCGGCCAGCACGAAGAACTCGACGCCGATCACGCCGACATAGTCGAGCGCGGATAATATCTTCGATGCCGCAACTCGTGCCGCTATCGCCGTTTCGGGTTTGATGCCGGCCGGTAAGGTCGATCTGTGCAGAATACCGTCGCGGTGCACATTTTCGGCCGGATCATAGGCGGCGACAGTGCCGTCCAGGCCCCGCGCGGCGATGACGGAAATCTCGCGCTCGAACGGCACGAAGGCCTCCAGGATCAGCGGCACATTGCCCATCCCCTCGCAGGTGCCGGCGAAACCCCCGGCTTCCATGTTGCGGAAGACGCGCTGGCCCTTGCCGTCATAGCCCATGCGCCGCGTCTTCAGGATGCCGCTGCCGTCGAACGCCTTCAGCGCCGCCGTCAGTTCCTCGTCGGTGTCGACCTGATGGAACGCGGCGGTGGCGATGTCGATGCCGTTGAGGAATGTCTTTTCGCTCACCCGGTCCTGCGCCACGTCAAGCGCACGCGCCGGCGGATAGACCGGCACCCTGGCGGCAAGCGCGGTTGCAGCGGCCACCGGAACGTTCTCGAACTCGTAGGTGACGATGGCGCTCGCCGCCGCCAGTTCGGCAAGCGCGGCCGGGTCGTCATAGGCGGCGGTGATCTGCCGGTTGGCGACCTGGGCGGCTGGGCAATCCGGCTGTGGCTCCAGCACGATGGTGCGGTAGCCGAGGCGGGCGGCGGCCATCGCCAGCATGCGACCCAACTGGCCGCCGCCAATGATGCCGATCGTCGATCCGGCGGGCAGGCTCACGGCGTATCCGTCGGTTCGGCCGCGACCTTGGCGGTTTGCGAGGCGCGCCACGCGTCGAGGCGCTGGGCGAGCTTGTCGTCGTTCAGCGCCAGCACGGCGGCGGCAAGGAGAGCCGCATTGGCAGCACCGGCCTTGCCGATGGCGAGCGTTCCGACAGGAATGCCGGCCGGCATCTGGACGATGGAGAGCAGCGAATCCTGGCCGGACAGCGCCTTCGATTCCACCGGTACGCCGAAAACCGGCAGTGGCGTCATCGCAGCCGTCATGCCGGGCAGATGCGCCGCGCCGCCGGCGCCGGCGATAATCACCTTGTAGCCGGCCGCCTTGGCGCCCTTGGCGAATTCATAGAGCCGGTCGGGCGTGCGGTGCGCCGAAATGATCAACCGTTTGTGGGGGACACCAAGAGCCTCCAGCGTCTCCGCCGCCTGGCGCATCGTCGCCCAGTCGGATTGGCTGCCCATGATGATGGCGACGTCGGCGCGTTGATCGTCCAAGCTTCTGCTCCCCGGCGACAAAGGCGCGCCTTAGCGGAATTCGCGCGGGGCCGCAAGGATTTCAGGCCACCGGCGAGATGCCGACGGCCGCATCCGGCTCACACCACCGCCTTGCGGAAGCGGGCGACGAAGTCGTCGAGCTCGGGCCGCTCCATGTCGGAGATCGCCCAATAGGAGAAAGCGCCGTCGCTCCAGTGCACCATCGAGAAGCCGCCCGAGGAAAGATCGTCCGGCTGGGTGACCTTGCCGCCCTGCTGCGGTTCGGCGACCAGCGTAATCAGGTGCTCGCGGTGGCGGTAGACCAGTGCCGGCATCGGCCGGCCTGCGATTACCTCGACCCGGCCGCCGATGAGGGCGAAACCGTCCTGGGCAAGGTCGGGCGCCGGCGGCGAGACGCCGATCCGGGCGTCGAGCCACGGCTTGACCGTATGGCGGTCGGACGAGACGATGTCGAGGGGACTCGCGGCAAGCAGGCTGCGGCGATGGCCGCTGGCGACAGCGGCGGCAAAGCCGTCATCCACGCCACTCTGCATGACCCATTGCGTCGCTCCACTGGCCAGCACCGCGCTGATCATGATCGACGCGGCCATGGCGCGCCAGTCGAACGAGCGGAAGCGGCGTGCCCTTGGCGATGTGCGCGCTTGCGAAGGACGCGTCCCCGCCTCCCGTCTCTGGCCTGCGCCGGCAATCAATCCCGGGAGCTTCGACGGCGTGCCACGCTGCGGCTGCGCCGCATCGGGCTCCTGCTGGTCGGTGCCCGCGAAACCAATCGCCGCGATGCGAGCCAGAAAGGCATCGCTGACTTCGGGGCGTGGCAAGCGGCTGACCGCGCCTCGCAAGGCAACGATACGGGCGTGCTCGGCGGCAAGCCGGGGATCGGCGGCGATGCGACGCTCCACGGCAAGGGCCGCCGCCGCATCGAGCTCGCCATCGACAAGGGCGTGGATCATCAGTCTGATACCTTCCGGATCATTGGGCAGTCCGTCGTCATGGCTGGTCATGGCGCTCTCCCCAGTTCAGATGCCAGCAGGCTACGGGCACGAGCCAGCCTGGACATCACCGTGCCCATCGGCACGTCGAGCATGGCAGCTATCTCGCGATAGCTGAGACCGTTGATGTCGCGCAGCACCAGCGTTTCGCGAAACGGCTGCGGCAGGGCAGCGATCGCCGCCTCGAGTGCCGCCGTATCGGCCCTGGCGATCAGGCTCGCTTCCGGGCCGTCCTCGTCGGGCAGGCTGGTGCCATGGGCGGCGGCCATGTCGTCGAGATCGCCGAGATCGCCGACGGCCATCATGCCGCGCGGCCGGTTGCGCGCCATCCAGGTGTAGGAGGTGTTGCGCACGATGGCCAGCAGCCAGGCACGGGCGTTGCCGCCGGCATAGCCTGGTATGCCCGCATGCGCCTTGATGCAGGCGTCCTGCACGACGTCCTCGGCATCGGCGGCATTGCCGGTCAGCCAGCGGGCAAGCGCCAGCGCGTCGCCGAGATGCGGCAGCACCACCTCGTTGAAGCGCTCCGCCAGGGCCCTCTCGCTCAAAGCAGCACCATGATCCCCTCCGGGATGGACTGGGCGTGCCGCCTCAAGATGCGACAGCGAATTTGCCTTGCCTGCAGGAGCAAAGCCCCCGGAAACTGGCAAAGTCGCCTGCCTTGCTGAAAGTGAATTCATCTGCGTCACCAGTGTCAAGCGCCATGGAAAGGAGGGGCGCCACGGAGGAGTGACTGATGACGATCATGCTCGCCAGCGCATGACGGTGGCTGACGCCGCAGCCAGGTTCGCTGTGCTCGCGATGATGGGGCATGCCGATCTCCTCAACGCCAGCTTTGGCGTATGTCGAGGAGACTTGTCGAGGAGGCGATTTATTCCCGCGTGGGCAAATCCGGCTGTTCACGGTCGCGTGATCAGCCGGTGCTTTTCCCATTGTTGGTCGGCTTGGGGATCAGTCCGGCCAGCGCAAGACGCCCGACGAATCTTTGCGGGCAATTTTCATCGCGTCGGCCGGGCGCTCCTTCGCGGTCAGTACGGCGCGCAGCCGTTCGGCGACGATTTCCGCCTCGCCGGGATGGAGGTTGCAGGGGTCGAGGAAAAAGTGGCCGCGCTCGACCTCGTGGTTGCGCACGATGATCGGCGGCGAGCCGGCGGCAAGCGCCGAGGCGAGCCCTGCCGCGGTGAAGCGGCTCTCCGGCGAGACGAAGATTTGCAGCCGGTCGAGCGGATTGGCGGTGGGGTCGGGAATGATGATGGCGGCGATACCTGGCAGCCCCTGCAGCGCATCCTTCCACAGATTGAGCGCCGCCTCCTCGCGCCGGCGGATGCCGGCATGGTCGCGCTTCTCCCAGGCTTCGAGCGCCGCCATGGTGCCGGCGATGCTTTCCTTGCCGACCTTCATGGCGCGGGCGACGCCGCGGTTCTGCAGATAGGCTGATCGCACCAGGTCCTTGCGGCCGGTGACGATGCCGCTGGTCGGCCCGCTGAGGAATTTGTGGCCGCTGTAGACGACGACATCGGCGCCGCGCGCCAGGAAACCGCGCAGATCATATTCGGACGCGGCGTCGACGATGACAGGCACGCCCTTGGCGTGGCAGATCTCGCAGAATTCCTCCAGCGACAGCATGCCGTACTGCACGGTGTGGTGGGCGACGACATAGAGGCCCGCCGCCGTGCGCTCGTTGATCGCCTCGCGCACGTGATAGTCCTGTGTGACGCTGACCGTGCCGGCGGGCACCACCCTGGCGCCGGCGACGCGGACCGACTGGTCGATCGGCGCGCCATAGTTGACGATGTGGCCAAGCTGGATGACGACCTCGCATTTGAGGTCGCCGGTGTCGTCGGGCAGACGCTCGATGGCGAGCAGGCTGGTTCCGGTCATCGCACCGGCGATCGCCATGGTGATGCCGCTGGCGCAACAGGCGGTGATGAAGCCGGCCTCGCCGCCGGTGAGGCGCGCGACGACCGTGCTCGCGGCACGCTGCAGGTCGTCCATCTCCACCCATTGCGAGGCCATTTCGGCCATGGCACTGATGGCTTCCGGGACGATGATCGAGGCGCCGAGCGCGGTCATGGTACCGGAGACGTTGATGATCGGCCTCAAGCCCAGCCGTTCGCGGATGGTGGTGTTTGAGCCGGTGTCGGAATAGGTTTTCATGTGAGCTAATCCCGTGGGGTGGCAGGTCAGGCGGCGATCTCGACGACCGCTTCGATTTCAACGGTGATGTTTCCAGGCAGCGAGCCGACGCCGATCGCCGAACGGGCATGGCCGCCGATCTTGTCGAAGACATCGGCGAACAGGTCCGAACAGCCATTGACCACCTTTGGATGGTCGCTGAAGGTCGGCGTCGCGTTGACGAAGCCGAGCAGCTTGACGACGCGCACGATGCGGCCGAGATCGCCGGCGGCGGCATGCATGACGGCAAGCAGATTGAGCCCGGTCAGGCGGGCATGCTGATAGGCCTGCTCGACCGTCACATCCTCCCCCACCTTGCCGGTGCAGAGCGTGCCGTCGGCGCGCAATGGCCCCTGGCCGGAGAGGAAGATCAGCCGGCCGCTTTCGGCGTGCGTGACGAAGTTGGCGATGGGCGTCGGCGGCTCGGGCAGCGTCAGGCCGAGTTCGGCGAGCCTGGTATAAGGCGTCATGGATGAAGGCTCCTTGGGCGGCCTTGGCCGCCTGAGTTTAGAAATGCGAGGCGCGGAAGCGCGCCAGGAAAGTGCGGAGGCGTTCGTTGGTGGTCTCCGCCGCGAGGATCTCCTTCGGCGGTCCGACGGCGCTGACGCCGCCATCGGCCATGAAGACGATGCGGCTCGAAGCGTCGCGGGCGAAGGCCATTTCGTGCGTCACCATCAGCATCGTCATGCCGTCCTCGGCGAGGCTGCGCACCACGGCCAGCACTTCGCCGACCAGTTCGGGATCGAGGGCGGAGGTGATTTCGTCGAGCAGCAGGATCTTCGGTTCCATGGCCACGGCGCGGGCGATGCCGACGCGCTGCTGCTGGCCGCCGGACAGTTCGGCCGGCAGGCTGTCGGCCTTGTGGGCGAGGCCGACGCGGCCGAGCCAGTGCTCGGCGATCGACCGCGCCTCGGCCTCGCTCTTTCCCCGCACCTTGGTCAAGCCCAGCATGATGTTGCCGGCGGCCGTCAGGTGGGGGAACAGGTTGAAGCTCTGGAACACCATGCCGGTCTCGGCGCGCATGGCGGCAAGATCGCGCTCGCCGCGGCGCTGGCGCGTCCCGGCCTCGCGATAGCCGACCTCCTTGCCGTCGATGCGGATCGAGCCGCTGTCGTAGCTTTCGAGGAAGTTGACGCAGCGCAGCAGCGTGGTCTTGCCGCTGCCGGAAGGGCCGATGACGGTCACCACCTCGCCGCGCTTCACCTGAAGGCTGACGGAGCGCAACACCTCGACGGCGCCGAAGGCTTTCGAGACATCGCACACGTCGAGCAGCGCGGGACTGGCGTTCGAGGTTTCGGACATCGTGCTATTCCCGGATGAAGGAGAAACGCCGCTCGAGCCGCCGGCTGGCGAGCGAGAGTGCGTAGTTGACTGCGAAATAGATGAGCGCGCCCAGTATATAGAGCGGCATCGCTTCATAGGTGCGGCCGATCACCTGGTTGATGGCCTGCATCAAATCGGTGATGCCGAGCAGCGACACCAGCGCGCTGCCCTTGACCGCGTCGGTGACGCCATTGATCCAAGGCGGCAGGAAGCGCCTGAAGGCCTGCGGAAAGATGACGTAGGTGAGCCGCTGGCGAAAGGTCAGCCCGATCGCCATCGCGGCTTCGGACTGTCCCTTCGGGATCGAGCCGACCGCGCCCCTGAGATACTCGATGACCTGCGCCGTCTTGAACAGAGTGAGCGCGGAAACCGCGGCCCAGAACGACGGCAGATGCAGCCCGATCGCGGGCAGGCCGTAATAGACGAAGAACATCAGCACCAGGATCGGAATGCCGCGAATGGTGTCGGAGAAGATGCGCACCGCCCAGCGCAGCGGCATTGGTCCATAGACCAGGCCGACACCCAGCAGCACGCCGGCGATGAGCGACAGGACCACGACCAGCAGCGAGACCCACAAGGTCACGGCGAAGCCTGCGGCAAGGAAGGGCAGTGCATAGAGGATCTGGCTCAGCATGTCAGCGCGCCGCCCTGAACCGGCGCTCGACGAGCCGCAGCCCGAAAAGCATGATGTAGCCCGTCACCAGATACATCGCGGTGGTGACGAGGTAGACCTCGACGATGCGGAAGGTGTTGAAGTTGATCCACTGGGCGCCGAAGGTGAGTTCGGGCACCGAGATGACCGAGGCGATCGAGGTGTCCTTGAACAGCGAGATGAAGGTATTGGATAACGCCGGCAGCGTGATGCGCAGCATGGTCGGCAGGCGCACATGCAGCAGCCTTTGCCAGGGCGTGAGGCCGATCGCCTTGCCGGCGTCGAGCTGGCCGCGCGGGACAGCCTCGAGCCCGGAGCGAAATACCTCGACCAGATAGGCGCCGCTATAGACCGACAGGGTCAATACAAACGAGGTTGGTGCGCTGTAGGCCAGGTCGACCACGGTCGGCAGGCCGTAGAAGACGAGATAGACCAGCAGGATCAGGGGCACGTTGCGGATGAATTCGACATAAGCCGCGATCACCGCCCGCACCACGCGTCCGGCCGAGACATACCAGACCGCGAGCACCAGCCCGATGACGACACCGATGGCGATCGAGATCACGGCGAGCTCGAGGCTGAGCAGCAGGCCGCCCCACAGCTTGTCGAAATGCCGCCAGATCAGGTTGAAATTGAGCGTATAGCCCATGCGCCTCTCTCGGTGCCGAGCGATTCAAGGATAGGCTGCGGGGGAAGAACGCTCAAGACGCTCTTCCCCCGGCTGGGTCAGATGACCGGGAAGCCGGGATGGCGTGCCGGCGGTTCCTGGCCGAAATAGTCCTTGAATGCGGCGTCGTAGAGCGCCGTCTCATGGCCGAACATGGCGATGGTGAAGGTCTGGTCGACATAGGTCAGCCAGTCGAGATCGCCTTGCCTGACGGCCGCGCCGTAAAGCATCGAGTACCAGCTCTTGCCGGCATCGAAATACTTGTCAGGGTTGCGCGAGGCGAGCCAGCGCACTGTGGAGAGGTCGACCGCGGCGGCGTCGACGCGCTTGGATTCCAGCGCCTGCAAGACGTTGGCCTGGGTGTCGATCTGCATCACCTGCGCCTGCGGCAAGGCGAAATGCACCGAGCTTTCGGCGTCGACATTCTGCAGGATCGAGATACGCGTGGCGGCGCCGTTCGCCAAGAGCTTGTCGAAGGTCTTGTTTTCGGAGCCGGGCAGGGTCAGCAGCGCGACGCCCTCGACGTAATACGGCCGCGAGAAGTGGATCAACTGCGAGCGCTGCGCCGTCATGGTCATGAACTGGATGGTGATGTCGACCTTGTTGGTCGTCACGTTCGGGATGCGCTGGGCCGGGTCCTGCATGACGAACTCGACCTTGGTCGGATCGTCGAAAAGGCCCTTGGCCAGGATGCGGCCCATGGTGATGTCCATGCCGACCAGTTCGCCGGCATCGTTCTCGAAGTGCCAGGGGGCGTTGGTGCTGCCGGTGCCGACAATCAGCTTGCCGCGGTCAAGCACCGTGCGCAGCAGGCTGTCGGATGCGGCTTGCGCGGCGGCCTTCTGGGCATCGACGGTTGCCAGCACGCCGGCCGTCGCAAGTCCCGCCATTCCCAATTTCAGAAAATCACGTCTTCCGGATGTGTCGTTCACGGCGACCTCCTTTCGTGTTGTGTTCCCCTATGCACAGGCCATACACGCGACAGTGATCGTCAAGGATTGTCTCTTACAAGAGACGCATGTATCCTGTACAAGACAGATACTAACACCGGGAATCGACAATGCAAGATGGTAGCGTTTTGGCTGTTTCAGCCGACGAGAAGATGCCGGGGTCCCGTGAAAAGGGTCTCAACCGGGTCCTGGAGATCCTGGAGTTCCTTCACATGACGCAGCGTGCGATCGGCATTGGCGATCTTGCCAAGGGGGTCAATGCGCCGCGTTCGACGACCTACACGCTGGTGCGGTCGCTGGTCGATGCCGGCCTGCTGGAAATGGCCGGCGACGGCAACCGCGTCTATTTCGGCAAGAAGCTCTACCTCTACGGAATGGACTATGTGCGCGGCAACGACCTGTTGCGGCGAGGGCGCCAGGAGGTCGATCATCTGTCGCGCGAGACCGGCGAGACCTCGGAACTGTGCATGCTGCAGAGCGGCCGCTATACGATCGTCCATTCCAGTCCCGGCACCAGGCCGTTCCGCATCAGTTCAGCCACCGGCCTGCAGATACCGCTGCCCTGGACTGCCTCCGGCCGGCTGCTGCTTGCGGGGTTGGATAGAGCGGCGATCGAAGCCATGGTGTCGGACGACGATCTCGTGTTGCCCGACGGCCGCAAGCTGCGGCTCGAAGATTTCATCGCCGACATCGCAAAGGCAGGGGTGACCGGCTATTGCGTCACCTCGGGCCTGGTCGACGCCTATACGAAATGCCTCGCCGTGCCGGTCTTTTCAGTGCCAGGCAAGGTCGAGGCGACGATGTGCCTGGTGGTTCCCATCGACACGTCGGAGGAGCGGACCGCCGATCTCATCGGCCTGCTGCGCGGCCGCGCCGCCGGGCTCTCGATCGGCGGATAGGCGGAAAGTGCCGGCGAGCGCGAGGCTTCCGCGTCTCAGGCGATAATGTCTGGAATGATCTTGTCTTCCAGCTTCATCAGCCGGTCCTTGAGGGCCAGCTTCTTCTTTTTCATGCGCTGGATCTGCAGCGGGTCGCAATTCGTGGCGATCATCGCGTTGATCGCGGCATCGAAATCGGCGTGCTCCTGCTTCAGCCGGGAAAATTCGAGGCGAGTATCGGCCTGTTCCTGATCGGACATTCTCTACCGTCTGCACGTCTGCGGCGCCCAAAACTGGGCCTGATTGGGCGGGGGCGGCAATTTCTGCCACCGGCGCGCAGCCCATATCACATTTCATCTTGTCGTGGAATGCTACCACGCAGCATTCGACATCGCTGCCCGATGGTGGCACACTGTCATCGTGCCGTCACAGATGCGACCTGCGGTGGACGTGCCTTTGGCGGCTGCAATCGAGGAAACCATGAAAGGGAGAACCAATCATGTCTCTTGCATCCCATCTTGATGAGTTGCAGCGGAAACACGGCGACATCGAACGCGAAATCGATGACGCGATGAACCACCCATCGGTGGACGACCTTGAGATCGTAAATCTCAAGCGACGCAAGCTGGCACTCAAGGATGCGATTGAGAAACTGAGGGCGCAACCAACCACGCATTGATCCTCACCTGACATAGCCGCTCACCACTGGCGGTCTTCCTTGCCGGCGGCGCCAGCCGCCGGTGCAGTGGTTTTAAATTCAGCGCTTCCACAAGTCGAAGCTAATATTCGTCAGGCCAATTTATGCCCGGCCGCCGTCAGGTCGTGCGCTGTTTCAGGACCCTGGCCGGCACCAATTGCTGCCAGTGGCGACCTGTCGCCATTGACAAGCCATCTTTGCTCCTCCACCTCATGCCCGGACTTCAGCGCATCGGACCCGGCTTGTGCGTCCAAGCGGACGCACGGGCTTCGGAGAGACGCATAGCGCTCCAGAGAGACGCATGGCGCTCAGAGACAAAAGGCTGCCGGCATGACCGGATATTTTTCTTCACCTTTCCCCCGCCGAACTTCGGTCGGCGTCGATGTCGGCGGCGTGGTCGTCGGCGGCGGCGCACCGGTCGTCGTCCAGTCGATGACCAATACCGACACCGCCGATATCGACCAGACGGTCGCGCAAGTCGCGGCGCTGCACCGCGCCGGCTCCGAGATCGTGCGCATCACCGTCGACCGCGACGAGAGTGCCGCCGCCGTGCCGCGCATCCATGAGCGACTGTTGCGGCTCGGCATCGATGTGCCGCTGATCGGCGACTTCCACTATATCGGCCACAAGCTGCTGGCCGACCATCCGGCCTGCGCCGAGGCGCTGGCCAAGTACCGCATCAATCCCGGCAATGTCGGTTTCAAGGACAAGAAGGACCGGCAGTTCACCGACATCGTCGAGATGGCGATCAAGCACGGCAAGCCGGTACGCATCGGCGTCAATTGGGGCTCGCTCGACCAGGAGCTGTTGACCCGGCTGATGGACGACAACCAGGACAAGGGTTTCCCCCTGACGGCGCAGGAAGTGACGCGCGAGGCGATCGTGCAGTCGGCGATCCTGTCGGCCGAGATGGCCGAAGAGATTGGCCTCAGCCGCGAAAAAATCATCCTGTCGGCCAAGGTCAGTGGCGTGCAGGACCTGATCGCCGTCTACACCGAGCTCGCCACCCGTTCCAATCACGCGCTGCATCTCGGCCTCACCGAAGCCGGCATGGGTTCCAAAGGCATCGTTGCCTCCTCCGCCGCCATGGGCATCCTCCTGCAGCAAGGCATCGGCGACACCATCCGCATCTCGCTGACGCCGGAGCCCAATGGCGACCGCACCCGCGAAGTGCAGGTGTCGCAGGAACTGCTGCAGACCATGGGCTTCCGGCAGTTCGTGCCGATCGTCGCGGCCTGCCCCGGCTGCGGCCGCACCACCTCCACCGTGTTTCAGGAACTGGCTCAGAACATCCAGGCGGACCTGCGCAAGAACATGCCGGTGTGGCGTGAGAAATATCCGGGCGTCGAGAACCTCAAGGTCGCGGTGATGGGCTGCATCGTCAACGGCCCGGGGGAATCCAAGCATGCCGATATCGGCATTTCGCTGCCCGGCACCGGCGAGACGCCGACCGCGCCGGTCTTCGTCGACGGCAAGAAGGCGGCGACGCTGCGCGGGCCGTCGATCGCGGCGGATTTCGAGAAAATGGTCGCCGACTATATCGAACAGAGGTTCGGTCAGGGCGGCAAGGCAGCGGCAGAGTAGGCAGATGCGGCGTTTCCCTTGGGCGACGCTGATTTTCCTGTGTGGCATGGCCTTGTCGACGCTTGCCGAGGCCGATCCGCCGCAATCGGCCAAGCAGCGGCTGATCGACAAGGTCTGCAACCTGATCCAGGCGCATGCCGACCAGAACGGTCTGCCCAGGGACTTCTTCGCCCGCCTTATCTGGAAGGAAAGCCGTTTCGATCCCAATGCCGTAAGCCCCGTCGGCGCCGAAGGCATCGCCCAGTTCATGCCGGGCACCGCCAAGATGCGGGGGTTGGAAAATTCCTTCGACATCAACCAGGCGATCCCCGCGTCGGCCAGGTATCTCGCCGAAATGAAGACCAGCTATGGCAATCTCGGCTTGGCGGCGGCCGCCTACAATGCCGGTGAGAGCCGGGTGTCGCGCTGGCTGAACTCCGGCGGCTTCCTGCCGATGGAGACGGAAAGCTATGTGTTCGACGTGATGGGCGAGCCGGTCGACAAGTTCGCCGACCGCGCCTATGCCGGAAAAGTCGAGCCACTCGATGCCAAGCTGGATTTCGCGGTCGCCTGCCGCAAGCTGCCGGTGATCATGTCGAAGACCGTGGCGATGGCCTCGATCAACATCAAGCCATGGGGCGTCCAGGTGGCGGGTAATTTCCGTCGCAGCGCCGCGATCAGCCAATGGCTCAGGGTGCGGGGCCGTTTTCCGGCCCTGCTTGCCGGGCATGATCCGGTGGTGAGCCGGGTGCGCACGCCGATCGGCCGGCGCGGCATCTACGCCGTCAGGATCGGGATCGACGACCGCGCCGCCGCCAATGTCATCTGCCAGAAACTGCAAAGCGTCGGTGGCGCATGCGTGGTGGTGCGAAATCGGTAAGGGCCTGAAGACGGCGCCCGTCGCATCCAGCAACGATTTCAGCTATAGCGGCGGCCACCATCTTCCCCTGGGCAGCAGCCCTGTCATGCGCGAGCGCCCATGTTCGACGGATATATCATCTGCGGCACGCCCAGAACCGGCAGCACCCTGCTGTGCAAGCTGCTGGCGGCCACCGGAACGACCGCCGATCCCCACTCATTCTACCGGCGGCAGGATGTGTCGGAGTGGGCCGAGGACTGGGGACTCCCGCTCGCGACACGATGGGCGAGCTTGAATTCCAGCTTGCCTATCTCAATGCGGCAATCACTGCCGGGAAGGGTGGCACTGAAATCTTCGGCTTGCGCCTGATGCGGGAAAATCTGGAGGAGCTTTCGGCGATCCTCGACCGGATTTTTCCGGGGCTTGCGTCGGACAAAGCGCGTTTCGAGAAGGCTTTTGGCCGTGTCCTCTACATACATCTGTCGCGCGAAAACAAGCTCGCCCAGGCTGTCTCCCTGATCAAGGCACAGCAAACCGGTCTTTGGCATATCGCCCCCGACGGAAGCGAAATCGAAAGGGTGGGGCCTGCCAGGGAACCTCACTATGATTTCGAGCGCATCAAGGGCGAGGTCGACGAGCTGGAAGCCTATGACACCGCCTGGAACATCTGGTTCGCGCAACAGGGCATAGCACCGTTGCGGATCGGCTATGAGCGGCTTGCCGCCGAGCCGGCCGTGGAATTGCTGCGCATCTGCGAAGCCCTGGGCGTCCGGCCGCCGGATGCCGAGCATGTCAGGCCCGGCGTGGCGAAGCTCGCCGACGCGACAAGCCTGGACTGGATGCGCCGCTTTCATCGGGACGCGGCCGTTTGAAGCGTTGATGGCGGTGGTCACGCCGTCTTGGCCACCACTGTCTCGCTGAGCCAGGTGCCGATCTTGGCGCCGAGGCGATCGGGCGAAACGGGCTTGGGCAGATAGTCGTCCATGCCGGCCTCGATGCACTTGTCGCGGTCGCCCTTCAGCGCATGCGCGGTGACGCCGATGATCGGGATGTGGCCGCCCGACGACGCCTCGATCGCCCGGATGGCGCGTGTCGCCTCGTAGCCGTTCATTTCCGGCATCGAGACGTCCATCAGAACCAGTCTCGGATGCAGCGACCGGTACATCTCGACCGCGGTGCGGCCATTGCCGGCGATGCGGTAGCTCAGGCCCAGCCCATTGAGGATCTGGCCGAACACCATCTGGTTCACGTCATTGTCCTCGGCGATGAGGATGTCGATCGGGCTGTTCGGCGCGGCATTCGAGTCTGGCACTGTAGCGACTGGTACGGCGGGGCCCCGGATAACCGTGAAGGCCGGCGGAGTCGCCTGAGGCTTCGGTTGGACCGGCTCGCGAACGAACCGCGCCTTGCCGACCTGCGAGCGCGCTTTCTGGATGACCGAGATGACCGTGCCGAGCAGGACCGCCGACCGCGCCGGCTTGGTCAGATGCGCCGCAATGCCGAAATCAATGATCATCTTGCCGAAATCGACCTGGTCGACCGAGGTCAGGATAACGACCGGAATGGTGGACAGCCGGCTGTCCGCGGCGATGGCCCGGGCGACATCGGCGCCGTTCATGCCAGGCATCTGATAGTCGAGGATGATGCAATCGACGCTGGCGCCGAGTTGGCAGGCGCGATCGAGGAAGGCGAGGCCCACCGCGCCGCTTTCGGCGGCGGCGCAGTCGAAGCTCCAGCTTCTGAGCTGTTCGAGCAGGATCTCGCGGTTGACCGGATTGTCATCGATGACCAGCACGCGCGCGCCGGTGACGTCCACCGGCACGATCGCGTCGCGCGCCTCGGCACGATGGACCGGCAGCGGCACGGCGAACCAGAAAACGGAGCCGCGGCCGATCTCGCTCTCGACGCCGATCTTGCCGGACATCAGGTCGACGAGACGGGCGGCGATGGCGAGTCCAAGTCCGGTGCCTTCGTGACGGCGAGTCGAAGATCCGTCGACCTGCGCGAACTTCTCGAACACGTTCTGCAATTTCTCCGCCGGGATGCCGATGCCGGTGTCCTCGACGCGCAGCTTGAGCTGGACGACGTCGTTGACGGTTTCGCCGCCGACATCGATCAGCACATGGCCCTTCTCGGTGAATTTAACCGCATTGCCGACCAGGTTGGTGACGATCTGCCGAAAGCGGCCGGCGTCGCCGACGACATAGGCCGGCAACCTTGGGTCGACGCGCACGATCAGTTCCAGGTTCTTCTCGGCGACACGCGCCGAGACCAGTGTCGCCACATCCTCCACCGCCTCCGAGAGGCGGAAAGGGGCAGGGTCGAGCGTCAGCTGCCCGGCATTGATCTTCGAGAAATCGAGAATGTCGTTGATGATGGTGAGCAGCGCGTTGCCCGATTTGACGATGACGTCGGTGAAGGTCTTCTGGCGCGGGTTCAGCTCGGTCTTGGCCAGCAATTCGGCCATGCCGAGCACGCCGTTCATCGGCGTGCGGATCTCGTGGCTCATGTTGGCCAGGAATTCCGACTTGGCGCGGTCGGCGGCCTCGGCCTTGAACAAGGATTCGGCCGACTGGGCAAAGGCGCGGCGGATCGCCTGCTCCATCGGCCGGAAGATCCAGAAAGCGACGATGGCCAGGACGGTGAACAACAGGCCGCTCGCCCACAAAAGCAGCCGGTCGCTGGAGGCGTCCGCCAGATGGCGTTCGTCGTCCATGGCGGTGCGGACACGCACCAGCATGGGCTGAACGAACAGGTCGTTCTGGTTGCGGATTTCGCGAGAGCTCCATTCGTCGGTCTTTTGCGCCACCGACATCAGGTTGAAGTTGCGAACCATGTCACGCGGCGACCAGAACAGATCGCCATTGACTGAAGCGGCCGCGAGCTCATCGACGGTCTTGGCCGACAGGCGCGGACGTATCGCGGCCAGTTGTGCGGTCAGCGTCTCGATCTCGCCGGTCAGACGTTCGGAATGGTCGCGCGCCGAAGCCGTCAGCGCATCGCGCGTCTCGATCCGCCAGGCGGAACCGGTTGTCTCGGCGAAGCTGGTGGCGTTGCGCAGGTCGCGGGTGAAAACGACGAGGTTGCTGCTCAGCGCATCGATTTCATGGCGCAAGGAATTGACGCGATTGAGCGCACCCATGATGGCGGCTGAAGCCAGCGCGAAAACCAACAATCCTGAGAGATAACGTATCCGGACGGACCGGATGAAGGAAGAATATTCCGGCATGCGCAACCCCAACACATACGCATTCTAAGAATTGGGATTACGCTTCATTTACATTAAGATTTCGTTGGCACAACCACAGGTGCAATGCGCGACCCGATAGGGGCCTGCCGTCAGCTGTCGCGGGTTGCCACGAAGGTCGCGGCGGCCTTCAGCAGGGCCGCCTTTTCGCCATAGGGTTCGAGCAGCGCGTGCGCCTGGCCGACGAGGCCGTCGAGCTGCTTGCGTGCCCAATCCGCGCCGTGCAAGGCCACCAGCGTACCCTTGCCGGCGGCGGCATCCTTGCCGGTCGCCTTGCCCATCTGCCTGGCGTCGGCCGTCAAGTCCAGCAGGTCGTCGGCGAGCTGGAAGGCAAGGCCGATCGCCGACCCGAACTCGGCCAGCCGTTCGCGGTCATCCGACTGTGCGCCGGCCAGGATTGCACCCGCCTCGCAGGCGAAGCGGATCAAGGCCCCGGTCTTCATCGCCTGCAGCCGGATGATGCCGGCCTCGTCCGGTCGCACCTGCTCGGCTTCGAGATCGAGCTTCTGGCCGCCGACCATGCCGCCGGCCCCGGCGGCGCGGGCCAGCGCCAGCACAAGGGCTGCGCGCCGCTCGGCCGGCAGCGCGGTCGCTTCGGCGGCGAGGATATCGAAGGCGAGCGTCAGCAGTGCGTCGCCGGCCAGGATTGCGGTGGCCTCGTCGAAGGCCTTGTGCACGGTCGGCTGGCCGCGGCGCAGGTCATCGTCATCCATCGCCGGCAGGTCGTCATGAATCAGCGAATAGCAATGCACGCATTCGAGTGCCGCCGCGACGCGCAGCGCCGCTTCGCCATCGGCGGAGAACAGGCCCGCACTCTCCATGACCAGGAAGGGGCGCAGGCGCTTGCCGCCGTTCAGCACGCCATGGCGCATCGCCGCCATCAGGCGATCGGGCCGCTCGATCTCGCCCGATAGCGGGCGATCGTCGAGCAACCGACGCAGCATCACCTCGACGGCGGCCGCGCGCCTGATGAGCGCCATTTCGAACGCCATTTCGTCCTCATTCGTCATGGCCGGGACCGGTAGCCGACACTCAGACGTTGCGCAAGAAGGCAAGCGCCATTATGCCGGAGCAAGGAGAAGTACGGGTTGGGCGGCTTGGCGGAACCGATCGTCGATCATGATACCGAAAAGCTGGACATGGCGACGAGATCGCGAGGCGTGAACCGCCGCAGTCTCAGGCGCTGGGTCCGGCGTGGCATCGTCGTGGCCGCCGTGCTGGCGCTTATCCCGGTGGTGCTGACCTTTCTCTACCTGCCGTCCTTCGTGCATCCGGTATCGACGCTGATGCTGAAGGACCTTGCTACCTTCTCCGGCTACGACCGGCGCTGGGTTTCCATTGATGACGTGGCGCCCGTGCTCGCCCATTCGGTCATCATGTCGGAGGACGGGCAGTTCTGCTTCCACCGCGGCGTCGATCTCGGCGAGCTCAGGGGCGTCGTCGACGATGCGCTGGCCGGCGAGGCGACGCGCGGCGCCTCGACCATCACCATGCAAACGGTGAAGAACCTGTTCCTCTGGTCGCGGCCGCTGGGCAGCGTGCGCAAGATCGTCGAACTGCCGCTGGCCGTCTATTTCGACGCGGTGATGTCGAAACGGCGCATCATGGAGATCTATCTCAACATCGCCGAATGGGGGCCGGGCATCTACGGCATCGAGGCGGCGGCGCAGCACCATTTCGGCATTTCCGCAAAGCAGTTGTCGCGCCGGCAGGCCGCGTTGCTCGCCGTTACGCTGCCCAATCCGATCGCCCGCAATCCGGCAAAACCCGGGCCGGGCCTCCGACGACTCGCCAACCTGATCGAGCGGCGCGCGGGCCGCTCAGGCGCTTATGTAGGCTGCCTGGAATAGCCGCCACAAAAAAGATTCACCGCAGTGCTGGCCAAAACGGTGTCAGGCGTGTATAGGCACCCGACTTTCTCAGATTTAGGCCCCGACATGGCCCTTTCACGAGGGCGGGCGGGGCTTTTGACCATGTAGTGGAGCATATCCATGGCCGTTCCGAAACGCAAAACCTCTCCGTCCAAGCGCGGCATGCGCCGCTCGGCCGACGCCCTCAAGGCCCCGACCTATGTCGAGGACAAGAATTCCGGCGAAATGCGCCGCCCGCACCACATCGACCTGAAGACAGGCATGTATCGCGGTCGCCAGGTGCTGACGCCCAAGGAAAGCTGAGCCCAGCTTTCCGAAGGTTAGAGTTACAAAAGACCGGCCTCTGGCCGGTTTTTTTGCGTTGGTTCGCCGTACACGCCGGCTACTTCAAGCGCTGAGCTTTCGTCTCTCGTTTTTCCATGTCGGCCGGGCAACCGGCTGACATGGTTGTTGCATCCGGTCTTCGACCGTGTTTGCGGCCACGCACGAAAAATCTTGACGCCGTGCCTGCGGCGCATTCTACAGAAGGTGCCCCCATATGGAGACGCCAGATGTTCGGTGCCGTCCCGCTTTTGATCGTGCCTTTCGTGCTCTACAATCTCGGCCTGCTCGGTATATTCGGCGGCGGCGACGATCCGTGGGCGAGCGAGATATTCTCGTTCCGCATGATGTCGGGCGGCGTGTTCTCGATGACGCTCGGCGACCTGATCGTGCTGATCGGGCTGATCTTCCTGTTCCTCGAAATGGTGAAGTCGGCGCGCACGACCACGGCGTCGATCATGGACCATCTCCTGTCGACGCTTGTCTTCGTCGCTTTCCTGGTTGAGTTCCTGCTGGTGAAGGGTGCGGCGCACTCCATCTTCTTCACGCTGATGATCATCGCGCTGTTCGACGTGATGGCCGGTTTCGCGGTGTCGATGCGGTCGGCCAGCCGCGACATCAATTTGAATTGAGCCTCAGCCCGGATCGGCGTTGAAGCCGGCGGCTTCGATGCCGGCAATCGCGGCCGCCTCGTCATTGTCCGACGTGTCGCCGGAAATGCCGACGGCGCCAATGATGGCGCCGGCCTTGTCGCGGATCAGCACGCCGCCGACGACCGGCAGCACGCGTCCCCCCGACACGTCGGAAATGCCGGCAACCAGATGCGGCCGCTCCTTGGCGAAGGCCTCGACCTTGCGCGAGCCCATGCCGATCGCCAGCGCGCCATAGGCCTTGCCCGCCGACATTTGCGGGCGCAGGAACGAAGCGCCGTCCTGGCGCTGGAAGGCGACCAGGTGTCCGCCGGCGTCGAGCACCGAGACGCCGAGCGGCTTGAGCTTGAGATCGGTGCCGCTGGCGAAGGCGGCATTGATGATCTCGACGGCTTTTTCGAGCGACAACGCGGTCATGGCAATCTCCTGTTGAATAACCCGATCATCGGCGGCCAGCCGGGCGAGGCAATCCCGGTTTTGGTTGAAATTGCTTCCCGTGAAGCAGCGGGATGAAGGCGCGCCTGTCCGATGGCGTCACGACCGCTCGGTTCATGGCGAGGAATCGGCGGAGAGGCGGGAGCGTTACTTTTTCTTGGCGCGGGCCGGCTTCTTGGCGGGGGCGGCAGGCGTGTTGGCCAGATCTTCGGCTTCCTTGGCGAGCCGCAGCGCCCGCAGCTTGTCGGTCTTGGCCTTGCGGGCGTCGCTCTCGGCGACATACTCGGCCATGGCCTTCTGACGGACCGTCGCCGCCTCTTCCTGCTTCTTGAAGCGCAGATCGGCACGCGCGCGGGCAGTGTCCCTAGAGTTCTCAACCAAGAGTCTATCCAATCCCGTCACGTGTGATTTCCGTCCCTTGTAGCAGAGCCGGCCTCTCAACGGGGAAAATAGTTGGTCAGGCGGCCGGGCTGGCGCTGCGGGCCTTTCCGGCAACCACCGCTTCATAGGCGGCCTGCAGCGTCGCGCGGACAGAGGGGCCGGGCGCATCGAGGGGGGTGCCGAGGTGCTCATGGCGCAACTCGTCCATGAATTTCTCCCACATCGGCGGTCCGCCCTTTTCCAGGAGTTCGGCGCGGATCGAAAGTTCCTCGCTGGTCGGCAGCCAGACGCGGCCCCAGGCGCCGAGATGGGCCAGGATGGGCACCAGCGTGATGGCCATCTCGGTCAGGCTGTAAATCGCCTTCTGCTTGTGACTGGGATCGTCCGCCTTGGTCAGCATCCCGAGCTCCATCAGCCGCTTCAACCGGTCTGCGAGGATGTTGGAGGCAATACCTTCCATCGACCCATTGAGCAGTTCACGAAAATGGCGCCTGCCGCCGAAAATCATGTCGCGCAGGATGATCAGGCTCCAGCGGTCGCCGAACACCTCGAGCGAGAGGTTAATCGGGCAGCCGGACCGGCGATCGAGGGTCATTCGATTTTTCTCCACAAAACCGGTTGCATTATCGTATCGGTCTTAGTATCGTGCAACCGATTGCAAAATGCAAGCAGATGAGGGGGGCCATAAATCCGGTGCTGCTGCTGATCATGGGCGCGATGGCCTCGGTGGCCGGAGGCCATCGTCGCGCACGTCCGATCCAGTTGAGACTTCGCGGGTGAGCCTTGACGAGCGAGGCTTGCCGCAATAGTTAAGTGAATGCTTCAGTGTTGCCGCAAAAACAGACGAGAACAAGAATGTCCCTGATCCTGCATTTCCATCCGCTGGCTTCCTTCTGCTGGAAGCCGCTGATCGCGCTCTACGAGAACGACACGGCCTTCGAGCCGGTCATCGTCGACCTTGGCGACGAGCAATCGCGCGCGGCCTTCCTGAAGATTTCGCCGACCGGCAAGATGCCGGCGCTGCGCGACGATAGGCGCGACCGCACGGTGCTGGAATCGACCATCGTCGTGGAATATCTGGCCGCGCACTATCCGGGACCGGTCGACCTCGTTCCCGCCGACATCGACCTGGCGCTGGCGGTCCGCCAGGCCGACCGCTTCTATGATTTCTATGTGCAGGAACCGATGCAAAAGATCGTCGGTGACAGGTTGCGGCCGCAGGCCGAGACCGATCCATTCGGTGTCGAGCAGGCGCGCGGCCAGTTGCGCAATTCCTACGCCATCATCGAACGGGAGATGCAGTCGAGAGAATGGGCTGTGGGCGATGCCTTCACCATGGCCGATTGCGCGGCGTCTCCGGCACTCTTCTACGCCAACAAGGTCGAGCCGTTCGGCGACAACTATCCCGCCGTGAAGCGCTATCACGACCGCTTGCTGCAGCGCGCCGCCTTCATCAGGGTGATCGAGGAGGCGCAGCCCTATTTCAAGTTCTTCCCCTACAACAACGGCTGATCGCGTGTTGCACGATCCGGCCCAGCTCGACCTGATGTTCCAGGCGCTCGCAGATCCGGCGCGACGGCAGATGGTCGACCGGTTGTCACGCGGCCCCGCCTCGGTGAGCCAATTGGCCGAGCCGCTGGC
This sequence comes from Mesorhizobium sp. B3-2-1, assembly GCF_006439515.1. Lineage (NCBI taxonomy): Bacteria > Pseudomonadati > Pseudomonadota > Alphaproteobacteria > Hyphomicrobiales > Phyllobacteriaceae > Mesorhizobium > Mesorhizobium sp. B3-2-1. Next base: position 256,461 of record NZ_VFTI01000004.1, on the reverse strand, counting down.
GATGTCGCTGTCGGCGGTCGTCCAGCACCTCAACCTCCTTGAGGCGAGCGGCCTCGTGCGCACGCAGAAGGTCGGGCGGGTGCGCACCTGCCAGATCGATCCGAAGGCGCTGCGAGCGGCCGAGCACTGGATCAATGAGCGGCGCCTGTCATGGGAGCGCCGGCTGGATCGGCTCGGCGATTTCCTGGCCGAGAGCTAGAGAGGAATATGTCATGTCGAAGATCGAGGAAGGTTTCATGACTGAACGATCCGTTGTCCATTCCACCTTTGTCGTCGAGCGGAGTTATCCGGTGGCACCGGCGAAAGTCTTCTCCGCGTTCAGCAGCCCGGATGCCAAGCGGCGCTGGTTCGTCGATCCCCATGACCCGGCGCCAAGCCGGCACGAGATGGACTTCCGCGTCGGCGGCAAGGAGGTCAATGCCGGCTGCCCGAGCGATGGGCAGATGCATTTCTTCAACGCGGTCTATCAGGACATCGTGCCGGACCAGCGCATCGTCTATAGCTATGAGTTGCTGTTCGGCGAAACCCGTGTCTCGGTGTCGCTGGCGACGATCGAATTTGTGGCGGAAAGCGGCGGCACGCGGCTTGTGATGACGGAGCAGGGGGCCTTCTTCGATGGCCACGACACCCCGGCCACGCGCGAGCATGGAACGGGCGAACTGCTAGACGCGCTCGACGCTTTCGTGAATTCGCAGTCCTGAACCAGCAGGTCGGGTGCGGCGTCGAGAACTGATCAGGCTTCCCAGAATTGATCGAGCCAGATGTTGAGTCTCAGGAAGCCGGCATTGCTGACCGTATAGACACGCCGCGTGCCTTCAGGCTTGGCATTGACTAGTCCGGCGTCGAGCAACACTTTCAGATGCTGTGATACGGCCGGGCGGGAGACTGGCAGCCCGGCCGCCAATTCGTTGACGGTCTTCGGACCGCGTCGAAGTTCTTCCAGAAGATGGCGCCGGTTGGGGTCGGCGATCGCCATGAAGGCGTCGGAAAACATCATGCTTCATTTGTGAGGCAAAGTTTTTCAAATCTCAACTGTTTGCTTCTGCTTTTCTTCTCGGATCGAGCCGCAATGCTTCCGGGGTCACCGAGCGGTCGGCCGGCTGCGTCTTGAAGGCATCGCGGTCTTCGATCGGCACCGGCGCGCGACGGCTGATGCGCAGCAGCGTGTAACCAGCCAGCGACAGGTGCGCGAAGGCGGTCGCCAGGAACAAGCCCTCCGGGCGCATCCAGCCCATCAGCGCCGCCGCCAGCAACGGGCCGATCATGGTGCCGAAGCCGTAAAGCAACAGCAGTCCACCCGATACCTTGACGAAATCCTCCGACCGCGCGTGGTCGTTGGCATGCGCCACGGCGATCGAATAGAGCGTGTAGGCGAAAGCGCCATAAGCAGCGGTGAAGATGATGACGAAGACGCCAGAGCGCGGTTCGAACAGGAAGATCATGAGCGCGAATAGCGCGGCGCCGAATGCGGCGCCGGCCAGCACGAAACGTCGGTCGGTCTTGTCGGAGAGGCGCCCGGCCGGAAGCTGCATGGCGGCACCGGCAACGACCACAAGGCTCATCATCAAGGCGATCTCGGCAGTCGGGATGCCGATGCGGGCACCGTAGACCGCGCCTAGCGTGCCCCAGGCGCCGTTGGCGATGCCGATCAGCATGCAGGCGATCGCCGACACGGGTGAGTTGGCATAGAGCCCCTTGACGTCGAGTTTGACGTCCTGCAGCGGCTTGGGGTGGGACGCCGTCGACACAGCGGTCGGGATCAGCGAGAGGCAGAACAGGATGCCTGTGATCATGAACAGCGAGGCCGATTTCACGTCGCCGCCGGCGACGATCATCTGTCCTCCCATGATCGATGCATAGGTGACCATCATGTAGAGGCCGAAGACGGTGCCGCGGTTCTCGTTGGTGGCCTTCTCATTCAGCCAGCTCTCGATGACCATGAAGGCGCCGGCCATGGTGAAGCCGGTGAAGGCACGCAGCAGGATCCAGACATATTCGTCGATGACCAGGCCGGTGAGCAGCGCCACGATGGCACCCGACGCTGCAAAGGCACCGAACGCGCGCACATGTCCGGCTCGGCGCACGATGCGCGGCGCAAAGAAACAGCCGGTGACGAAGCCGCCGGCCCAGGCCGTGCCCATCAGGCCGAGCGAAGCGGTCGAGAACCCTTCCACCTGGCCGCGCAGGGGCAACAGCAGCCCGTGCAGTCCCGATGCCGCCAGAAGGAAGGCGGTGCCGCGAAGCAGGGAAAGGATCGGTCTGTAGGCTGCGAGCATTTTTTGATCCGGCTGAGGACTGGGAGGGACGCAGGTTCGAAGACAGTCGCATTCGGGCTTTTCGGCGGCGGACGGTTACCGCAGCGAATTATCCGCGGCGGAACAAAGCCTCGGCGGCCGACTTGGTGTTGTCCTTGGTCTTGAGTTCGGCTTCCAGCCGGGCGATCTCGTCGCGCAGGATGCCGATGCGCTCGGACAGTTCACCGACGGAAAGCAACGACAGGTCCTGCCCGATCTCGTGCGGGCGCGCCTTCTTCTTGGGTTCGTCGTCGAAGATCGCCATCGTTGCTCCTCCTCCGCCAGACCAGATTGGCCATTTGCCTGATTTGCCAATGAGCATACATAGGGCAGGGGCGTCGATGCAAACAGCCGGTAAGAGTGCGGCGAGGAAAGACGGGAAACTTCATGGCGAGCGGACAGAAAATTCCGGCACGGATGACGGCGATCGCGATCTCGGAGCCGGGCGGCCCCCGGGTGCTGAAGCCGGAAACGCGCGACGTGCCGCTGCCCGGCCCCGGCGAAATCCTGATCAAGGTCCATGCCGCCGGCGTCAACCGGCCGGACGTCCAGCAGCGCAAGGGCGCCTATCCGCCGCCGCCCGGCGCATCGGACCTGCCGGGTCTCGAAGCGTCGGGTGAAGTGGCGGCGCTTGGCGACGAGATATCGCGCTGGCGCATCGGCGACCGGGTCTGCGCGCTCACGCCCGGCGGCGCCTATGCCGAATATGTTAGGGTTCATGCAGGCAGTGTGCTGCCGCTGCCGGCGGGCTTCACCCATACGGAGGCGGCGGCGGTGCCGGAGAACTATTTCACCGTCTGGCACAATGTCTTCGAGCGCGGCGGACTGAAGAAGGGTGAGACGCTGCTTGTCCATGGCGGCTCGTCCGGCATCGGTACCACGGCGATCCAGCTCGGCTCGGCCTTCGGCGCCTATGTCATCACCACCGCCGGATCCAAGGAGAAATGCGACGCCTGCCTGAAGCTCGGCGCCGACCACGCGATCAACTACCGCGAGCAGGATTTCGTCGCCGCCGTCAAGGAGGCGACCGAAGGCCGGGGCGCCGACGTCATCCTCGACATGGTCGGCGGCGATTATGTCCAGCGAAACTACGAGGCCGCCGCCATCGAGGGCCGCATCGTGCAGATTGCCGTGCAGGCAGGTGCTGTGGCGACCGCCGACTTTTCCAAGATCATGGTCAAGCGGCTGACCCATACGGGTTCGACGCTGCGGCCGCGTACCGTCGAATTCAAGGCAGCGATCGCGGCGGCGCTCGAGGCGCAGGTGTGGCCTCTGCTGGGCACGCGCAAGGTCGCTCCGGTCATGGACATGATCTACCCGCTCACCGATGCCTGGAGGGCGCATGAGCGGATGGAGGAGGGTGAGCACATCGGCAAGATCGTGCTCGACGTCGGCTAGGCCAACATCCCCTGAATGGGGTCGCTGCCTACAAGGTGAACAGAAGCTTAATGGTGCAATGCAGCATTTGCATCATTGCTATGCAAAATCAGCCATTCAAGTCCTCATCGATGATCACTATTTGAGCATCATCGAAACGAACCCAATTCAGGAGGACTACCATGAACCCGATCCGCGCTTTCCGTAACTGGCGCATGTACAACGAGACCGTTCGCGAACTGAACCGCCTCAACGCACGCCAGCTCAGCGACCTCGGCATCAACCGCGGCGACATCGAACGGATCGCCCGTCAGGCGACCTGATTGCAAGCGCGACCCGCCGCAAGGCAGGGTCGCAATGCAGAGCCGCCGCGGACGCCTGTCGTCGCCGGTTCCGAACCCGCTGGACCCTGTCCGGCGGGTTTTGTCTTTTGGGGGCAGAAAAAATAGTGGCAGAGGCAATCGTGCCGTCCCTATCGGGCACAAGGGCGAACCCTGGATGGAGGCGGCGGCAAGCGCCAACATCACCGTGAAGACCGGACGAACCTATCTCGAACGGATATTCGCCAAGACCGGAACACGCCAACAGAGCTAGCTTGTCGCGTTGCTCAAGGGCACGGAACCGTTCCGGTAACTGCCGGTTCGCGGTTTCCGGTGGGCTTCTCCAAAAACATTGCGAAACAGGCAGGGAACGGTTATACAGGCCCCGAATTTCCCATTTTGGTGGCTCTAAACCACCGCCCGCGCGGGAACGCGGGCGAACGAGAAGGATTTTTAAAAATGGCCAATACGCTGCTGATGCCCAAGGCGACCGCCGTCTGGCTGGTCGACAACACCGCGCTTTCCTTCGAGCAGATCGCGCAGTTCTGCGGGCTGCATCCGCTCGAGGTCAAGGCGATCGCCGACGGCGAATCGGCGCAAGGCATCAAGGGCATGGACCCGATCATGACCGGTCAACTGACCCGCGACGAGATCGCGCGCGCCGAGAAAGACCCGAACCAGCGCCTGAAGCTTTCCGACCCCAAGGTGCGGGTGCCGGAATCCAAGCGCAAGGGTCCGCGCTACACGCCGCTGTCGAAGCGCCAGGACCGGCCGAACGCCATCCTGTGGCTGGTGCGTAATCATCCCGAACTCAAGGACGCGCAGATTTCGCGCCTCGTCGGCACCACCAAGTCGACGATCGAGCAGATCCGCGAACGCAAGCACTGGAATTCGGCCAATCTGCAGCCGATGGACCCGGTGACGCTGGGCCTAGCCTCGCAGATCGACCTCGACATGGAAGTCAACCGCGCCTCGCGGGGTCGCGAACAGGCGCAGCCGGTCGGCGACACGCTGCTGCCGGCGGCATTGACCGAGCGGCTGGTACCAGCGCCGGAGAAGCCGAAGGACGAGGACGCGGAGCTCGACGCCAACGCCGTCTTCGCCAAGCTGTCGGCGCTGAAGTCGAAGGATACCGACACGGACGATGAGGAGTAGGCAGCGCCTCTTCCTTCTCCCCTTGTGGGAGAAGGTGGCCGAGCGAAGCTCGGTCGGATGAGGGCTGTTCCAGCTTGGCACCGACGCACTCCGTCGCGCACCCCTCAACCGTCTCGACGCCGCGCGCCGATCCACCGCCCTGGGGCGAGCCGCTGGTCTCGCCCGTCCTTCCGACCCCACAGGGGGAGAAGGAAGGAACCGTCAGCTTCGCGCCGCGCGGTCCGGCGCCATGCCGTAATCCTCGCTGCGCTCCACCGCCCGGTAGAAATCGGCAAGCTGCTTGCCGCGTTCCGGCTTGAAGATGCGCCCTGCGATGACCACCGAGGCGATACGGTCGATGCGGAAGGCACGGAAATCATCGCGCATCTCGCACCAGGCGACCAGCGTCCACACCTTGCCCCAGAACCATAGGCCGAGCGGCCTGATATCGCGCGCGGTGCCGCGGCCGGCTTCGTCCGAGTAGTCGATGGTCAGCACCTGGCGCTTTTCGACCGCGCGCTCGATCAGGTCGATCGCCTCGCGGGCAGCGTCACTGACCACCCACATCGGCGTGTGGATCTCGGTGCGGGCGATGCGGTCCTTTTCGGTATCGGGCAACACGGCACCGATCTTGACCAGCGCCTCGTCGGCGGCCCGCGCCATCGCGGCGCCGCCGAAGGCGCGCACCATGCGCGCGCCGGCAACCAGCGCCACGATCTCGTCACGCGTGAACATCAGCGGTGGAAGGTCGAAACCCTCCCTCATCATGTAACCAACGCCGGCCTCGCCGTCGATCGGCACCCCGGTCGACTGCAGGTCGGCTATGTCGCGATAGATGGTTCGCTCGGAAACCTCGAGCCATGTGCCGAGCTTCTGGGCGGTGACCAGACGGCCACCACGCAGATGCTGCACGATCTGAAAGAGCCTGTCGGCGCGGCGCATCGTTTGCTTCCCCAGTGTCTTTCCCATGCATGCCGTGGCTCCCGGACCGGATCCACTTCCACGTGACATGCATTACGGTTTCAGCCCTTCGCGCTTGCGCTGCGCGGCGACGAATTCCGCGCCAAAGGACAGTTTACTCGTTGTCGTCGTCGTCGCATCGAGCACGCGCCAGAAGGGTGCGATGTCGCGGAGCGTCATGCCGCGCTCAAGGTCCTCATTGGCGGCTTCGGCGACCGTGCGCAGATGATAACCTATGGTGACCGGGCATGTCACTTCGGCGCCGTGCTCGATGGCAAGGGCCGTGCGCAACGCGCGAACGTCCATCTCGACGCCTTTGGGAATCGAGCGAATGAAATCGTCGACCTGGCGCGCGGTCGGCACCAGCATAGGCTGGCCCTCGATGACATCTCCCATCGTGCGCGGCGTTGGTTTCACGCCGTTGATGCCTGGTGTGTTCAGCCTGTCGTTCCAACTCTTCATCGATCGTCCTTCCGACCGTCGACGCGCAGTGTCTCGATCCTGCACCATCGCACGCACCTCCTGACAGCATACTGTCAGGAGGCTTCAGCATACTCCTTGGCGAATAGCGTCCGCATCTGCGCGAGTTCGCTGCCTCTAGAGGGGTAGAGCGTCCGCAGGAAGGCAAGGGCGAAGGTGCCGGGCGCCGAACCCGGCGCGGAAACGATCCTGCCGTCAGCCACCGCATGCGGCACGTCCTGATAGTTGCCCTCGCCGGCATAGCCGGCCTCGTGACGGTTGATCCAGTCGCGGCCGTTGCTGGTGTGCTTGGCGTTCTCGAACATGCCGGCGCGGGCCAGCGCCAGCGTACCCGCACAGATGCCGCCAACGACACCGCCGCGCCTGGCGACGGCCGTCAGCAGTTCGGAAGCATCCGGCGGCGCCTTGCCCGCCCACTGGTCGGAACCGATGACGGCCACGGCATCGAGATCGGTATTCTCATCGACGCTGGCCGACCGGTCTGGCGTCAGCCGAAAGCCGCTGATTCCGGTGACCGGCTTGCCTTCGGGCGTAACCGACACGGCGCGAGCGCCGAACCATTCGACCGCCGAGGCCGCCAGCAGCCCGTATTCCCAGTCGGCAAAACCTTCGATGAACAGAAAGCCGATTGTCTTCTGATCGGGCATGAACTCGCTCCATCCCTCGCGCGCCGGACCTGATATCTGGGTGCTGACGGGTCAGCATCCAACCGCCGCGTTGAAAATTCTGCCTCAATTGCCGTGATGGCGACGCTCGGCATACATGTCTGGCCAGCCGATATCCTTGCGAATGTCGGCGGGCAGCGCGTTCATGAACCGCTGGGTCCGGATCTCGTTGCGCATCGTGCGGATCTTGCCGACATAGTGCTGCATGCCACGCAGAATGGTAAAACCGTTCATGACCAATCTCCTCTCTCTAACTGGAAACAATATCGCACACCCCTCCTGACAGCAGTCTGTCAGGAGGATGGCAGGTCGTGCGACGACAGTTCCGTTCTTGCCGTGACGGGTCAGGCGAGCGCGGATTGTTCACCATGAGGAGACCAATCGGGGCAGTATTGTCCATCGATTGGTGACGGACTGTCGGGATAGGCGGCCTTCAGCGGCGTGACGGGAGTTCTGATATGAAGGGAGAAAATCCTTCCCCAAAAACAGGGAGACGACCATGAGCCTGCAACTGACGGGAATTCACCATCTGACCGCCATCACCGCCAATGCGCCCGGCAATCTTCACTTCTACACGAGGGTGCTGGGGCTGCGGCTGGTCAAGAAGACGGTGAACCAGGACGACACATCGGCCTACCACCTCTTTTATGCCGACGGCGAGGCAACGCCGGGTACCGACCTCACCTTCTTCGACTGGCCGATCGGCCGCGAACGGCGCGGCACGCACAGCATCGCGCGGACCAGCCTCAGGGTCGGCAGCCGGCAGAGCCTTGCCTGGTGGCAGCAGCACCTTGCCAGCGAAGGCATCGTGACAGGAGAGATTACCGATATCGGCGGCTATCCCAGCCTGGATTTTGAAGATCCCGAGGGCCAGCGTCTGCGGCTCGTCAGCGATGGCGGCAAGGGCGGCAGCCATCCCTGGGCGCAGAGCCCGGTGCCGGCGGAGCATCAGATCCGCGGGCTCGGGCCGATCGGCATCAGTGTTCCCGACATCACCAACACCGAGGCGGTGCTGACCAGCGTGATGAACATGCGTAAGGCCCGCGACTATGCTTCGCCGGACGGTGAGGGCCAGGTCCACGTCTTCGAAATGGGCGCGGGCGGGCCGGCGGCGGAGCTTCATATAGCCGTGCAGCCTGGGATTGCGCCGGCTAGGCAAGGCGCCGGTGCGGTTCATCATGTTGCCTTCAGGGCGCCCGACCAGGAGACGTTGCATCAATGGACGGCACGCCTGGCCGAATTCCGGCTGCCGTCGAGCGGCGAGGTCGAGCGCTACTACTTCCGCTCGCTCTATTTCCGTGAGCCGAACGGCATCCTGTTCGAGATCGCCACCGACGGACCGGGGTTCACCGCCGACGAGCCGCTGGAAACGCTCGGCGAAAGCCTGGCCCTGCCGCCGTTCCTGGAGGCAAAACGCGCTTCGATCGAGGCTGGCCTCAAACCGCTGAAGTAGATCGCTGCGCGGTCAAGGCGGGCGCCGCGTTCCGGTCCGGGATCGCGGCGCCCTTTCTTTCCCGGAGACGGAACGAACCGCTTTGACAGGTGACAGCGTTGCTGGTCAAAGGCGGCATGACCAAACTCCTCGCCCTTGTCATTGTCGGGTTCATGGTGATCCAGATCATCAAGCCGGTCGGTTGGCCCGGGCTCAAGCGCCGCGCCGATTTCTGGAAATTGGCATTGCTCGCCATGGCGGCAATCTCGCTGGCGGCCGTGCTCGGGCATTTGACATAGGCCCTCGCGACACCTGTCGTCGGCTTTCAGTCCGCAAGCACAGGGCCGACGAGATGTTCCGCCCAGGCCCGGTAGCCGGCCTCCGAGGCATGGAACCCGTCGGAGGCAAAACCGGCCTCGGGATTGGTGATCGGCAGGCGCGGCGCCGGCACCGCGCCACGTTCCAGGCAGAGGCGTTCGCCCATCCGGTTCATCGCGGTGGCGCGGATCTCGAGGATCTTGCCGAGCAGCGACGGCATGGCCGGCGCACGCGTGAACTCCAGCACCGGTGACCATACCACGCGCGCCTCCGGCCATTTGGCGCGCAGCGCATAGAGCAGGCCGCCGAACTCCTTCTTGAAACGCGGTACTGAATGGAAGTTCTTGGTATCGTTGGTGCCGATGGCGAGCACGATGTGCGTCCACGGATCGGCCGACAGATTGGGCAGGACATGGTCGCGAATCTGGCCCGATGTCGCCGAATTGAAGCCGGCTGCACGCCAGCGCACAGCGCTGCCGGTGCGCTGTGCAATCAGGACGGCGAGCTGCGCGGCAAGTCCGTTTTCGGAATTGCCGATGCCGACCGACGCGGCTGAGGAATCGCCCAGCACCAGCAGCGAGATCACCGGCGGCTTGCCGGCGAGATCGTGCATGACCGGGCCTCGCGCCGGCAGCATGCGCGAGGTGCGGCGGCGCACGCCCAGCCCCTGCCAGACATAGACAGGGAAGGCGAGCCAGGTGAGAATGGTCGGAAAGCGTCGCATCGCTGGTCCATTGAGCTGGTTTGCGACCAGCATCTAATGCATGTCACGGGCGAGGTGAACGAGCATTTCCGGCGAAAACAGAATCGCCTCGAACGCTCTACCCCTTTGCTTTACGCTATTCCGAACGCAAAACCGCTCCGCACTTCGGTGGACTCTAGCCGTCGTGGCGATCGCGCTCCGCTTGCGGCTCGCCTGCATATTCGTCGTGCAGCCGCACCCAATCCATCAGGTTGCGATAGAGGCCGGTCTCATCGCGGCCCTTCGGCGTCAGGTCCAGATAGTGGTAGGCGCCGATCAGTTGTTCGCCGCCGCGGGCACGCGAAACGAATGTCAGGAAGGTGTCGCCGTTCTCGTCCCTGTAGAAAACGCTGATGCCGGGGAGCTCCTTCGATGTCCGGGGACGGGTTTCGAAATTATAGGTGGTGTCGCCAGCCGCGATCTGCCTGTCGGTGAAGGAAACCTGCATGTCGAAGTTGAAATCCGACGCATAGGACGACACCCAGTCGAACTTCCAGCCCATGCGCTGCTTGTAGGGCAGCAGTTCCGCCAGCGGCGCGCGTGAAACCACGACCACCGAGACATCGTGATGCCTCAGATGCTGATTGGCTCCGTCTATATGGTCGGCAAGGAACGAGCAGCCCTCGCAATGATGCGTACATCCCGGTCCAAACATGAAATGGTAGACGATCAGCTGGCTGTTGGCGCCGAACAGGTCGGAAAGTTTCTTCGGCCCCTGTTCGGTTTCGAAGACATAGTCCTTGCGGATTTTCAACCAGGGCAGTTCGCGCCGCTCGGCCGCAACGCGCTCGCGTAACCGTGTCAGTTCCTTCTCGCGGGCCAGATGTGCCTTATGAGCCTCGAACCAATCTTCGCGCGAAACGACCTTGTTGCGATGCATGAACTTCTCCCTGTCTGCATCCCAAGGACGTACGGGATGGGCGCAAGCCGACATCGCCGCTGCCAGGAATGCCCAGAGCAAATAAGAATGCGAACGCCTTGCCCCAAGGCCGGTGCGCCAAAACAAAAAACCCGGGCATGTCGGCCCGGGTTTGAAGGGAAGGGTGGCAGGTGGTCTTCAGGCAGCCTGTTCCAGGCTCGCCTTCCATTTACCCAGTGCCGCCAGGTGATTCATGTGGGCACGGTGGGTGAAGGCGGCCTGGCCGGCGGCGACGTTCGAGGCCTTGCCGCTCCAGGCCTTCTGCGGCGCGGCCTGCAGCGCGCGGCCATAGGAGAAGGTCAGCTTCCACGGATGCGGGCCGATGGCGTTGATGGCATTGAGGTTGGCGGTCGCCTCCTCGTCCTCCTGGCCGCCGGAGAGGAAGGCGATGCCAGGCACCGCCGCCGGCACCGTCTCGCGGAACAGTTTTATGGTTCTTTCGGCGACTTGCTCGGGGCTGTCCACCGTACCCGATTTCTTTCCCGAGAGCACCATGTTGGGTTTCAGGATCGTGCCTTCGAGCACGACACGGGCGGCATAGAGTTCGTCGTAGAGCCTTGTCAGCGTCGCCTTGGAAACCTCGTAGCAGGTGTCGATGTCGTGGGCGCCGTCCATCAGCACTTCAGGCTCGACGATCGGCACGATGCCGGCTTCCTGGCAAAGGGCGGCATAACGGGCGAGCGCATGGGTGTTCGCGCCGATCGAGGTGGCCGAGGGCACGCCCCTGGTCGTGTCGATGTCGATCACCGCGCGCCATTTGGCGAAGCGGGCGCCGAGCTTGTAATAGTCGGCAAGGCGCACGCGCAGGCCGTCGAGGCCTTCGGTGATGGTGTCGCCGGGAAAGCCGGCCAGCGGCTTGGCACCGACATCGACCTTGATGCCGGGAATGGCGCCTGATGCCTTGATGATGTCGACCAGCGGCGTCCCGTCGGCGGCCTTCTGGCGGATCGTCTCGTCATAGAGGATGACACCGGAAATGTATTTGGTCATCGCGTCCTTGGCGCGGAACATCATCTCGCGATAGTCGCGGCGGCTGTCGGCGGTCGATTCGACGCCGATGACGTCGAAGCGCTTCTTGATCGTGCCGGAGCTTTCGTCGGCGGCCAGTAGGCCCTTGCCGTTGGCCACGATCGCGGCGGCAATGTCTTCGAGACGTTCGCTCATGGTTGCTCTCCTTGACGGTATCGTTCGCGTTTAACGGAACTCTACCGCCAAAGGAATGATGCCGGAAAGCTCGAATCGATTGAAAGTCGCCGGCGCTGCCGCCGGCTCCCCTCGAGTTGATCGGATTGTCGGCGAGCCGCCGACCGCCTCAGCGCTTGAGCACGTCGACGCCGGGCAAGGGCTTGCCTTCCATCCACTCCAGGAAGGCGCCGCCGGCGGTCGAGACATAGGTGAAGTCGTCGGCGACACCGGCATGGTTGAGCGCCGCCACCGTGTCGCCGCCGCCGGCGACCGAAACCAGCTTGCCGGCCTTTGTACGCGCGGCCGCATGCTTGGCCGCAGCCACCGTGGCGTGATCGAACGGCTCGATCTCGAAGGCGCCGAGCGGACCGTTCCAGACCAGCGTCGCCGCACGATCGATCCACTCGGCGATCGTCGTCACGGTTCTGGCGCCGACATCGAGGATCATGCCATCGGCTGGCACGTCAGAGATGGCGACGGTCTCGCAGGCCGCACCCGCCTTGAATTCCTTGGCGACGACGCCGTCGACCGGCAGGATGATGGCGCAGCCGGCCTCGGCGGCTTCGATCATGATCTGCTTGGCGGTCGGGGCCAGGTCATGCTCGCACAGCGACTTGCCGACATCAGTGCCGCGCGCGGCGAGGAAGGTGTTGGCCATGCCACCGCCGATGACCAGCGCGTCGACTTTCTTCACCAGGTTCATCAACAGGTCGATCTTGGTCGAGACCTTGGCGCCGCCGACGATGGCGACGACCGGACGCACCGGATTGCCCAGGCCCTTCTCCAGTGCCTCGAGTTCGGCCTGCATGGTGCGGCCGGCAAAGGAGGGCAACAGGTGCGCCAGCCCTTCGGTCGAGGCATGGGCGCGGTGGGCGGCCGAGAAGGCATCGTTGACGAAGATGTCGCCATTGGCGGCGAGCCGTTCGGTGAAGGCGGGATCGTTCTTCTCCTCGGCCTTGTAGAAGCGGGTGTTTTCCAGGAGCAGCACGTCGCCCTTGTCCATGGCGGCGACAGCGCTGCCTGCCGTGTCGCCGACGCAATCGCTGGCGAAGTCGACGGGGCGGCCGAGCACCTCAGCGGTTGCCCTGGCAATCGGCTCCAGCGAGAATTCCGGCGAAGGACCATCCTTGGGACGGCCGAAATGGGCGAGCAGGATGACCTTGGCACCCTTGCCGGACAATTCGGCGATGGTCGGCGCGATGCGTTCGATGCGGGTGGTGTCGGTGACCTTGCCGTCGGTGACGGGAACGTTGAGGTCGACGCGCACCAGCACGCGCTTGCCGCTGATGTTGCCGATATCGTCCAGTGTCTTGAAGGCAGCCATGCCGGTCCCTTTCGTCTGAAAATCGCCGGGACCATACCCCGCATCGGCGGCGATGCAAGGCTTTGGCCGGAGTCGGACGCGAAATTTTGAAACGGGCGGGGACATAGTCCGTGAAGACCGTCCGGCCTATGTCGGGGTGGTGCAACGATCGCCCTCGTCAGCTTTCGGCCGATGCCTTCTCGACCGGAGGCTCAGGGGCGTCATCCGCCTGTGCCGTTACCTGCGCCCCTGCCGGCTTGCGCCACTTGCGGATAAAGGCACCGAGACGGTCGCCGATCTCGCCGGCGCTCAGGAAGACAGGCACGCGCGCCACCGGTGCGGTCGGCTCGAAAGAGAGGCCGAGACCTGTGATCCTGCCCTTGTCGTCGACATCCCTGACGATCAGCTCGATTGGGCCAAGCAGAACCCGGTCGGCATATTCGGCATGGCCGCCGAGCCGCGCCGTGACCAGCGCGCCGACTGTTTGCTTCTGCTCGGCCTCGGTGAGACCAGGCGCATAGGCGACTTCCAGTTCAGCGGCGGAGCGTTCGGGGTCGACGGCGAAGGCGCCGAAGAAATCGGCATCCTCCGGATCGACCACGGCGCGGCTGGCGAACAGCTTGTCGAGCAGGCGCGGATAGCGGTCGGGCACGAAGATGTAGACCTGATCGCCGGCGGCGAGCCGGCCCATGTCCTGGAAACGCATCGAGCGGCCGTCACGCAGTACCAGCGAGGGCCGCGCCCAGCGCGGGATGCGCTCGCCGCGCGCCACCGGGCTGCCTGGCGCCACACGATAGGCAAGGAGTTCGTGATGCGCGGAGCCGGGCAGCTCCAGTTCGACCTTGTCCAGAGGTCCGAGCCGCGCCGGCACGATCAGGCCCAGGCGACGCGCCAGCGGACCGACGGTCCAGCCCTGGATGACCAGCGACACCAGAACGATGATGAAGGCGGCGTTGAAGATGGTGCGGCCGTTCTCCAGTCCGCCGAGCAGCGGTGTGATGGCGAGCAGGATGGATACGGCACCGCGCAGCCCGACCCAGGAGACGAAAGCGACTTCGGGACGCGGCAGGCGGAACGGGACCAGGCAAAGCCACACGGCGACAGGTCTGGCAATGAACATCAGGAACAGGCCAAGGGCTATCGCAGGCACCATGATCGCTGGAAATTGCGAGGGCGTCGCGAACAGGCCGAGGATGAGGAACATGATGATCTGCGCCAGCCACGACATGCCATCCTGGAAACGCTTCAGGATGGTGACGGCGCGGATATCGGAATTGCCTGCGATGAGCCCGGCGATATAGACGGCCAGGAAGCCCGACCCGCCAATCGCGCCGGCGGCGGCGAAGACCATCAGTGACAGGGTCAGCACGAAGATCGGCAGCAGGCCATGGTCGAGGTTGAGCCGATCGACCAGGCGTACGATGGCGAGGCCGCCAAGCACGCCGACGATGGCGCCGAGGCCCATGTTGACGAGGAAGCCGAGGATCAGATTGGTGACCAGGACATTGGCTTCGGGATTGGCATGGGCGGCGATGACCTCGACCAGCGTGATGGTCAGGAAGATGGCGATCGGATCGTTGGTGCCCGATTCCACCTCGAGCGTGGAGCGCACGCGCTCGCGCAGATTGATCTCGCCGGCGCGCAGCAGGAAGAACACCGCGGCCGCGTCGGTCGAGGCGACGGCGGCGCCGAGCAGGAAGGATTCCAGCCAGCTGAGGTCGAGCAGGTAGTAGGCGGCGGCGCCGAACAGGCCGGTGGTGAGAAGCACGCCGAAGGTCGCCAGCGACAGGGCTGGTCCTGCCGCCTGCCGCAAAGCGTTGAGCGGCGTGCCGAAACCGGAATCGAACAGGATGACGGCGAGCGCCAGTGAGCCGGCAAAATAGGCGATACGGGCGTTGTCGAACTGGATGCCGAGGCCGTCGGTTCCGGTGGCGAGCCCGATGCACAGAAACAGGAGCAGGAGCGGGGCGCCGAAGCGGAAGGCGATCAGGCTCGAAAACGCGGCGGCGACGACAAGCGCTGTGCCAACCAGCGTGACGAGATAGATCGCATGCTCCATCCGTGATTTGCCCCTCGAATTCCTCTGCCTCCTGGCTTTACGGCAGAGTGGGGCGAAGGCGTGACCAGTGCAAGGCGGGAGGGTGGTTTTTTGCCCAGCGCCGCTGATTTTCGCGCTGCTGCTCCGGTAAACGAAAAACGCCCGGACGAAGCCGGGCGTTTCGAGTGTCGAGAAGACGGATCTTCGATCAGGCGATGGTCTTGCCGAAGGCGACGGCGGTGTCGCCCATGCGGTTGGAGAAGCCCCATTCATTGTCGTACCACGACAACACCGAAACGAAGTTGCCGTCCATCACCTTGGTCTGGTCGAGCGCCATGATCGAGGAGCGCGGATCGTGGTTGAAGTCGATCGACACGTTCGGGTGATGGGTGACGCCGAGGATGCCCTTCAGCTTGCCGTTGGAGGCCGCGATCACCGCCTCGTTGATTTCCTGTACCGTGGTCGAACGCTTGGCGATGAACTTGAAGTCGACGACCGAGACATTCGGCGTCGGCACGCGGATCGAGATGCCGTCGAGCTTGCCCTTGAGGTCGGGCAGGACGAGGCCGATGGCCTTGGCGGCACCGGTCGAGGTCGGGATCTGCGACAGGGCGGCGGCGCGGGCGCGGTAGAGATCCTTGTGCATGGTGTCCAGCGTCGGCTGGTCGCCAGTGTAGGAATGGATCGTCGTCATCATGCCCTTTTCGATGCCGACCGTCTCGTGCAGGACGGCCGCGAGCGGCGCCAGGCAGTTGGTGGTGCAGGACGCATTCGAGATGACGATGTGGTCCTTGGTCAGCTTGTCGTGGTTGATGCCGTAGACGACGGTCAGATCAGCGCCGTCGGCAGGCGCCGAGACCAGCACGCGCTTGGCGCCGGCGGTCAGGTGGGCGGCGGCCTTGTCGCGGGCGGTGAAGATGCCGGTGCATTCGAGCGCGATGTCGACGCCGAGTTCCTTCCACGGCAATTGCGTCGGGTCCTTGATCGCGGTGACCTTGAACTTCTCCCTGCCGACGGTGATCTGGTCGCCGTCGACCGACACTTCATGGGGGAAACGGCCGTGCACGCTGTCAAAGCGCAGCAGGTGGGCATTGGTCTCGACCGGGCCGAGATCGTTGACGGCGACGACATCGATGTCCCTGCGGCCGGACTCATGGATGGCACGCAGGATGTTGCGGCCGATGCGGCCAAATCCGTTGATGGCAACTCTGACGGTCATTGTTCTCTCCCTGGGAGCTGGAAGGCAGACGATTGGTCCGCAGCTTCATAGCGGCGGACGGGCGAAGAATCCAGCCGCAGCGGGCTAGATTTAAATCGATTAGGTTAGGCCAGTCCGGCGAAACCGCTTTTCACGCGATCTCGCCGGTAATTTTGTTTCGTGCATGTCGTTATCCCAAAACCGCTATACACTTTTGGGCGACATGCCCGGGCCTCATTTGCCGTGCAGGCGGGCTTCCGCTGCCTTGGCAGCCGCATCGGCGGTGATACCGAAATGCGGATAGAGCTGCTCGATGGTGCCCGAGGCACCGAAGCTGGTCATGCCGATGAAGATGCCATCGGATCCGATGAGATGATCCCAGCCCTGGCGGATGCCGGCCTCGATCGCCATCTTGATCGGTGCCGAACCGATCGTCTTCTTGCGATAGGCGTCGCTCTGCTTGTCGAACAGTTCGAAGCAAGGCACCGAGACGACACGGGTCGGGTGGCCATGCTTTTCCAGAAGGTCGCGGGCGCCGAGCGCGATCTCGACCTCGGAGCCAGTGGCGAAGATCGTCACCGCGGCTTCACCGCTGGCGGCGGCGAGTTCATAGGCCCCCAGGCTGCTCAGGTTGTTTTCGGTGAACTCGGTGCGCACGGTCGGCAGGTTCTGACGGGTCAGCGCCAGCGTCGACGGCGTCTTTTCGGATTCGAGCGCGATCTGCCAGCATTCAGCGGTTTCGACCGCGTCGGCCGGACGGAACACATTGTGATTGGGAATGGCGCGAAGGGCCGCCATGTGCTCGACCGGCTGGTGGGTCGGGCCGTCTTCGCCCAGACCAATGGAATCATGGGTCATGACGAAGATCGAGCGGATGCCCATCAGCGAGGCAAGCCGCATCGACGGGCGGGCATAGTCGGAGAAGCACAGGAAGGTGCCGCCATAGGCGATGAGGCCGCCATGCAGCGTCAAACCGTTGATGGCCGCGGCCATGCCATGCTCGCGAATGCCGTAGTGAACATAGCGCTGGCCGTAATCGTCCGGCGTGATGTTCTTGGTCTGGCTGGTCTTGGTGTTGTTGGAGCCGGTCAGATCGGCCGAACCGCCGATGGTTTCCGGTACCGCGCCGTTGATGACTTCCAGCGCCATCTCCGAGGATTTGCGGGTGGCGACCTTCGGCTTGTCGGCCGTAAGCTTCTTCTTGTAGTCGACGATGACGGCGTCGAAGTTCGCCGGCAGCTTGCCCGCGGTGCGGCGCTCGAACTCTGCCTTCAGCTTCGGATCGGCCTTGGCGAGGCGGCCTTCCCAGTCTGTGCGCGCCTTGACGCCGGCCTTGCCGGCGGTGCGCCAGGCATCGAGGATGTCGGCCGGGATTTCGAAGGGCGGAGAATCCCAGTTGAAGAACTTGCGCGCGCCGGCGATCTCGTCGGCACCGAGCGGCGAGCCGTGCGCCTTGTTGGTGCCGGCCTTGGTCGGCGCGCCGAAGCCGATGGTCGTCTTGCAGGCGATCATCGTCGGCTTGTCGGAATGGCGGGCGGCCTCGATGGCATAGGCGATGGCTTCGGGATCGGTGCCATCAATGTGGCTGGCGTTCCAGCCGGAGGCCTGGAAGCGCGCGACCTGGTCGGTGTTGTCGGCGAGCGAGACCGGGCCGTCGATCGAGATGTTGTTGTTGTCCCAGAAGACGATCAGCTTGTTGAGCTTGAGGTGACCGGCAAGCGCGATGGCTTCCTGGGAAACACCTTCCATCAGGCAGCCGTCGCCGGCCAGCACGTAGGTGTAGTGGTCGACGAGGTCGTTGCCGAAGGCGGCGTTCATGATGCGCTCGCCGAGCGCGAAGCCGACCGAATTGGCGAGGCCCTGGCCGAGCGGGCCGGTCGTGGTTTCGATGCCCGTGGCATGACCGTATTCGGGATGGCCGGCCGTTTTCGAACCCAGCTGGCGGAAGTGCTTGATCTGGTCGATGGTCATGTCTTCGTAGCCAGTCAGATGCAGCAACGAATAGAGCAGCATCGAGCCATGGCCGGCCGACAGGATGAAGCGGTCGCGGTCGGCCCAGTGCGGGGCCTTGGGATCATATTTCAGGAAGCGGGTGAACAGCACCGTGGCGATGTCGGCGCAGCCCATGGGCAGGCCGGGATGGCCGGAATTCGCCTTCTCGACGGCGTCCATGGAGAGGAAACGGATCGCATTGGCCATCCGGTCATGTTGTTCACGCGACGTCATGGTACCTCCAGGGTGGGGGTTTGGGGGCTTGGGAGAGCCCTTGAAAAGGGTGCGCGACACATAGCAGGCGCGGGCTTTTAGTCAACAAATCGGGTGCAGATTTGCCGGTCTTGTGATGCCGCAGGCAGGCCTACTTTAGCGTTAGCGGGGGACAGTCGCGAGAGCTTTGTTGACGTTGCCTTCACCCGGTGCCTAATGTTTCCTGGATAACGCGTTCTGAACGCGAACGATTCGGTGATGGGCAGGGCAGGACGAAGGCCATGACCGGGGAAACCACGCTCAAGGAAGTAATCGCCAGGCTGGGTAAGGCCATAGAAGGGCTGGAAAACGCCGTCGCGGCCAAGCTCGAGCATGAGCGTGACTATTCGGAAGCCGAGGCCGAAGTGCAGCGGATGAATGCCGATCGCTCCCGGCTGGCGCAGGAGCTCGACAATTCCGAAGCGCGCGCCGAACGGCTGGAAGACGCCAACAAGGAAGTTTCGCGACGGTTGGTGACCGCGATGGAAACCATCCGCGCCGTGTTGGACAGATAGGAGCTGGCCCGATGGCACAGGTCACGGTTTCAATCGACGGCAAGCAGTACCGCATGGCCTGCGACGAGGGCCAGGAAGAGCATCTGATCGACCTCGCCGAACGCTTCGACCGTTATGTCTCGCATCTGAAGGATTCTTTTGGCGAGATCGGCGACCAGCGGCTGACCGTCATGGCCGGCATCATGGTGATGGACGAGCTCTCCGAGCTGCAGAAGCGCGTCAAGGGCATGGAGAGCGAGGTGCTGACCTTGCGCAAGACGCGCGACGAGGCGCTGACCAAGGCCGACAAGAGCGACAGCGTGCTGACCAACGCTCTCGGGGCCTTGGCGCAGCGCATGGAAGATCTGGCGACGTCGCTGGCGATCAACAAGGCCTGAGGCGCGCCTCCCCGATCCCTGACGTCTGTCTCATGCCCGATGTCACGCTCTATTTTTCGCCCCGCAGGCGCGGAAAAATTTTGCCCGTCGGGCGATAGCCGTCATCTCCGGCGTTTAATCAGTCACGCTGCGGTGGTACGATTAGGTGCCGGCGCCGGCCGGCAAAAGAATGCCGGCTATATTTCACAAGGGTAGGGATAGGTCATGAGTCTTCGTATCAACGACATCGCGCCGGACTTCACCGCCGAGACCACGCAAGGGACCATCAAGTTCCATGACTGGATCGGCGACGGTTGGGCGATCCTGTTCAGCCATCCGAAGAATTTCACGCCGGTCTGCACGACCGAGCTTGGTACGATGGCGGGGCTCGAGGGTGAGTTCAAGAAGCGCAACGTCAAGATCATCGGCATTTCGGTCGACCCGGTCGAAAGCCACGGTAAATGGCAGGACGACATCAAGACGGCGACCGGCCATTCGGTGCATTATCCGCTGATCGGCGACAAGGACCTCAAGGTCGCCAAGCTCTATGACATGCTGCCAGGCGGCGCCGGCGAAACCTCGGAAGGCCGCACGCCCGCCGACAATGCTACCGTGCGCTCGGTCTACGTCATCGGACCGGACAAGAAGATCAAGCTGGTGCTGACCTACCCGATGACGACGGGGCGCAACTTCGACGAGATCCTGCGCGCGGTCGATTCCATGCAGCTCACCGCCAAGCACCAGGTGGCGACGCCGGCGAACTGGAAGCAGGGCGAGGACGTCATCATCACGGCCGCCGTTTCCAACGAGGATGCAATCAAGCGCTTCGGCGCCTACGAGACCATCCTGCCCTATCTCAGGAAGACCAAGCAGCCTTCCGCCTGAAGCCAGCGTGTCGGAACAGTTTTTGGCTTTTCCGCTCCTGCGAGCCAAGTCATGCTTGACTGGCCCGCAGGAGCGGACAACGATGCTCCCAATGGGTTCCGGTAGAGAAAATCGTTCCTGCCGGCCTTGGGGTAAGGGAGCCGGATGTGGATGTAGCTTTGGCCAGGCCTTTGGTCAGCGGCTTCTATGACAAGCCGACCGGGGCCATCCAGTATGTCGTCGCGGACCCCGCGACGAAGCGATGCGCCATCATCGATCCGATCCTTGATTTCGACGAGAAATCCGGCGCAACTGGTACGAGGAGCGCGGATGCCCTGCTCGATTTCGTCGGGGAAAATGGGCTGGAGCTCGAATGGATCCTCGACACCCATCCGCACGCCGACCATTTCTCGGCGGCGCATTACCTGAAACAGAAGACCGGAGCGTCGATGGCGATCGGCGACAGGATCGTCGACGTCCAGGCGCTGTGGAAGGTCATCTACAACTGGCCGGATTTTCCTGCCGACGGAACGCAGTGGGACAGGCTGTTCGCCGAGGGCGAGACGTTCCGGATCGGAACCCTCCCGGTCAAGGTGCTGTTCTCACCCGGACATACGCTGGCGTCGATCACCTATGTGGTGGGGGATGCGGCCTTCGTGCATGACACGCTGTTCATGCCCGACAGCGGCACGGCGAGGACGGATTTTCCCGGCGGCAGCGCCGCGCGGCTCTGGCGCTCGATCCAGGGCATCCTGGCGATGCCGGACGAGACGCGCGTCTTCGTCGGCCATGATTATCAGGCCGGTGGCCGCGAGCCCCTGTGGGAAAGCACCGTGGCAGCGCAGAGGGCCACCAACATCCATCTTGTCGCCGCGCGCACAGAGGCTGAGTTCGTCGCGCTGCGCGAGGCGCGCGACCGCACATTGCCGATGCCGCGACTGATCCTGCATGCGCTGCAGGTCAACATGAACGGCGGGCGGCTGCCGGAACCTGAACCCAATGGCCGGCGGTACCTCAAGTTTCCGCTGGATGGGCTTTGAGGCAACCGTGGCTCCGGCTGCGGCGTACAAAAAGGCGGCGCCAGTTTCCTGACGCCGCCGTTTGTTTCGTAGCCGATCCCGGCTTTACGCCGCTGGCTGTGCCTCGATGGTGCGCAGCGCCTGCATCTGGCGCTTGGCGGCGGCCTTGACGGCATCCTGCACCTTTTCGAAGGCGCGCACCTCGATCTGGCGAACGCGCTCGCGGCTGATGTCGAACTCGGCCGACAGTTCCTCAAGCGTCAGTGGCTCCTCGGCGAGGCGACGCGCCTCGAAGATGCGCCGCTCGCGGTCGTTGAGCACGGCCAGCGCGCCCGACAGCATGCCGCGCCGGTTTTCCAGCTCGTCCTGCTCGATCAGCATTTCTTCCTGGCTTTCGTGGTCGTCGACCAGCCAGTCCTGCCATTCGCCGGACTCGCCTTCCGTCGCCCGGATCGGCGCGTTGAGTGACGCGTCGCCGGACAGGCGGCGGTTCATCGACACCACTTCGGCCTCGGAAACGTTCAGCCGCGTGGCGATCTCGGCGATCTGGTCGGGCTTGAGGTCGCCATCGTCCAGCGCCTGGATCTTGCCCTTCACCTTGCGGAGATTGAAGAACAGACGCTTCTGGTTGGCGGTCGTGCCCATCTTGACCAGGCTCCACGAGCGCAGGATGTATTCCTGGATCGAGGCCTTGATCCACCACATGGCGTAGGTGGCGAGGCGGAAACCGCGCTCGGGTTCGAATTTCTTGACGGCCTGCATGAGGCCGACATTGCCTTCCGAGATCACTTCGCCGATCGGCAGGCCATAGCCGCGATAGCCCATGGCGATCTTGGCGACGAGCCTGAGATGGCTGGTGACGAGCTTGTGCGCGGCCGTGGTGTCTTCATGCTCGGCATAACGCTTGGCGAGCATGTACTCTTCCTGCGGCTGAAGCATGGGAAAGCGGCGGATTTCTTCGAGATAGCGGCTGAGGCCGCCTTCGCCGGACACGATACTGGGTAATGACTGGGCCATGATAGCGCCCCCTCTCTATTGGAGTGATGCCCCCGAAACGCGGCGGGCATGTGACGCGAGCACCAAAAGGCTCGCCCGCGACAACAGATCTTATACAGGAACAAAACCAGAAAAGACAGGCATTTGTTCAACACGAAACAGTGTGTCACGCTGAAGTGAACAATGACAGTCAGGTTTTTTGATGGTCGGTTCAGAGTTTGCTGAAGCCGTCGACGAGTTTCTCCATATCCCTCGGCATCGGTGCCTCGAACCTCATCGTTAGATGGGTAGTGGGATGCCGAAATGCAAGGAGCCAGGCATGCAAAGCTTGTCGGGAAAATGCCTTGACCTGACTTTTCAAGGGCTCCGGCAGCCGATTGGCCTTGGTGCGGAACGCCAGGCCGTAATCAGGGTCGCCGATGACGGGATGGCCGATATGGGCCATGTGAACGCGGATCTGGTGGGTGCGGCCGGTTTCCAGTCGACATTCGACGAGGCTTGCGGTGGCGAATTCCCGCTGGTCCTCGCCGAAACGCTCCTGCACGGCAAAGCGGGTGACGGCGTGGCGCGCGTCGTCGCGGCCTTCCGGCACGACAGCGCGGCGCACCCGGTCGGCGGCGCGGCCAAGCGGCGCATCGATCGTTCCGGTCGGCCTCTGCGGTATGCCCCAGACCAGCGCCAGATAGGCGCGTTCGAGGTCGCCCGTCAGGCCGTGGTCGGCAAAGGCTTCCGACAGGGCCTTGTGGGCGCGGTCGGTCTTGGCGACCACCATTACGCCGCTGGTCTCCTTGTCGAGGCGGTGGACGATGCCCGGCCGGCGCACCCCGCCAATGCCCGACAGGCTGTCGCCGCAATGGTGGATCAGCGCATTGACCAGGGTGCCGGTCCAGTTACCGGCGCCGGGGTGTACGACGAGCCCTGCCGGCTTGTTGATGACGATCAACTCGTCGTCTTCGTAGAGCACGTCGAGCGCTATGTTCTCGCCCCGCGGCTGCGCCGGTTCCGGTTCCGGCATGGCGACCGACACATTTTCGCCCGCGCTCATCTTGCGTTTGGTTTCGTCGACCGGCTTGCCGTCGATGACGACGGCGCCTTGCCTGATCAGCATCTGTACGCGACTGCGTGACATGTCCGGGCCAAGGGCGGCTGCCAGCCACTGGTCCAGGCGTTGGCCCGCCGCATCCGCGCCCGCGACCAGCAAGGTGGGCGCGGCCTCCATCAACGGGTCCTCTATCAATTCGGGGGCCTCTTCGCTATGAGCGCTCATCGAAAAACCATTCCGGAATATTTGCCATGGCCCGGCCCGATGCCGACGAAGACCAGGAAAAGCCGCTTGACCCCGAGGTCGACAAGCTGCGCGGCAAGCTCATCCGCTTCATGGTCATCAATCTCGGCCTCTTGTTTGTTGCTCTTATGGTGGTGATCGGCGCCCTTGTCTACAAAGCCCGCAAGGCGCCATCGGCCAACCCGCCGCTGTCCGGCGACGTCCAGACGACGGCTGGCGAGCCGGCCAGCGGCGATATCGTGCTGCCGGTGGGCGCCAGGGTGGTCAGCCAGTCCTTGTCGGGCGATCGTCTCTCTGTCGATGCCGAGCTTGCCGACGGCAGCCGTGCGATCTTCGTCTATGATATCGCCGAGCGCCGCCTGATCGGCCGTTTTGCAATCCGCAACAAATAGGCGGGCAGCAATGCCGCAAACGAGCTTGCCGCAGACATGACCGGATTCGCCGAACATCGCCGTGTCGCGACCGTGACCCTGGTCGTCGCCGATTATGACGAAGCGATCGCATGGTATGTCGGGCGGTTGGGCTTTCTGCTGCTCGAGGATGTCGATCTCGGCCGCGGCAAGCGCTGGGTGGTCGTCGCGCCCGCCAACGGGCAGGGCGCTAGGCTGCTCCTTGCCGAGGCGTCCGACGAGACGCAGAGGAATAGCATCGGCAACCAGACCGGCGGGAGGGTCTTCCTGTTCCTCGAAACCGACGACTTTGCCCGCGACCATGCCGCCATGCTGGACAAGGGCGTCGAATTCCGCGAGGCGCCGCGTTTCGAACCCTATGGTACCGTGGCCGTTTTCGTCGATCTCCATGGCAATCTCTGGGACCTGATCGAGCCCAGGCGGTAACGCGGAGGACCGCTTTTTATTCGATGCGGTAAAGCCGCCGAACCCCAGTTGCTTTTTCCTGGCCGTCAGCCTATATCGCCGGTTCTTGAACGCGCCCATCGTCTAGCGGTCAGGACACCGCCCTCTCACGGCGGGAACAGGGGTTCGATTCCCCTTGGGCGTACCAAGCAACGGCGTGGTCGTTGATCTCCAGACAATCCAACGATTTCGGACCAGTACCCGCATGGGCTCTGCATGCCTCGAAAGAGCGCGCAATGCCCGGCGAGAGTCCGGGAATTTCCCATGCCCGAATCCACCCAATTTAAGTCAGGCCGCGGCGCTTGAAAGCACTGCGATCTCTGATACTTGCGTGCGGGGGGTAGCTTTCGCGGCAACGCGGATTTTGGGTTCGGGTAGAGTTTGGAATGACTTCCGTGAAGATGACATGCGCGCACTGCCATGGCGGCGGCAAGGTTTTCGATTGCTCCAGATGGCATGCGTCAAAAGGGCATTGCTGCCCGCATGGGACGCATCAAAGCGGTTGTCCCGGAAAGACCGTGGTGTGCGCGGAGTGCGCCGGGCTCGGGACGATGCCGGAAGCCGAGTTCAGGGCGGTCGCATAGGCCATCCTACCGCAAAGAGGCGATCTTCGCGGCTATCGATTCGTGCTTGGTGCGTGAGACGGTCGGCACGTTAAGGTTTGGTTTACCAATAGCCTGTCTACTGGAAACAATTCGCTTTCGGCCCGCGACCACGGATGTACTGGCGCAACCGTCGAGGCGGAAAGGAAAGGTCGGCTCAGTGCCGGCCTTTTTGCTTTCGGCATTGGCTCGCATCGGCCACGGCCAGGCGCCCCGGCGGCTTCGCGCTCGGCTCTCTCCGAACAACTTTTTGGCAAGGGATATTGCCATCGCCTCGATCGACCCTACCATCGATTCCGGCAGTCCGACGCGGATTGCCGGCTGGTCGTGACGATGAGGCTTGCGATGAAAGGCATTGCAAAGCTGGTGATTGCGGGTGTGCTGTCGGCAGGTGTCGTATGCACATCGGTTGCCGCAACGCTCAACACCATGGACGATGTCGGGGCCGCGATCCAGTCGTGCTGGACGCCGCCTGGCGACTCCGGGAATTCGACTGTAACCCTGAGCTTCAGTTTCAAGCGCGACGGTACTCTGATCGGACAGCCGCGACCAACCGCCGTCAAGGTGGCCGGCGACGACAAGGCGCGTCAGTCGTTCATCGATGCGGCAATAACTGCGGTGAAGAATTGCACGCCGCTGAGTTTATCGCCGGAACTGTCGCAAGGAATTGCCGGCAACGTGTTCACGCAGCAATTCGTTTCGCCCAAACAGTAGCGGCACACCCAAAAAAGCCTGCCATGGAGTGGGCATGAGCGTGCAGCCTGGCTGGTTCGTCTGAATCGGAGAGCGGGGTCGAACGTCTTTCCCCCGATCGCCGGATCAACGGCTCAGCCGCCGTACTTCGGCATGCCGTGCCAGGTCCGGAGTCTCGAAGACATAGTCGCTCCAGGCCGATTCCGGAATCTGCCCGGCCAGATAGCACTCGAGCAACAGATTTTGCTCGGGATTGAGCGGCCGCGGGGCACGTTCGTGATCCAGCCCGAGAGTGTGAAAAAGGTTTCTTGTCAGTTCCGATACCGTGAAGTGGATCGACATCTGCGTTCTCCTTCGCCCTTGAACGCAGCAGCGCGGGCAAAGGTTTCAAGGCCAGACACCGGTAACGCCTGATTGATCGCATGGCTCGACGCAACGGCCTGCCGACGGCCGCAGGTCTGTCTCCATTGCTTCCCGGTTCGCCTCAATCTTGAAATAAAAATGTAATATCGAATTTACAGGCAGGATTATATTGCACTAGATGAAGCTCTTCTCGGACAGAAGTCTTATAATGTTACGTATATCTCATTTAGTGGCAATTTACTCAAGTCGAAATAGCGTGGTTCCGGACTATCGGCAACAAGGATCGTGGCATTCAGATGACCCGTTTCTGTCTTTTCATGATGATCGCGCTGGTATCGATCGTTGCGTTTGGGTTCGGCACAACATCTTCCTACGCGGACAGTTGTGGTGCGATCAGAAATCAGTTGCTGTCCGCTGGCCGCGGCGGAGGCGCGAGCCCGGCACTGGCTCAGCTTCGTCGCCAGCTCGCGGCGATTCAGGGCCTGGAGAGGCAGCGCAAGTGTACCGCGCAAACTGCCGCGGGCGGCTTCTTCAACGCTTGCGCCGACCTGGCTCGAAACCAGACTGAGGTGCAGCGCCAGATCGCGACTGCGTCCAATTCCGGGCGTGACAATTCCGGCCCGCAGGCTCGGTTCGCAGCGCTCGGCTGTCCGTCGGGGGCAAAGCAGGAGCGCCCGGCGCCGAAGGCCCAATCCGCGACGGCGGCGGCCGGGGCCACGACCAGCGGCAATGCGATGCTGTTTTGCGTCCGCCTTTCGGACGGGTATTTCTTCCCCGCGCCAAAGTCGCAATTCGCCGGCAGCGGCGATCTCAAGGAAATGGCCGATCAATGCCGTTACATCTGCGACGATCCGGCGGTCGATCTCTACACGCTGAGCGATATCAGCAAGGAAACCGACAGCATGGTGGCGCTCGACACGCGCAAACCATACACCGAGTTGCCGGCAGCTTTCCGGTATCGTGACGATGCCAATTTCAAGGCCTGTGACGTCAAGCGTTATTATCAGCGGGTTGCCGAACTGACGGCCAGGACGGTGACGCCCACGAACATGACCAATGCCATCATCCCTTTACCTCAGGCAAAGTCGGACCTCGGCAGCGTCGCGGCAATTCCAGAATCCGATATCGAGGCTCCGGGTGCCGCCTAGCCGCAGTCGATAGGGGCCGGCAAGCGGACCGTGCGTGTGGTCGGTCCAGTTCTTTCCGGCTGAATGACCACGGGCGTTTTCGAGCGCGTAGCCGTCCTCGATGAGCCTGTCGCGTGCCCGCTGGAACCAGGATCCGACTGGAACAGGGACCTGCTCGCGGCGTTGTGGTCGGTATCAGGCAGGAGGAACACCATGGCCACGTTCAGGGAAATGAGGATACTGGAGATCGTCGAAGACGGCTCCCTGACTTCCGACCAGAAGATCGCCGAATTGCGCAAGATCGAATCCGAGGCGCGCGGGCTGCAGCGGGCTGCGACGGAGGGCCCGATGGGCGACGACGACGGCTGGCAGGACGATCTGCGCCAGGTTCGGCTTGCGCTCGACAGACTGGGGGCCAAGGAACCGAGGAAGGGCGCGGCATCGCTCTAGGACGCTGTCCGCTGGAGCGGTTCTGCGATCCTGTCAAATGCAAAGCCGTCCTAGTCGCAGACCATGCGAACCCTTTGGCCGGGTGCGCTCACGTTCCGGCATGCGAGTTGTTTTTCGGGGCCCGATGACGGCGGAGGCTGCGGCGATACCCTGGTCCGATGCCGTCGGTGCGGTGCAGGTTTCAGGACCTTGCGCTCGGAAACCCGTCCGGGTGGCTGGGGTGGCCCCCGAAAGGCGCCATTGTCCACCTGAGGCTGGTAATCGACATTGGGCGGCGGCCGGTCCCAGATCCGCCGGGCATCGAGCGGCCGCGGGATGATGACCGTGCCGTCATAGCTGCGCGAGCAGCCACCGCTGAAAAGCAGCGCCACGCCCAGCAAGAAAGGCACAATCCGTCCATACATTAGCAACACCCCTGCACATGCTTATAGCGCGGCCTCGCTGCGCGCCACAACCGGACGGAATAACGCAGCAGGAACCGGCCGGTTGCGCCGTTAAGGTTAGCGGATCGTTAATGCTTCTGCGGCACATTTCGCCGACGAACCGCGGAGGGAGGGTTCGGCCTTGATTTTCGGGGTGGGGACAGCATGGCGGAATCGAACGAAGCAATCGGCGCGCGCGGCAAGCGCGAGCCCGGCAAGGCAGCCGCGCATGGCGGCGATGGATCATCCGTCGACGTGGATTGCGCCGGCGCGCTGCGCCAGCTCGTCGAAGCGGGCTCGGACTGGAGCTGGGAAACCGACGCGGAACTTCGCTTTTCCTGGCTTTCACAAGACTACGAGGCGGCGACGGGCATCGATCCGGCTGATGTGCTTGGCCGGTTCCGCTTCGATTTTCTCAATCAGGTCCTGAAGGGCAACCGCAGCGCGGCAGCGCATCTGGAGGATTTGCAGGCGCACCGGCCGTTCCGCGACTTCGTCTACGAACTGAAGGGTGGCCGCCCCGACTGCCGCTGGGTGCTGACGTCAGGCTTCCCGCGTTTCGACAGCGACGGAAAATTCGCCGGCTATCGCGGCATAGGCCGCAACGTCACCGCGCTGGCCAGCGCCTTCGAGGCCATGGAACCGCCAGCTGACGGCGAGTCCGTCCAGCATCTTGGCGATCTCGAGCGGACGATGGATGCCATGCATATGGGCGTCGTGCTTCTGGATGCCAGGCTCGACACGCTGATCGTCAACAAGGCTTATCGCGATCTCTCCGGGATTCCGGATGGGGCCGTGACCGTCGGCGCTCCGTTCAGTCTGTTGATGGAACTCAACCGCCGCAACGGCATCTATGGCGACATCGACGAAGAGCAATGGCGGCGCTACCTCGCCACCCGCGTCGAGGAGATCAGGGCCGGTACCGTCGCGCCTCGGGAGTTTGTCCGCGCCGACGGGCGGACCATGATGTTCTCCGTCACCGCTCTGTCGGGAGGCAAACGCCTGCTGACCTACTATGAGGTCACCGAAGTCAAGCGCCGTGACGCCGAGATCGAGAACGCCAACGCCAAGATCGCCGAGACGTTTGCCAACCTCCGCACCATGGTCGATCAGATGCCGATCGGCGTTCTCGTCCTCGATGCCGCCATGCGTGTCGAGATCATCAACCGCGCCTTCTACGATTTCTGGCAGATCGACGCCCAGGACGCCGAGACCGGCTGCAGCTTCCGCGATCTGATGAACGCGAGCCGCAACACCGACCCCTATGGCTCGGACGACGCGACATGGCAGCGGCATGTCGCCGAGCGCGAGGCCGAAATCAGAGCCGGCACCGCCGGATCGTGGCAGTTCCCGCGCAAAGACGGCGGGACGCTGATCGCGTCGATGGCGCCGCTGGCCGGCGGCAAGCTGCTCATTTGCTATGTCGATGTCACCGACATGAAGGACCGCGAGGCCGAACTTGCCGAAGCGCTGGAAAAGGCGCGGCTGGCGGAGACCGTGATCAACGCCGTCGAGGATCCGATCTTCGTCAAGGACGACAATTTGCGCTTCGTCTTCGTCAACGAGGCCTTCGCGGCGCTGTTCAAGCAGGCGCCGCAAGCCATGCTTGGCAAACCGGGGGGCGATTTCCTAGGGCCGGCCGACGTCGCGTTGTTCGAAAGCAGCGAACGTGAGGTGCTGGCCAGCGGGCGGCAATATGAAGTGGAGGAAAACTTCGAGGCGGGCGGCGCCAGCCGTTCGCGCATCGTCAGGAAGAACCGCGTCCGCATGGCAAGCGGCCGCGACTATGTAGCCGGCTTTCTCTTCGACATCTCCGACATGAAGCGGCGCGAGACCGAAGCGCAGGAAGCGCGGAAGCATCTCGCCAACGTGCTTGAATCGCTGCCGGCCGGCGTTATCATCTACGATCGGGACGACAAGTTCGTCTTCGCCAACCACAGGCTGCAGAATACGCTGCCGGCGCTGAAGCCCTTCTGGCAGCCCGGCCGCACTATCCGCGAAGCGCTGGAGTTCGGCCATTCGGTCGGCTATTTCCGTTCGAGCGGCGATCCTGGGATCGACAGCCTGTACGAAGTCGATTCCGAACGCTGGCTTGACGGCATCCTGGCCCGTTACCGTCTGCCGAATTCCTCCTATGAGCGCCTCAATTCGGATGGACGCTGGTACCAGGTCTACGACATGCGCACCGACGACGGCACGTTCATCGGCGTGCGCGTCGACATCACCGACCTGAAGAGTCGCGAGGCTGCGCTTCATCACTCGATGCGCCAGATCGATCTCTTCCGGCATGTCATGGACGAGTTGCCGGTAGCCGCCTTCATCAAGGCGCAGGACCTGAGCATCGAATTCGTCAACAAGGCCTGGTGCGCGCTGACCGGTCTCGCCAAGGACGATGTCATCGGCCGGACCGACCGCCAGTTGTTCAGCGGCGAGGAAGCAGAGGGCTTCAGCCAGGACGACACCGATGTCGTGACGAACGGCAGTGTGCGTGAGGTCGAGGAGCCCGTCACCCATCGTGACGGAACCGTGCGGCAGTTGATGACGCGCAAGAGCCGTCTGGTGGCCACGGACGGATCGGTGCATCTGGTCGGCTCCAGCACCGACATCACCGACGTCAAGGCACGCGAGCAAGCTCTGGAAGAGAGCATGCGCGAGAACGAGGTGTTCCGCAGCCTGATCGACAATGTACCGGTGTCGATCTACGCCAAGCGCTCCGATCTCAGGCAGTTCTATGTCAACAAGGGCTGGTGCGACCTCACCGGCTTCAGCAAGCAGGAGGCGATCGGCAAGACCGACGTCGAAATCTTCGGGCCGGATGGCGAGGCCTTCGTAGCCAGCGATCTCGCCGTGCTGCGTACCGGCGAGACCCAGGAGATCGAGGAGACGGTGCGCCTTCCCGACGGCAGCGTCAGGCATCAGTTCGCCCGCAAGGGCGCTATGATCGCCTCCGACGGTTCGCTCTACCTGATCGGTTCGACCACGGACATCACGGAGCTCAAGCAGCGCGAGGCGGAGCTCAGCGAGGCGCGTCAGCGCGCCGTGCTCGCCGACCGCGCCAAGTCGGAATTCCTCGCCAATATGAGCCACGAGATCCGCACGCCGATGAACGGCGTGCTGGGCATGGCTGAACTCCTGGCCAAATCCAATCTCGACCCGAAGCAGAAGACATTCACCGACATCATCGTCAAATCGGGCAATGCGCTCCTGACCATCATCAACGACATCCTGGATTTCTCCAAGATCGATGCCGGCCAGTTGGTGCTCGACCCGGCGCCTTTCAATCTCGCCGAGGCGATCGAGGACGTGGCGACGCTGGTGTCGACACGGGCCAAGGAAAAGGATCTCGAGCTCATCGTGCGCATCGAGCCGCGGCTCGAAAGCCTGTTCATCGGCGATGTCGGCCGGATCCGGCAAATCGTCACCAACCTGCTCGGCAATGCGGTGAAGTTCACAGAAGAAGGCCACGTGCTGGTCGATGTGACCGGCGAACGGGTTCCGACCGGAACCAGGCTGACGATCTCTGTCACCGATACCGGCATCGGCATCCCCGAGGAAAAACTGAAACTGGTGTTCGAGAAATTCAGCCAGGTCGACACGTCGTCGACACGGCGCCACGAGGGCACCGGGCTTGGCCTTGCCATCACCTCGCGGCTGGTCGACCTGATGGGTGGCGACATCGGCGTCGAGAGCGCCGAAGGCAAGGGGTCGACCTTCTGGTTCACAGTGACGCTGCCTGGGGCCGGGCAACAGAACGGACAGCGCATCACGCCGGTGGACGTGACGGGCGCACGCGTGCTGATCGTCGACGACAATGCCGTCAACCGCGCCATCCTGACCGAGCAGATGACCTCGTGGACGTTCGATTCCTGCGCGGCCGAAAGCGGTGCAGAAGGCCTCAAGGTGCTGATCGCCGCGGCGGCCTATGGCGTGGCGGTCGATTGCGTCGTGCTCGACTATCAGATGCCTGAAATGAGCGGCGCCGAAATGGCGCGCATCGTGCGCGACACCGAGGGCCTCGCGGATACGCCGATCATCATGCTGACCTCGGTCGACCAGTCGCTTGCCAACACCAGCTACCGCGATCTTGGCATCGACGCGCAGCTGATCAAGCCGGCACGCTCCTCGGCGCTCCTGGAAACCTTGGTCGCGACCATTCAGCGCCATCGCCACGCCACCAGCGGCCACACCGTTCAGCCGCCAGCGGGCGAGGCGCTCGAGATTGCCCCGCGGGCCCCTCTGGCGATAGCCGAGCAGCGTGCGCAGCTGCAGCCGCCGCCGGTTCGTCCCAGGCTGCCTGCCTCCGGCGGCGGGCAAAGGCTGGATATCCTCGTGGCCGAGGACAATGAGGTGAACCAGATGGTCTTCACCCAGATCCTCGGCGAGACCGGCTACCGCTTCGAGATCGTCGCCAATGGCCGCAAGGCGCTCGACGCCTTCGGCACGCTCAATCCGTGCATGATCCTTATGGACGTCTCTATGCCGGAGATGAGCGGTCTCGAAGCGACGGCCGCGATCCGCCTGCTGGAGCAGGAGACCGGCACGCATGTGCCGATCGTCGGCGTCACCGCGCATGCGCTCAAGGGCGACCGCGAACGCTGCCTGGAGGCGGGCATGGACGACTATCTGCCCAAGCCGATCAGCCCCAGGGCCCTGCTCGAGAAGGTCGAGCGCTGGGTCGGCGCCGGCCGTCAGGTCCATCGCAACGCGGGCTAGCACCCGCGTCGCCGGGATTGCAGGATCCGGCGAGACAAAATCGAGGGAATCAGCTGCGGATTTGCTGCCACCCCTGCGTGCAATGGATATGGTGCGATCGCACCATATCCAAGGCGATGCCGAGCCGGGACAATAGCAAAATCGAATTCCGCCCTTCTCGGTTACGGGCGGGAGCAGCGACCGCCTGCAAGAAACAGCGTCACTCTACCCCAACGGACCTGTTTTTGGCGATGGCCCGGCCATGACACGCTCTGGCTGCGAGCAACGCGCTCCCGTCCGGATTTTTTTCACTTGGGAACGCCCGGTCGAATCCCGGGTCATTCCAGCCGTCGGACGGCTCAAGCTCCTGATTCCGGCGGTAAACCCGGACCGCGCCGCGGGCGCCCGACATCGGCGCCTTTCTCGGTCCGGGCGACGCGTTACCGGGCTGACATGAAACTGTCATGCGACTGTTATAATCGAAGGCTATTGGCCTCAGCGGGCGCCGGAGGAAATGGCGCCGAGAGACCATCTTCCGAACAGGAGCAGGCCACATGAGACATTTCATCCGCTCGGCGGCCGTTGCGATTGCAATGGCTGCGGCGTCCACCATCACCCTTTCCGCGGCAATGGCAGCTGACCTTTCCGGCGCCGGTTCCACTTTCATCTATCCGGTGTTCGCCAAGTGGGCCGACACCTACAAGAAGGACACCGGCATCGGCCTCAACTATCAGTCGATCGGTTCCGGCGGCGGCATCAAGCAGGTCATCGCCAAGACCGTGACCTTCGGCGCCACCGACAAGCCGATGTCCGACGCCGACCTCCAAAAGAACGGCCTCGTGCAGTTCCCGATGGTGATGGGCGGCATCGTGCCGATCGTCAACCTCACCGGCATCAAGCCGGGCGAACTGGTGCTTGACGGCAAGGCGCTGGCCGACATCTACATGGGCAAGATCACCACCTGGGACGACGCCGCGATCAAGGCGCTGAACCCCTCGCTCACCCTGCCGTCGACCGCGATCGCCGTCGTGCATCGTTCGGACGGCTCGGGCACCACCTTCAACTTCACCGACTATCTGGTGAAGCTCTCGCCCGACTGGAAGGACAAGGTTGGTTCGGACACTGCCGTGGAATGGCCCACCGGCGTCGGCGCCAAGGGCAGCGAAGGCGTTGCCAACACCGTCAAGCAGACCGACGGCGGCATCGGCTACGTCGAGTACGCCTATGCCAAGCAGAACAACCTCTCCTACTCCAAGATGCTGAATGCGGCCGGCAAGGTGGTCGAGCCGTCGCTCGAATCCTTCGGCGCCGCCGCTTCGAATGCCGACTTCAAGGGCGCGAAGAACTTCAACGTCATCATCACCAACGAGCCTGGCGACACCACCTGGCCGATCGCGGCTTCCACCTGGGTTCTGATCCACAAGGCTCCGAGCGATGCCGCCGCCACCGGCGAAGCGCTGAAGTTCTTTGCCTGGGCCTATAAGGACGGCAAGGAAACCGCCAAGGCGCTCGACTACGTGTCGATCCCCGACAGCGTCGTCGACCTGATCAAGGCTTCTTGGAAGGCCGACATCCAGGCTGACGGCAAGCCCGTCTACGCAGGCGAGTAACATCACCCGAAGGAGCGCCGCTTCACGCGGCGCTCCTTTTTCTCAACACAAAGAGCCGAGCTTGACATGAGTGCTGTCCAGGAAGCCTTGCCAGCCATCAAGGGCTCGCGCGACGCCATCGTCAGACGTTTTGCGTTAACCGATTCGATCTTCCATGGGCTGACCCGCGCCGCCGCCATTCTCGTGCTGGTGCTGCTTGGCGGCGTTGCCATCTCGTTGTTTGCCGGTTCCTGGCAGGCACTGTCGACCTTCGGCTTCTCGTTTCTGACCAGCGAGAGCTGGAACCCGGTGACGGAGAAATTCGGCGCCCTGGCGCCTATCTACGGCACCATTGTCACATCGGCCATCGCCATCCTGATCGCCGTGCCGCTCGGCATCGGCATTGCCATTTTTCTCACCGAGCTTTGCCCGCGCCCCCTTCGGCGCCCAATCGGCATGGCGGTGGAACTTCTGGCCGGCATTCCTTCGATCATCTATGGTATCTGGGGCCTGTTCGTCCTGGCGCCGTTCCTGCAGACGACAGTGCAGCCCTTCATCATCAGCGTTTTCCACGGCATTCCCGGCCTTGGCAGCCTGTTTGCCGGTCCCCCCTACGGCATCGGCCTGCTGACCTCGTCGCTGATTCTCGCCATCATGGTGCTGCCCTTCATCACCTCGATCACCAAGGACGTGTTCGACACGGTGCCGCCGGTGCTGAAGGAGTCCGCCTACGGCATTGGCTGCACG
This sequence comes from Mesorhizobium sp. B3-2-1, assembly GCF_006439515.1. Lineage (NCBI taxonomy): Bacteria > Pseudomonadati > Pseudomonadota > Alphaproteobacteria > Hyphomicrobiales > Phyllobacteriaceae > Mesorhizobium > Mesorhizobium sp. B3-2-1. The sequence continues at coordinate 221,278 of NZ_VFTI01000004.1, read as the reverse complement.
ACCTGGGAAGTGACACGTCGCGTCGTCATCCCTTACACCCGCATCGGCATCATGGGCGGTGTCATGCTCGGCCTTGGCCGCGCGCTTGGCGAAACCATGGCGGTGACCTTCGTGATCGGCAACGCGCACCGCATCTCGACCTCGCTGTTCGCGCCGGCAACGACAATCTCGGCGACCATCGCCAATGAATTCACCGAAGCCGTTGGCGATCTCTACACGTCCTCGCTGGTGGCGCTCGGCCTCATCCTGTTCGTCATCACCTTCCTCATCCTTGCGATCGCACGCTACATGCTGATGCGCATCGACGCCCGCACCGGAGCCTGACCGATGTCGACAGCCTCGTCGCTTCACAGCCGCCGCAAGGCCAGAAACTCGGTGATGATGACGCTGTGCGTCGCCGCCGCGGGCATCGGGCTTGCCTGGCTGGCACTGATCCTCGGCGCGTTGATCTACAAAGGCGCAGCTGGGCTCTCGCTTGATGTGTTCACGCAGATGACGCCGCCGCCCGGCGATGCCGGCGGCCTGCTGAACGCTATCTATGGCAGCGTGGTGATGACGGTCATCGCCGTTATCGTCGGCACGCCAATCGGTGTTCTGGCCGGCACCTACATGGCCGAATACGGCCGCTTCTCGAAACTCACCACCGTGGTGCGCTTCATCAACGACATCCTGCTGTCGGCGCCGTCGATCATCATCGGCCTGTTCGTCTACGAATTGATGGTGCGGCCGATGGGGCATTTCTCGGCGATCGCCGGCGCCGTCGCGCTGGCCATCCTGGTCATCCCCGTGGTCGTGCGCACCACCGAGGACATGCTCAACCTGGTGCCGAACGCCTTGCGCGAAGCCGGCACCGCGATCGGCGCGCCGCGCTGGGTGGTCATCAAATCAGTGGCTTACCGTGCCGCACTTTCCGGCATCGTCACCGGCATATTGCTGTCGATCGCCCGCATCTCCGGCGAGACGGCGCCGCTGCTCTTCACCGCGCTGAACAACCAGTTCTGGTCGAGCAATCTCAACGCGCCGATGGCCAGCCTGCCGGTCACCATCTTCCAGTTCGCTCTCAGCCCCTATGAGGAATGGCAGCAGCTGGCCTGGACCGGCGCACTCATAATCACATTGACGGTTCTCGCGCTCAGCATCTTTGCGCGCAGCCTGACCGGACGCAGAGAGGACAAATGAGCCAGATGTTGTCTCCAGACATGACGATTGCCACCGAGGCAGCCGCCAAGGCGAAGATCGAGGTCAAGAACCTCAATTTCTACTACGGCCAGTCGAAGGCGCTGAAGGACATCACGTTGTCGCTGCCCGAGCGCAGCGTGACGGCCTTCATCGGACCGTCGGGCTGCGGAAAGTCGACGCTGCTGCGCGTCTTCAACCGCATCTACGAACTATACCCCAAGCAGACCGCCGAGGGTCAGGTGCTGCTCGACGGCCAAAACGTTCTCGACCGCTCGCAGGATCTCAACCTGCTGCGCACCAAGATCGGCATGGTGTTCCAGAAGCCGACGCCGTTCCCGATGTCGATCTATGAGAACATCGCCTTCGGTGTCAGGCTCTACGAGAAGATCAGCAAGGCCGAGATGGACGGCCGTGTCGAACAGGCGCTGAAGCGCGCGGCACTGTGGACCGAGGTCAAGGACAAGCTGAACGCCAGCGGCCTCAGCCTGTCGGGCGGCCAGCAGCAGCGGCTTTGCATCGCCCGCACCGTGGCGGTCAAGCCGGAAGTCATCCTGCTCGACGAGCCGGCCTCGGCGCTCGACCCATTGTCGACCGCCAAGATCGAGGAACTGATCGACGAGTTGCAGGCCGACTACACGATTGTCATCGTCACCCACAACATGCAGCAGGCCGCGCGCGTCTCGAAGCAGACGGCTTTCATGTATCTGGGCGAACTGGTCGAATTCGACAAGACCGAGAAGATCTTCACGTCGCCTCGCGAGAAGCGCACGCAGGACTACATCACCGGCCGCTTCGGCTGATATCACGCATACGAGGACCAGGATCATGGCCGAACACACAGTCGCAGCCTTCGACGAGGATCTCGGACAGATCAGCAGGCTGATCAGCGACATGGGCGATCTCGCCGGCACGATGGTCGGCGGCGCCACCAAGGCGTTGCTGAATTCGGACAACGCGCTGGCACAGCGCGTCGTCTCCGACGACGCCATCATGGACGCGCGCCAGCGCGAACTCGACGACCGCGCCATCACCCTGATCGCCAAGCGCCAGCCGATGGCCGACGATCTGCGCCATGTCGTCGGCTCGATCCGCATGGCGGGCGATCTCGAGCGCATCGGCGACCTTGCCAAGAACATCGCCAAGCGCGTCGGCTCCGTCGGCCTCACCGCCACGCCGCGCGACCTGTCGCATTCGATCGACTCCATGGCGCAGCTGGTGCTGATCCAGGTGCAGGGCGTGGTCGAGGAATATGCGGCCGGCGATGCCGCCGCACTCGCCAAGCTCAGGAACGACGACGAACGCATCGACGTCAAATACACCTCGGTGTTCCGCGAACTCCTGACCTACATGATGGAGGATCCGCGCAACATCACGGCTTGCACGCATCTCTTGTTCTGCGCCAAGAACCTCGAACGCATCGGCGACCATGTGACCAACATCGCCGAGAATGCGTATTATGTGCTGACCGGCACGCAACTGCCCGCCAACCGTCCGAAGCAGGACGAGACGGCGATGTCGGTGCCGGCGGCTTGACGGCAGGGATGATCAATCGATGATCGCGCCACGCATCATGGTGGTGGAGGACGAGGAGCCGCTCGGCGTGCTCCTCCGCTACAATCTGGAATCGGAAGGTTACCAGGTCGAGGTGGTGACACGCGGCGACGAAGCCGAGATCCGCCTCCAGGAGAACGTGCCCGACCTCCTGGTGCTCGACTGGATGGTGCCGGCGATTTCCGGCATCGAGCTCTGTCGGCGCCTGCGAATGCGGCCCGAGACCGAGAGGCTGCCGATCATCATGCTGACGGCGCGCGGCGAGGAGAGCGACCGCGTGCGCGGCCTTTCGACCGGCGCCGACGATTATCTAGTCAAGCCGTTCTCGACGCCGGAATTCATGGCCCGGGTCAAGGCGCTGCTGCGCCGCGCCAAGCCGGAAGTGCTGTCCAGCGTGCTCAAGGTCGGCGACATCGTGCTCGACCGCGAATCGCACCGGGTCTATCGCAAGAAGAGTGAGATCCGGCTCGGACCGACCGAGTTCCGCCTGCTGGAATTCATGATGCGCCATCCCGGCCGCGTGTTCTCGCGCAGCCAGTTGCTCGACAATGTCTGGGGCGAGACGATCTATATCGACGAGCGCACCGTGGACGTGCATGTCGGACGGCTGCGCAAGGCGGTCAACAATGGCCGCATGCCCGACGTCATCCGCACCATCCGCGGCGCGGGCTACGCGATCAGGGAAGACTAGACGTCTGTCCCATCTCGGTGAGATCGGAATGGGGAGCGCCCACGTGTATGATTGTGCACCTTCCAGAGCAAAACAATCATGCATGCCGCGCCGATCACATGGAAGAAAAACAAATCCCGATGTCGAAGGAGATCGATTTCGAATGCTGGCCGCCGGCGGTGTGGGCGATCGCCTCGCGCAGTGCCGGCTCGATCAGGTCGAAGGCCGCCGCGCAGACGCCGACCATGGCGACGGGTGCGGGATCGATCAGCGCGAACAGGCTGCCAAGCCCGTATCCGAGCGCTTCGCCGGCCTTGCGGTAAAGAGATCGGGGGCTAGGGCGGTCTGCGGCGTAAACCTGCCTGAGGACTTATATCACGTGCCCCTTCCGCCGGCGTGACCTATAGCCGGCGCCGCGCGGCAAGACGCGCCTTCATCCGTGCCTTTGCCGATTCAGTGCCATCGTGGAAGGTGTCGAACCACTTGTCCCATGGCACTTCCAGCGTGCCGTAGTTCACCTCAAAGTAGCGATGATGAAGCTGGTGGTGGAAGGTGCCCAGGTCGACGCGCTTGCGCCCGGCCAGCCAGAGCCCTTCGAACCCGGTATGGGTGGTAATGGCGTAAAGGCCATAGAACATCAGGTGGCAGATAAGATGCACCGGGCTGGACGGAACAACGAAATGGACCAGCGCGGTTCCGAAATAGAAAATGTGTTCAACCGGGTGCATCGCAAGGCCCGACCACGGCCCCACATCAATATTGCGGTGATGCAGCGCGTGGATGCGGTAAAGGAGCTTCGTATGGAGCAGCCGGTGAATCCAGTAGAAGTAGAAACTCTCCCAGATCGGGATCAACAGGAAGAGGCCGACGAACCAGACCGGGTGGCCGGACCATGTTAGAGTCGGCGCATAGCCATTGGCCATCGCCCACCAGACCAGCGCCTCGTATGCCGACCAGATCGTTACGCCCGAAGCCAGCGACCAGAACACGTTGTCGGCCAGTTGGCTGTCGAAACTGAACGCGCGCCCCTTGCGCGGGTAGGGGCGCGGATCAAACTTCTTGTCGGTGCCCTGCAACTGGTGGCGGTGAAAAACAAGATGCAGCCCCTGCGCTACAACTACCGTCAGGCCGAAGTCTCGTAGCCAGATCACCCCGATCCATAGCCCTGGCTCCTTCGCCTGGGCAAGCGTGGGGCTGGCCAAGGCATAAGCCGCGAAGGCCAGCCCCACGATGACGAGATTGATTGAGACAGGCAGCCAGCTTCCGACATACCAGCGAAAGATCGCTGCGAGGTTCAGCGGCCAGCGCCAGACCGGCGCAATCTCAATGGGCAGGCTGTCGGGGACGTGGTTCCATTCCTTCCGGTCTGACATCGATGTCGCTCTTTTCCGGCCGTGGTTCATGCGCAGGGTATTGCTCGGAAATTGACAACACAAAGAATATCTTTTCAGGTATTGGGGTCATTTTAATTGATGGTAAGATCTCATGAAAACACCGCACCCGACCTGGCTGCTCGCCTTCGAGGCGGCGGCGCGGTATGGCAGTTTCACCGCCGCGGCCGCTGAGCTGAACCTGACCGCAGCGGCCGTCAGCCAGCATATCCGCCTGCTGGAAAAGCATGTCGGCGCGCGGCTGTTCGAGCGGCTGCCGCGCGGCGTTGCGCTGACGGATATCGGCCAGGCCTATGCCCAGCCGGTGCGCCAGTCCTTCGCCGAGTTGCAGCGGGCGACGGACGGTCTCTTCGCGCGCCCATCGCGGCGGGTGGTGCGGGTGCGCGCCTCGATCACTTGGGCGGCGTTGATCCTCGCGCCCCGGCTGGCCGATTTTCGGCAGGCCCATCCAGAGATCGAAATCCAACTCTCCACCTTCGTCTGGTCCGATCGTTTTGAAGCCGGCAACAGCGATGTCGACATCCGCTGGGGGCACGGCGACTGGCCCGAGGGTGCGGTTCAACTGCTGGCCCATGAATCCGCGATCGTCGTCTGCCATCCTGCCGACACCGCCTGGTTGGCGGGGCGCCGGGACATCGGCGACTTCCCCTTTGCCTGCCTGCACCATGTGATCGGGTTTGAGACCGAGTGGCAGCGCCTGTCGGATCATTTCGGCCTCGCCCTCCCGGCCCCGCCGCAGCGTGCCCGCTACGATTCATCGCTGCTCGCGCTCTGGGCGATGACCACGGGCGGCGGCGCCATGATCGTTCTGGAGAGTTTCGCCAGGCCGTTTCTCGATTCCGGCCAACTGGTCGCGCCCTTGCCGCACCGCGTGCCCATAAGTGGCGCGCATTACATGGTGCAGGCCGACGGGGCGGGACGCAATGACGCGGTGCAGACCTTCTGCCGCTGGGCTGCGGCGCTCTACCCGGCCTGAACGCCGGTTGTGGGTACTGGCGCACGGCGGACCGCACCGCCGCCCGACGGGGGCTTAGAGCCGGATGATTTTAGGTCGAATCGACCTGAAATCTGAATCCTTCTCTAAATCGAAGAGATAGAGCATGATGTCGTCCGAAAACCGCTTCACACTTTTCGACATCATGCTCTAGCAGGAGGCTCGAAATCTGGCGGGTAGTATGTCATGCCCCGTCGGAGTGATTGGGTTCGATCTTGGTCTCAGGCAACGTTCTTTCCCGCGCCCGCCCTTGCCTGCACGCCAGGCGCGAAAATCTCCTGGTCGACGAAGGTCAATGCGCGCATGGCGCAGCCTTCGCGGATGAGCGGCAGCTCGTTCGGCTCGGTGTCGAAGGAAATCGATTCCGAATGCTGGCCGCCGGCAGTCTGGGCGATGGCCTCGCGCAAGGCCGGCTCGATCAGGTCGAAGGCGGCGGCGCTGACGCCGACCATCGCAACCGGTGCCGGATCGATCAGCGCGAAAAGACTACCGAGGCCATAGCCCAGCGCCTCGCCGGCCTTGCGATAGGCTTCGCGCTCCGGTCCGTCCTTCTCCCTTGCCGTCGCGGCGAGTGTCCGCATTTGCGCGTCGCTGACATCGGCGACCGGCTCGGTGTCCTCGCCAAGCTGCCTGGCGTTACGCCAGATGGCGTAGTTGCCGGCATAGGCCTCGACACAGCCGCGCCGCCCGCAGCGGCAGAGCGCGCCGCCGGGGCGATGGATCATGTGGCCGAACTCGCCACCCGACGAATGCGTGCCGGTGAACAGCTCGCCCTTCAGCACAAGGCCCATGCCGATGCCGTGCGAGAGCAGGATGGCGATGAAGTCGTCGCGGTAGCGTTCGGGGTCGCGCCAGCGCAGCGCCACCGCCATCATGTTGCAGTCGTTCTCCACGGTGGCGGGGATGCCGAATTCGGCTTCGAGTATGTCGGCGAAGGCTATGTCCGTCTGCGGCGTGATCGGCGACCACAGCATGGCGCGCGCCTCGGTGTCGGTGATGCCCTGGATCGCCAACGCGATGCGGGCCACACTGCGGACATCGAGATCGGGATCCTCGAGGCGACGTCGTACTATTGCCGTGCATTCGCCGATCAGCGCCTCGCGCGACATGGTCAGCGTGTCCAGCCGGCGCTGTTCCTCGGCGACCACCTGGCCGGCATAATCGATGACGGCGACAGAGAGGAAATTCAGCGACAGCACCACGGTCATCACAGCCGCGGCCTCGGGGTTGAGGCCAAGGCCGACCTGTGGCCGGCCGCGTTTCAGTGAGCCGGCCTCGTTGGGCTTGCCTTCGGTCAGGATACCCTCTGCGATCAGGTCGGCTGATATCGCCGATATGGTCGAGTGGCTGAGGGCCGTGGTCGCGGCGATCTCGGTGCGCGAGGGCTGGCCACCCTGGCGCACGGCTGCAATCACCATTGCGCGGTTGCGCCGGCGCAGATCGTCGTGACGGATTCCGACCGACATGCTTTCCCACATCCTCCCCGTCGCCGTGGTTCCTGACGCCCCTCGACACCTCCGGCAACGCGTCGAATACTGGCAGAAGCGGCTGGTGCTGTCATTTATTTATTGCGGGACTCGAAAAAAGGTTCCCGGCACCTCAAAATGCATCAGAATCGATGTTGACAGCGTTCCGACGATGGACCAGTATTTTTTCGGGGCTCGAAAAAATAGGGCCTCTGTGCCGGCCTTCGGGCCAGTTTGGTCGCGCCATACGCGGCGCAGGGAGGATAACATGAAGAGATTCACAGTCGCCATTCTGGCGGGTGTCGCCATGTCGCTGACACTGGCGTCGGTCGCGCAGGCGAAGGACAAGGTCATCGGCGTTTCGTGGTCGAATTTCCAGGAAGAGCGCTGGAAGACTGACGAAGCCGCCATGAAGAAGGCGATCGAGGCCGCGGGCGACAAATACATTTCCGCCGATGCGCAGTCCAATCCCGGCAAGCAGCTGACCGATGTCGAAAGCCTGATTTCGCAGGGCGCCAATTCGCTGATCATCCTGGCGCAGGATGCGTCGGCCATTGGCCCGGCGGTACAGAAGGCGCTCGACGAGGGCATTCCGGTCGTCGGCTATGACCGCCTGATCGAGAACAAGGACGTCTTCTACCTGACCTTCGACAACAAGGAAGTCGGCCGCATGCAGGCCCGCGAGGTGTTCAAGGTGAAGCCTGAAGGCAACTACGTCTTCATCAAGGGCTCGGGCGCCGACCCGAACGCCGACTTCCTGTTCTCGGGCTCGATGGAAGTGCTGAAGGAAGCCATCGACAGCGGCAAGATCAAGAATGTTGGCGAAGCCTATACGGACGGCTGGCTGCCCGCCAACGCCCAGAAGAACATGGAGCAGTTCCTCACCGCCAACGACAACAAGATCGACGCGGTGGTCGCGGCCAATGACGGCACCGCCGGCGGCGTCGTCGCGGCGTTGACGGCGCAGGGGCTCGCCGGCACCGTGCCGGTCTCTGGCCAGGACGGCGACCACGCCGCGCTCAACCGCATCGCGCTCGGCACCCAGACCGTGTCGGTGTGGAAGGACGCGCGTGAACTCGGCAAGAACGCCGCCGAGATCGCCTCGCAGCTCGCCGACGGCAAGAAGATGACCGACATCGCCGGCGCGAAGGATTTCACGACGCCTGGCGGCAACACCGTCAAGTCGCTGTTCCTGACCCCGGTCGCCATCACCAAGGACAATCTCAACCTCGTCATCGACGCCGGCTGGATCAAGAAGGACGAAGTCTGCGCTGGCGTCGCCGCCGGCAGCGTCGCGGCCTGCAACTGAGTTTGACCGCTTGCAGAAGTGAAGGCGCCGCGGCCCCAAAGCCGCGGCGTTTTCTCAAAAAGATTTGTGTTTCCGCGTCGCGCGGATAGCTTTCTAGGCTGGGTTCGGCATCCGCGTCAGACGGCCAGCCGGTTGGAGGAAATCATGACCGACACGACGTCCGACCTGCAGGCCGACACCGCGCGAGCCTCGGAACTCGGCGCGGTCGCCCGGTTCCTGAAAGCGACCGAGATCGACACCCGCATGCTGGGCATGATCGGCGCCCTGCTGCTGATCTGGATCGCGCTGCATGTGATTTCGAGCCTGCGTCTTGGCGTCAATCCGCTCGATTTCGACAGCCGCACGTTTCTCACGCCGCGCAACCTGTGGAACCTGTCGGTCCAGACGTCGGCGGTCGCCATCATGGCCTGCGGCATGGTGCTGGTCATCGTCATGCGCAACATCGACCTGTCCGTCGGTTCCGCCGAGGGCTTGATCGGCATGGTCATGGGCTTTGCCCAGGTGCATTTCCTGGTCCGGTTCGTGGGGCTTGAACTCGGCAATCCGTGGATCTGGGTGCTGGCGCTGGTCATCGGCCTGGCGCTCGGCCTTTTGATCGGCGCGTTCCAGGGCTTCGTGATCGCCTATCTCGAAGTGCCGGCCTTCATCGTCACGCTGGGCGGCCTGCTGGTCTGGCGCGGTGCCGCCTGGTGGGTCACGTCAGGCCAGACGGTGGCACCGCTCGACGCCACCTTCCAGCTGATGGGCGGCGGACCGGCCGGATCGATCGGCGCCACCTGGAGCTGGGTCGTGGGCATCGTTGCCTGCCTGGCCGTCGTGTTTGCGCTGTTCAACGGAAGGGTGCAGCGCAAGCGTTTCCGGTTCCCGCTGCGCCCGATCTGGGCCGAGACGCTGCTCGGCGTCGTCACCTGCGCCGTCATCATGGGCGCGGTGTGGCTCGCCAACTCCTATCCGTGGCCGATCGGCATCGTGAAGCGCTACGCGGCCGCCAACAACATCACCGTGCCCGAGGGCGGCCTGTTCATCGCCCACGGCATCGCCATACCGGTACTGATGGCGGTCGCCGTCGGTCTGGTCATGACCTTCATCACCAAACGCACCCGTTTCGGCCGTTATGTCTTTGCCATCGGCGGCAATCCGGAAGCGGCCAACCTCGCCGGCATCAACACGCGCTGGATCACCATGAAGGTGTTCATGATCATGGGCGTGCTGGCCACCATCGCAGCCGCCATTTCGTCGGCACGGCAGAACTCGGCCACCAATGTGCTTGGCACATTGGACGAGCTGCTCGTCATTGCCGCGGCCGTCATCGGCGGCACGTCGCTCGCCGGCGGCTCGGGAACGATCATCGGCGCCATGCTCGGCGCGTTGCTGATGCAGTCGCTGCAGTCGGGCATGGTGCTCCTCGGCGTCGACTCGCCGCTGCAGAGCATCGTCGTCGGCGCCGTGCTGGTCATCGCGGTGTGGCTCGACACAGTCTATCGCAAGCGGGTTTAGGGGTACGATCATGGCTGACAAGACCGCTCCCGCAACCGCCCCCATGGGCACGCCGCTGGTCGATATGCGCAACATCTCGATCGCCTTCGGCGGCATCCGCGCCGTCGACGACGCCTCGATCGATCTTTTCCCCGGCGAGGTCGTGGCGCTGCTCGGCCACAACGGCGCCGGCAAGTCGACGCTGATCAAGATCCTGTCCGGCGCCTACAAGCGCGACTCCGGCCAGATTTTCGTCAATGGCGAGGAGGCAGCGATCTCCAACCCGCGCGACGCCAAGAAATACGGCATCGAGACGATCTACCAGACGCTGGCGCTGGCCGACAATGTCGATGCGGCCGCCAATCTGTTCCTCGGCCGCGAGCTGATGACCGCCTGGGGCACGCTCGACGACGTCGCCATGGAGGCCGAGGCGCGCAAGGTGATGGGGCGGCTCAATCCCCGCTTCCAGCGCTTCAAGGAGCCGGTGATCAAACTGTCGGGCGGACAGCGGCAATCGGTGGCGATCGCACGCGCCATCCTGTTCAACGCCCGTATCCTCATCATGGACGAGCCGACGGCGGCTCTCGGGCCCCAGGAAACGGCGCAGGTCGGCGAACTGGTCAGGCAGCTCAAGTCCGACGGCATCGGCATCTTCCTGATCAGCCACGACATCCACGACGTGTTCGAGCTGGCCGACCGGGTCTGCGTGATGAAGAACGGCCAGGTCGTCGGCACGGCACGCACCACGGATGTCACCCAGGACGAGGTGCTGGGCATGATCATTCTGGGCAAATGTCCCCCAGGTGCCATACCGGGGCCGGGTGCGCTGAAGATCGCCGCCTGAGGCCAGCCAGGCTGCGTGTACGCCCCGTTGCCGTTCACGTGATATGCCAGTGATCACGATGGCTTGGCCTGACCATTGTGTTGGCCCGTCGACTTGCCCATAAAGGTCCTGTTTTGCTCAGGGACCGCATCATCCATTGAAGAAGCTTTTTCCAATCGTCGCGTTCATTGCCGTTGCATTGATCAGCATGACCATGGCGGGATTCGCTTATTTCGCGACGCAGGAAGCCGCCCGCATCAAGTTCGAAGGGGCGGCCGATGACGCCCTCAACCGGATCGAGAGCCGCATCGACCTGCATCTGTCGCTGCTGCGCTCGATGCAGGCCCTGTTCGACGCGCGCAACGGCGATATTTCCCAGAACGAGTTCCAGGCCTTCTTCAAGGCGCTGGATGTCGACAACAATTTCGCCGGCCTGCGCGGCATCGGCTTCCTGCGGCTGGTCAAGACAGGCGACGAGGCAGCGGTGGAACGCGACATTCTCCACGATTTCGGCGCCAGCCACCCGGTCTATCCGGATACGACGCAGCCCTGGCGCACGCCGATAGTGCTTTTCGAGCCGCTGGATCCGTCCAGCCAGGCCAGCATCGGTTACGACATGTTCAGCGAGCCGGTGCGGCGCGCGGCAATCGAAAAAGCGATGGCCGACGACCAGCAGCACGCAAGCGGGCTGGTGCAACTCGGCCAGGGCACGGGCGCCGCGCAGACCTTCACCGGCTTCCTGGTCTTCGTGCGGCTCAACGTCGAAACGGCGCCGGAGGTCATCAACGCATCGCGGTCCTCGACCGCCGGCTTTCTCTATGCCGCCTTCCGGGCCCGGGACCTGTTCCAGATCGCGCTGAGCCGTGCGCCGCTGCTGCCGGTCAACACAGAGATTTATGACGGAGCGGTGAACGGCGACAATCTGTTGTTCCGCTCGGAGACGCCACCGGCTTCATCCCTGGGAGACCGGCTGCTGGTCACCCGCAAGATGACCGTGGCGGGACGCCCTTGGACCGTGTTGTTCAGACCGACCAGCGCCTTCTCGCAACCCTCGTCGCGCGCCATCCCCGTAATGCTGGGGCTGTTCGGCCTACTCCTGGCCGGCGCCATTGCGCTGGTGGCGCGCTATCAGGAGCGAGCCTATGACGCGGTGTCGGCCTTGCACGAAACGACGGAAAAGAGCCTGCTCGAAAAGGACCTGATGCTGCAGGAGATGAAGCATCGCATCAAGAACTCGATCACCAGGGTGCTGGCGATCGCGCGGCAGACGGCCTCACGGGCGACCGACGTCAGCGAGTTCTCCGCCTCCTTCTCGGCCAGGCTGCAGGCGATGGCCGCTTCGCAAGACATGTTGACGCGCTCACGCTGGCAGAAAGCCGACCTTGCCGATCTGCTGCGCATCGAGCTCGGCCAGGTGTTCGGCAAGGAGCTGCCGGATGGGCTGCTGTCAGGCCCAGAGGTGCTGCTTGACGAAACCACGACGCAGGCGCTTGGCCTGACCTTCCACGAACTGGCAACCAATGCGCTGAAATACGGCGAGGCCGGCAATTTCGTCGGCGCTCTCAAGGTGGACTGGTCGCTGGAAGGGCGCGGGCGCGAGCGGACGCTGGCGCTGAACTGGCGGGAGGCCGGAAAGAAGAAGGTCGAGGCGCCGGCCGCGACCGGATTCGGCACCAAACTGATCGACCTCAATGTCACGCGCGAATTGCGCGGCACGATCAAGCGCGATTTCCAGGCTGACGGCCTGAAGGTGGAAATCAGAATTCCGTTGGTCGGCTGAAATCCTGCCGATCGGCAACCAAGAAAATCCGGAGGTCGCACATGGCCCCCGGATCTGTATTCCATTAGAACGGTTCAGCGTTTGATAGAAATTGCCGAGCCGATCCTGGATTGCTCCAATCGCTGAATTAGTTGCAGCGGGCCGTGTAGATCCGGCCGCGATGATCGCGATACTGGCAGTAGCCGTTCTGCAACTTGCGAACCAGCAGGCCGGATCCGGCGCCGACAGCCGCACCGACCAGCGCGCCCTTGCCGCCGCCGACCAAGCCGCCGATACCGGCGCCGATCAAGCCGCCGCCGACGACGTCCTTCTCCGTGCTGGTGCAGCCGCTGACAGCAACCACCGCAACCATGGCAATAAGTATTTTCCGCATAGAGTCGCTCCTCACTTGTGTCCACACTTTAGTAAGCTCCAACCGCCATTTAGCATGAAACGACGGCCTTTGCTGCTGCAATTTATTGTTGACTAAGGTCGTCTTTTTCTGGGCGGATCGTGTTCGATGCCATGACGAGGTTGGAAATGGCCAACGAAGCGTCAAGGTTACCGTCTGGCCGCACCTTCCAGACAATCTGATCGTAGTCGTCCTCCAAGGCGGGATCGACCGCGAGGCATTCGGCGACGACATGCTGCGCCTGCCCCTGCACGTGGCCCATCGCGAAGGGGCGCTCGGCGGTGCACTCGTCGGCAGTCGCAAAAACACTGACTGGGACCTGCAATTCCCGGCATTCGGCCATCGTGTTCGAGCAGCCGATCACCAGCAACAACGCGGCTATGTGTTCCATGACGGATGTCCTCTGGCCGCAATAACGGCCGACATCGTCAAAAAGTTCCTGTCATTTCCAACGGGTTACGCAAAAAAACTGCGGCCCCTCGCGATCGGAGGCGCGGCGGCGTTGATCGACCGGCGATTTCAACGGAGAGCAGGACCCAAGTCAGGTCAGCTGCCAAAGAACGGCCAGCAACATGATCGCGGTCAAGGCAAGAATGAGCCCCTTCATCGAACCCCTGCCTGCCTCAGGGTGTGTTTCCGCGGAGGATTCGGATTCCAGAAATTCGCCCATCGAAATCCGGGCGGCTTGTTCCAATCTGTTCATTTCGGCAACCGTCAAGACACTCCTCCCGTACCGCGCTGCAAGCCTGCCAACAATGTCCGAAAGCGGGGCAGGTTCCGGCGGTATCTGGGAAAAACAGCATCCGCCCTCATGGTGAACAGCCGGTTAAGAATCGCTGCTTGCCGAGGCTTTCACTGCGTCTCGAAATTGTTGTGCGGAACGACGAGGCGGTATTCGAGATGGCCGTCGCCGATATCGAGGTTCGCGGTTCCGTTCAGGGACGCTGGCACCACCCGCTCCAACGCGACGCTGCCGAATCGCTTCTGACCGCCCCCATCGTCTTTGGTCCCTATCGTTTCGGCCCATGTCAAGGACAGGGTGAGCTCCCCCGTGTCGGCGGCGTTGAGGTCGGCGGTGACCTCGACGAAACCATCCGGCCGGGACAGGGCGCCGTAGCTGACGGAGTTGACGGCGAGTTCATGCATCGCCAGGCCAATATGCAGCGCGGCGTTGGGATTGAGGTAGGGATTGGCGCCACGGAAGCGAAGGCTATGTGACGGATTCGCTCCGTAGCGGCCGACCTGGCTCGCCACCAGCTCATGAAGGGCTGCCCCTCGCCAGTTGGAGGATGTCACCAGATCCTGGGAGGACGCCAGCGACTGCAGCCGGCCGCGGAAGCGCTTCAGGAAGTCGCCGACGCCGTCGGAATAACGACCGGTCTGGGTCGCGATGCTCTGGATGATCGCCAGCAGGTTCTTCGAGCGGTGGCTGACTTCACGCAGCAGCGTCGTCAATGTCTGTTCGCGCCGCTTCTGCTCGGTCGTCTCGACCATGGTGGTGACGACGCCTTGGACATCGCCATTGTCGCCTCGGTCGGCATCGACCCAGATCTGAAACCAGCGAACGCCATTCTCGACTGGAACACTGATTTCAAGGCGCTGAGGATCGCCGGTCGCAACCACATCGCGCTTGGCGGCGCCGATGCGGTCGGCCTGCGCCGTTGGCAGGATGCCGTTCCCGTCGACATCGTCGGAGGCCCAGGGCGCGCGCATGTTGCGGGCCCATACGGTCTTCATTTCGCGATCCTGATAGAGGACGGAAATGCCGGCATTGTGCAATGCGTGGAGAAGGGCTCGGCCAAGCTGCATGCCGCTTTCGGCGGGGTGCATGGCGATGACTTCATCGCGCGGTGCGCCTTCCGTTCTGTCTGAAGTCCTGGAGCGCATCGGTCAATTCGTCCATCCAACTCGGGCTGAACGGCTCACTGTCGAATGGGTTCCCCTGAAAGCGGTCCGCCGGACGGTATCCTTGAAGGACGCCGCCCGGCGGTGGCTGGAAACCGTTTGAGGGGTGCGGCTTCCAGTGTTCGCCTCATGAGCCGCCAGGCTCACGCCCGCCTGAACAGGCCGGCCAGAAGCGAAATAATCAGGAAAGCCAGGAAGATGAAGAACAATATCTGCGCGATACCGGCGGATGTGCCGGCAATGCCGCCGAAACCAAGCGCGCCGGCAATAATCGCCACGACGAGAAATACGAGCGCCCAGTAAAGCATGGTCCATCTCCTTCGAATGATACGGCAAAAACGTGGGTGGATGCGGTTTGTTCCACCATTCGCCGAAAAAGACGGTGCTTGCAAATCGTTCCGGGCAGCGCGGGCTGGGAAATTCGCCGGTGGCCGATCCGGCTTGTCAAAAGGGCCGCCGGATGAATCGCATCCAACGGCCTTTTGATGTCCCTCGTCCGGCTTCCGGAGCCCGCGATCTATGCGGCAGCCTTGGCCTGCCGGTCGAAGAACAGAGCCTGGCTGATCAGCGCCTTCACCATGTCGGGATTGAACGGCTTGGTCACGAGAAAGGCGGGCTCGGGGCGCTCTCCGGTCAGGAGACGCTCGGGGAAGGCGGTGATGAAGATTACCGGCACGGATGTCGACGACAAGATTTCGTTCACGGCCTCGATGCCCGAGCTGCCGTCGGCGAGCTGAATGTCTGCGAGCACCATCTTCGGTCGGGTCTTGCCGAACATCGTCACCGCTTCGGCATGGGTGCGCGCCGTTCCCACGACCCGATGACCGAGGCTCTCGACCATCTCCTCTATATCCATGGCGATCAGCGGTTCATCCTCGATGATCAGCACGTCGGTCGCCACCTGACGGGAAATCTCATTGCTTGCCTCGGCGAGCAACTCAGAGAACTGCTGGTCGCCGACATCGAGGATTTCGGCTGCCTCGTCCTCGCTGAAACCTTCGACGGCAACCAGCAGGAAGGCCTGGCGGGGAAGCGGCGCGATCGCATTGAGATTTGCGGCGGCGCGCTGCTCCCAGGCCGATTGTGACTGCTCCTGCGGAACGCGGATGGCAACGGATGTGAAGAGCTTGGCGAAAACCTTGTACAAGGCGATCCGGTCACTCGACGCCTCCGGGAAGATGTCGACATCGGCGATGATGGCCTCAAGCATCGCGGCGACCAGCGCGTCGCCGCTCTCCTGCGATCCCGAGACGGCACGCGAGAAGCGCCGCAAGAACGGCAGATGCGGAGCGATGGTAGCGGACAAGCTCATGATGGACGTCTCCCTCAGATGACGCTGTTGGACGGATTGCAGCTCACGCCAATTGCGCGCCCCGCGGAAATAACGGCGCTTTTCCGAAAAAGTTCCACCGATATGGAACAAATCCGTGGCAATGGCGTTTGGGCGTCGGGATGGGCAACCAGACGAGGGTGCCGCTTGCCTTGTGTTGCGTTGGATACGAGCGGCTTGAGTTCTGGGAATATAAGGGCGAAATGAAGGATATGACGAAAGATATTCTGGCTGGTGCCGCGGGCAGGCGCCGGGACGGCGTCGGCGACCCTCTGGGGCCGAACTCCGAAATCGGACGCAAACTCAAACAATATTATGACGAGCTGGTCTCCGACAATGTGCCGGATCGCTTCGCCCAGTTGCTCAGACAACTGGAACAGGCCGAACCCGCACAGAAGAAGGACTGAGGCATGGCAGCCGTCTCCCAAGGCTTCAAGACCGATCTGCTTGGGGCAATCCCGAGCTTGCGGGCTTTTGCCGTGTCGCTGACACAGAATGCCGACAAGGCCGACGACCTCGTGCAGGAGACGCTGGTCAAGGCCTGGGACAAGCATGAGAGCTTTCAGCCCGGCACCAATCTCAAGGCATGGCTTTTCACGATCCTGCGCAACGAGTTCTATTCGCAGATGCGCAAGCGCGGCCGCGAGGTGCAGGACAGCGACGGCATCATGACGGCCCGGCTTGCGGTGCATCCGGCCCAGCATGGCCAGCTCGACCTCAAGGATTTTCGTGGCGCTCTCGAGCAATTGCCGGAGGACCAGCGCGAAGCCATCATCCTGATCGGTGCATCGGGCTTCTCCTATGAGGAGGCCGCCGAAATCTGCGGTTGCGCGGTCGGAACGATCAAGAGTCGGGTCAGCAGGGCCCGCACACGCCTGCAGGAAATCCTGAAAATCTCCGGCGAGGACGAGTATGGTCCCGATGCGATCTCGGCCCAGGTCACAGGGACGGCAGCGCATTGAAATGCGGGCCGGATAACGGCAATTCGAATGTCGTTGCGTCGGTCTCAGCCAAGGGAGCCGCGACCGTAGGCCAGCGCCACGGCTTCGACGAGGTCTTCGCCTGAATACGGCTTGGTGACCAGCCTCACTCCGGGGAAGGATGCCTTGATCTCGCCCGCATCGGAATGACCGGATGCAAACACGAACGGGACGCCGGTCTCACGCAGGCCCGCGGCGAATTCGAGCGTCGAGGCGCCACCCAGCATCAGATCGACAATGGCCGCGTCGAAATGCGTCGCGATCTTCCGGCCATCAATTTCGGCCAGGTCGCGGGCAACCACCACCTCGCCCGCACCGTGGTCGCGGCAGAGTTGCTCGACATCCATGGCTATGAGGAATTCATCCTCCAAGACAAGAATGCGCAATCCGTCAAGTAATTGGGGCACGGGCGATTGCTCCTTGAAACGTCGGGAGTCATGATCGCAATTTGGTGTGTTGTCATTTAAAAAAGCCGTGCGCCCGCGATGAAAGGCCGACCTTGGACAATCGCGGAAAGCGGACCTGCTGGCGGCAGGCCTTTGCAAGGAGGAAATGCCAAGCCAGATCGGGCATGCTTTTCAAGCCGGCAATACCCCAGCGAGCAATGTCGTTGCGGCTCCTGCCGGTGTCGCGGGGTTTCGAGAGACCGGAGCTTCTGGGCGAACGCCGCCACCCGCCGATCTGACGCGGCGCTTCTCGCCAGGGGCGCCGGAGGATGCACGTAACCGGGTTTTGGGGTAGTTTGTCCCCGCATCGGAACCTTGAGACACACGGCGCGTTTGAAATCGAGCAATCACAAGGAGTTAAGCAATGGCAACCGCCGCAGGGAAAACCGCCAACGAAGCCCGGACGAATTCGGATCTTGAAGCCGATATCAGGCAGTTGAAGGCCGATATCGACAAGCTCACCAAGCAACTGGCCAAGACCGGTGAACACGGCTACGGCACAGCGCGCCGGGCTGCGGCCGAAGGCGTCGAGCAGTTGCGCGCCCAAGGGGAAGCGGCCTTCGACAGCCTGCGCGGCAATGCCAGGGATATCGAGGCGCAGATGGTGGCAAGTGTACGCGAAAAGCCGGTGACGTCGCTGGCAATCGCCGCTGGCGTCGGCTTCCTGTTCGCGCTGCTCGCGCGTCGCTAGTTCCGCTGAGATGGGATTGCTGGCTTCCCTACTCTCGGGTTTTGCCTCGGGTGAAACAATGGCTGCGGTGCGGCGCGCACGCACGGCGGCCATCGTCTACGCGCTTGCCGCGCTGGCGGCATTCTGCGGCTTCGGCTTCCTTGTCGGGGCAGCCTATATCTGGACATCGGCGCGCTATGGATCGCTGGCTGCCGCGGTTGGTTTCGGTGTCGGCTTCCTGGTGATCGCGGGCCTTGTTCTTTTGACCCACAGGCTGATGTTGGGCGCGCGGGTCCGCCGCGAGGCAAGGCGGCGCAAGGCCGACATGAAGGCGATCGGCATTGCCGCCGCGCTCGCTGTACTGCCGACATTGCTCAAGGGAAAAGGTGGGCTCGGGCTTATTCTCGGTCCGGCCGTGGCACTCGCGGCCTACGCCATCTACCGCGAGAACGTGAAGTCCGACACCGACCATCCGGAGGCCGGCGAGGGGTAGCAGCGCCGGGCGGCCCGCCTCGTGTCACTTCGACAGATCTTCCAGCGCCACCCTTCCGGACCCGGCTCCCCGGAACCATCCTAGCAAAGAACCCGTTACCCGACCGTGATTTATCGAGTGCGCGGGTTGGCGCAGAACGAGACGAGGGCCGACCATGCCCAAGATCATTCCTGAAAACAAGGCACGCCAGGGGCGTTGGGGTTGGCACGGGTTGCGCATCCTGATCGCGGCGCTGCTTCTGGCATTCGTGGCATGGGGTGTCGCCGAAATATATGGCGAAACGGCCAAGACTCCAGCCACGGAGCAAGGAAGTGGGCCGAGCGGCGGTTAGAGTTTCGGCCGCCATCGCCAGAGATTGCGTCATCGCCAAAGACCGCGTCAGGGCCGGAGGCCACATCAGGCTGCCTTTGCCTTGGCGATGCTGGCCGGCACCAGGACGTTGAGCGCTCCGGGCCGGATTTCGATGGTCGTCTCCCGATCGAGCCTGACCAGTTCGCCATCCATGACAGCGCGAAACTTTCTGCCGCCGGAATGGATTTTCAGCACCGCACGGTCGGCCTGGTGGATTTCGACATGCTCATTGTCGCGCCACTTGCCGCGCGCCATGTTGAAGAAGAACTTGACCAGTTCGGCGCGCTGCTGCGCCACCGTGACATAGACGCCTAGCACGCCGCCCGCAGGGTTGTCGGCATAAGGCAAATGGCCTTCGCCGAACAGATTGTTGGTGACGCCGATGCCCGATATGCGCGCCGTCACCTCGGCGTCGCCAATGCCGAGCGTGACGTTCATCGCCGGCGGGTTCTTGATCGTCGCCCAAGCGGCCTTGGCCGAAGCACCGATCTTGCCCAGGCGCGATCCGAATTCCATCCCCTGGCGTAGCTGCACCATCTTGGCATGCATGCCGATCGAGAACTGATGGACGAATGGCTGGCCATTGGCCGTGGCCATGTCGACCGCGATGATTTCGCCGTCGGCGAAGGCGTCCAACGCGGCATCGAGCGACTGCGGAATGCCCAGACCGCGCGCGAACAAGTTCATCGTGCCGGCCGGCAATATGGCAAGCGCCTTTTTCTTGCCCATCAGCCTTGCGGCCGCGGCTGAGATGGTTCCGTCACCGCCGCCGGCAAGCACAACATCGACGGCGCGGCGCGACGCGGCGCTGTCGAGGGTTTCCACGATGTCCTTGCCGGCAACGATGTCGATGCTGAGAGAGTGGCCCGCCGATTCCAGCGTCTGACGCATCCGGTCCGAAAAAGCCGCGAGATCCACGGTGCGCAAGGTGCCACCGTCCCGGTTCAGCACCGCTGCAAACTTCATGCCCCGCTCCGCTCAAAACCTGGCCCGGGCGCCCAAGCCGAAGGCTGGAACGCAGCGGACCAGGAAAGGTTCCGGTTGCGCCGCAATCCAAGGCCAGAACCCAAGCCCGGAATCCAGGGTTGCGTCAGCTGGCGGATACGCATCCGTTTGGTGGGTCTTGGTCTCGAACGCCGCGGTTTTTTGTCGGAACAACAGCATGGTCACGACGTTGTGAACCTGTAGAGATGCCGCGTCCAATCTCCCCCGATGGGTCGACCGCACGCGGCGCACGAAATCAGGCACGAGGAGAGATTATCATGATCCGGACCCTTTTAGCGACGACTGCCCTTGCGACAATGGTCGCAACCGGGGCCTTCGCGCAGAGCGCTGCAACCCCAGCCCCGGCTAACCCGCCAGCCGCCCAACAACCGGCTGCGCCGGTGGTGCGGGCGGAAGGTAGCATCGTCACCAATATTATCGGTGCATCGGTCTATAATGGCACTGGCGACAATGCCGAGAATATCGGCAAGGTCACTGACGTCGTCTTTGACAAGGACGGCATGGCGAAATCCGTCGTCATCGGCGTCGGCGGCTTCCTTGGCGTCGGAACCAAAAACGTCGCCTTCGACTATGACAAGCTGCAATGGGCCGAGAAGAACGGTAACCGCTGGCTGGTGGCGCAGACGACCAAGGACGAACTGAAGGCGCATCCGGCGTTTGACAGCAAGGCTTATGCGCCGGCCCCGGCGGCATCGACAACTGCCCAGGCGCCAGCCACGTCGACCGACACCGCGCAGAAGCCCGCCGACATGAATGCGCAGCCGGTGAAACAGGCTGATGGCAATCTGGCTACGAACATCATCGGTGAAAATGTCTACAACGGGACAGGCGATGACGCCCAGAAGATCGGCGACGTTAACGACATCGTGCTGACCAAGGAAGGCAAGGCGCAATCGCTGATTATAGGCGTCGGCGGCTTCCTTGGCATGGGCGAGAAGAACGTCGCCTATGATTTCGCCAAGGCGAAGTGGGCGCAGAAGAACGGCAACCGCTGGCTGGTGGCGCAGACCACCAAGGAAGAACTGCAGGCGCAGCCCTATGATCCGGTGCCGGCAACGACGGCATCCAACGCGCCGGCGGCAACCGCGCCAGCCGCGGCACCTTCCGCCACGACAGCTCCCGCCGCCGCTCCGGCAGACAAGACGGCGGCGGCGCCAGCTGACGCCACGGCTCCCGACCAGACAAAGACCTCAGCCATCGATAAGTCGAAGCTGACGGAGATGCCGATTGGCGAGATCAGGGCTAACGATCTGAAGGGCACGACAGTCTATGGCGCCAATGACGCCAAGGTTGGCGAGATCGGGGATGTCGTGCTGACGCCCGACAAGAAAACCGATGCCGTGATCGTCGATGTCGGCGGCTTCCTCGGCATCGGCTCGAAGGAGGTCGCGGTTGGCATGGATAATTTGAAGTTCATGACCGACAAGAGCGGCAAGAAGTACCTTTATACGACCTTCACCAAGGAGCAGCTCGAGAAGCAAGCAGCTTACGACAAGGGCACCTACGCCCAGAAGCGCGACGAGCAGCGTCTGATGGTTCGGTAGGCAAGGATACTTCGACAGCTAAGGAAATGGGGCGGTAGGGAAATCCCTACCGCCCCGTATGCGACCTGGCATATCCAACCAATCCATTGTCCGTCAGCTCCGAGAGGGCAAGCGACTGGTCGAGATGTTCGGCCCGCCAGGCAAGCAGCCTTTCGGCGAATTCCAGCCGGGTGGAACGATGTGCCGGACTGTTGGCGAGGTTCTTCAATTCGCCAGGGTCGTCCTCCATGTCGAAAAGCAGAGGCGGCAAGCCGCCGCCAAAATGCACGTATTTGAATTTCCGTGTGCGGATGACAGCGAGGTTGCACTGGCGCGAGGTAATGCCGAAGTGCCGTTCGGCTTCTCCGTCCGCGATCGAGCGAAAGTCGAACTCCCAGTGCGCGGCGTCGCGCCAAACGGCGGGAGTTCCGCCGCTCAGGAAGGGTTTGAGCGAGCACCCGTCAAGATGCGGTTCGGGAGCCGCGCCGAGCAGGTCGATGAGCGTCGGCAAAATGTCGACCGCTTCGGTGAAGCAATCGACAGTGCTGCCGGCGGCCTTGCGATGGCGTGGGTCGTGGACGACCAGTGGGATGTGGTAGCTGCCGTCGAAATAGCCGCCCTTGCCCAGCATGAAATGGTCGCCCATCATTTCGGCGTGGTCGGAGGTGAGCACGATGATGGTGTTGTCCCAAGCGCCTTCGGCCTTCAGCGCTTGCCATAGGCGGCCGAGCTGCGCGTCGACCTCCGAGATCATACCGTAGTAGATTGCTCGGATGCGGCGGAAATCATCCTCGCTCCAGTCCTGTACCTTGCCCGTGGCGCCGGGGCGGAACTTCGCGCGGTTTTGCCGGCCGAGATCATAGGCGATGTAGGGGTGGCCCTGAGATTCGGCTCGCCAACTTTCCGCACGGTGAAAAGCGGGGCCGTCCGCCGGATCGTATCGGGTGTTGTACGGTTCCGGCACGATGAAGGGCGGATGCGGGCTGATAAAGGAAAGATGCGCAAACCATGGCGCGGCCTCCTCTTGCTCGCCCAGCCAGCGGATGAATTCGCCGGCAAGGAAGGCGGTCGGCGTCTGGTCCTTCGAGTAGACGGGCGGCGCTTCAGTCACCGCGCCGTCCGCCTCGCCCACGGGACGATGGATATCAGGACTTCCAGCGCCGGCATCGATGCCCTGCTGCTTCAGCCAGGACAACCACTGCTTCTGATGTTCGGGCAGCAATTGGCGCACCGTGAAGCCAGGCAGCACGCCTTCATAGCTGTGCAGCCGTGGATCGGCCGGTGCAAGCTGGCGCGGGTCGAGCGACACATCGGTATAGCCGAACAAGGTCGGATCGTAGCCCACGCTGCGCGCCGCAAGCGCAATATTGCCATGGCGGGCATCGAGCGGCGTGCCGTTGCGGCAGACGCGGTTGTTCATCTGGTAGAGGCCTGTGTAGAGGCAGGCACGCGCCGGCGAGCATGGAGCCGAGCCGCCGTAATGGCGCTTGAACAGGACACCTTCGGCGGCCAGCGCATCGGCATTCGGCGTCTTCACCTGGGGATGGCCGGCAGCCGACAGGCAATCGCCGCGCCACTGGTCGCAGGTGATGAGGAGGACATTTGGCCGCCTGCCTTTTCCAGTCACTTTGCGCTCCCCCTCCAGTACGTTCGGTGAGCACATGGAACCGATTTCCATCAACCGCGCAAGACCAGGCTGTTGACCGGATGGTGAACAAGAATCCGATTATTGTTCACTTATACAGCACAGTCCATTCTGTGTTTGCCGCCTTTGCCGTGGATGCAGGTATCCTCATATTGGCGTGGACAGCGGCGAGGGCCGCACAAACACCAAGGGAAGGAGCAAAGACCATGCTCGACCAGATCAAGGGCCTGCATCACGTCACCTCGATGGCCAGGGATGCACGGCAGAACAATGATTTCTTCACCCACAAGATCGGCCTACGCCGGGTCAAGAAGACGGTCAATTTCGACGCGCCGGACGTCTATCACCTCTATTACGGCGACGAGGTCGGAACGCCGGGTTCGGTGATGACCTATTTTCCGTTTCCCAACATCGGTAAGGGCCGTCATGGCGTCGGCGAAGTCGGCACCACGGTCTACTCCGTGCCCGAAGGCACGCTCGCCTATTGGGAAAAACGCTTCACCGACGAAGGCGTAACCAATGTCTCCCGCGAGGAAAGCTTTGGCGAGAAGCGGCTCGGATTTGCCGGTCCGGACGGCGACGGCTTTGCCCTTGTCGAGGACAAGGCCGACAGCAGAGCGCCCTGGGTGAAGGGCGGCATTCCGGCAGACGAGGCGATCCGCGGTTTTCACTCGGTTTCGCTCAGGCTGAAAGATGGTGGCGCCACCGAGGAGCTGCTGAAGTTCATGGGCTACGAGGAGGTCGACAAATCAGGCAATGTCAGGCGGCTCGCCGTCAAGAACGGCAACGGCGCCGATGTCGTCGACATCGAATCGCTGCCGACCGCGCCCTTCGCCGATCTCGGCGCCGGCTCCGTCCACCATGTCGCCTTTGCCGTCGAGAACCGTGCCAGGCAGCTCGAAGTGCGCAAGGCGCTGATGGATACGGGCTATGGCGTGACGCCGGTGATCGACCGCGACTATTTCTGGGCGATCTATTTCCGCACGCCGGGCGGCGTGCTGTTCGAAGTGGCCACCAACGAGCCGGGCTTCGACCGTGATGAGGACACCGCTCATCTCGGCGAGGCGCTGAAGCTGCCCACGCAGCATCAGCACCTGCGGCCCTATCTCGAACAGCATCTGCAAAAGCTGGAGGGCTGAGGCGATGAGCAAGGACGCTTTCATCCACAAAGTGCTACCCGGTTCGCCGGGTGGCCCGCTGCTCTTCGTCTTCCATGGCACGGGCGGCGACGAGAGCCAGCTTGTATCGCTGGGGCGCGATCTCGCGCCCCAGGCGACCATCATCTCGCCGCGCGGCGATGTCTCCGAACAAGGTGCCGCGCGTTTCTTCCGCCGCACCGGCGAGGGCGTCTACGACATGGACGACCTGGCGCGGGCGACGGCCAAGATGGCTGAATTCGTCAAGGCCCATGTCGAGGCGGCGACGCCATCGGCCGTGCTGGGCCTCGGCTATTCCAACGGCGCCAATATCCTGGCCTCGCTGGTGTTCGAAGTCCCTGACGTGTTCGACGCCACGGTGCTGATGCATCCGCTGATTCCGTTCGAGCCGGAGGTGAAGGGCAGCCTTGCCGGCCGTCACATCCTGGTGACCGCCGGCAGGCGCGATCCGATCTGCCCGCCGAACCTGACGGCGCGGCTCGAAGCCTATTTGCGTGCCGATGGTGCCGATGTCACAGTGGAGTGGCACGAAGGCGGGCACGAGGTGCGGCCAAACGAAATCGAGGCGGCGCGGCGGCTTTTTGCCGGTGTCGCCCAAGGAGTCTAGGGATGCCCGATCAACTGCCAGAGATCGAACTTGAAGATCGCGGCTCCAAGGGTCGCTACGTCCTGCGCGGCCCCGGCGGCACCGAGGCCGAGATGACCTTCACCAAGATCGGCGAGCACCAGCTCATCATCGACCACACGGAAGTGCCGGACGCCTTTCGCGGCCAAGGCGCCGGGCTTCGGCTCGTCACCCGCGCCGTCGAGGACGCGAGGGCGGCTGGCAAGAAGATCATCCCGCTCTGCCCGTTCGCCAACGCCCAGTTTCGCCGCCATCCGGAGTGGGCCGACGTGCTGAAGCAATAGGTTGGACTGGCTTTGTCATTTGCGCGGGTGGCACATCCTGCCTAAGTGGGTATGATATATCGCTCCCGCGCCGATGAACGAACCGAATGACCCCCCGATGACCGAATCCGACCTCGTCCCCGTCTTCGACGGCCACAATGATACGCTGCTGAGGCTCTATCAGTCCAAGGACAGCGACGTCGAAGAGCTGTTCATCGAAGGGAAATCGGGCGGCCATATCGACCTGCCGCGCGCCAGGGCCGGCGGATTCGCCGGAGGCATGTTCGCCATCTTCCCGCCGCCGGTCGAGAAAGCGCGGCGCAGCGCCGTGCCTTCGGCGCCGAGCGCTAGTGAGCCGCTGCCGCCCGAGGTTCCGCGCGCCGATGCGCTCAACTCGACGATCGCCATGGCGTCCATCCTGTTTCGGCTGGAGCGCGCCGGCGCATTGGCGATCTGCCGCAGTGCCGACGATGTGGGCAACGCCATGGCGCAAGGCACGATTGCCGCGGTGTTCCACATCGAGGGCGTCGAGGCGATCGATCCCGAACTCACCATGCTCGATGTGCTGCATGCCGCGGGCCTGCGCTCGCTCGGCATCGTCTGGAGCCGGCCGAATGCGTTTGGCCACGGCGTGCCGTTCCGCTTTCCGTCCTCGCCCGACACGGGACTTGGCCTGACCGATGCCGGCAAGGCGCTGGTCAAGGCCTGCAATGAACTGAAGATCATGATCGACCTCTCGCATCTCAACGAGAAGGGCTTTCGCGATGTTGCAGCGCTCAGCGAAGCACCGCTGGTCGCCACCCACTCCAACGTGCACGAGATCTGCGGCCATTCGCGCAATCTGACCGACTGGCAGCTCGGGGCGATCCGCGAAACCGGCGGCATGGTCGGCCTCAACTTCGCCACCGGCTTCCTGCGCGAGGACGGCCGCATGAATGCCGACACCAGCCTCGACATCATGGTGCGCCATATCGATTCCCTGTTGCAGGCCTTGGGCGAGGACGGCGTCGGTCTCGGTTCGGATTTCGATGGCGCCATGATCCCGGCCGTCATCGGCGACGTCGCCGGCCTGCCGAAACTTATCGATGCGCTGGCGGCGCGCGGTTTCGGCCGGGCGCTGATCGAAAAGATCGCCTACCGCAACTGGCTGAGCATGCTGGAAAGAACGATAGGTTAGAGCAGTTCCAGGAAAAGTGCGTAGCGGTTTTCCGTCCGGAATTGCGTAAAACAAAGAGTTAGACCGGTTCAGCGATTCCACCAATCGCTGAACCGGTCTAAAGTGGCTTATTCGAAGCCCATGCGCTTCAGCCAGTCCTTGCCAACGCCACGATCGCGAATGATCGGCAAGGGGTTTTCCGCATCCAACCGCGCGCAGATGCGATAGACTTCGAGCGTCTCGGCGCTCATCTCGCCCTGCTTGTAGAAGAACATGGCGGCGGCATAACGCGTGCGGCCCGACCATTTCTCGCCGAGCGGCGTGTTGACCAGTTGCCACTGTTCGGCGGCTTCGCCATCTTCCTGCTGCTTGTCCGCTTCCTCGGCCATGCTCAAAAATCCGCCGGCGGGTTGGCGGTGCGGCGGTCGAGCTTTATGAAGGGTCGCGCCACGACCTTGGCCCGTTTCATCAGCTTCTGGTACTGCAGCTCGCGCATGGCGTAGATCTCGACCCAGAGGTCCTCCACGACAATATCACCATAGGGCCGCGCCAGCGAGGCGATGGCGATGTTGCGCTTGGCCATCGGCGACCACATGGCGGCGCTGACCAGGCCGACCTCCTGGCTCTTCCTGTAGTAGACGATCGCGTGTTCGGCGGGGATGTTGCCCTCGATCTCCAGCCCGACCAACACATGGCGCAGCTTGCGTTTCGCCCTCGCTTCGAGGATGGCGCGACGGCCGTTGAAATGCTCCTTCTCCAGATCGATCATGAAGCCGAGCCCGATCTCGTCGGGCATGCGCCGGCGGTCGGCGCGGATGGCGTGTTCGGCGGTGGTGAAATCGGCATTGGCGACAATCAGCCCGGCCTCGAGCCGGGCACGGTTGAGCGCGGTATAGCCGATGGCGCGGATGCCGCGCAGTTCGCCCGCAGTCGTCAGCCGATCCCACAGGCTCAGCGCCTTATCGGCCGGAACGAACAGCTCGTAACCGAGATCGCCGGTAAAGCCGGTGCGTGAAATGATGACCGTGCCGCCGTCATGCGGGAACTCCGCAAGGTCGAATATTTTCAGCTTCTCGACACCGGTGAAACCGGCATCGCGCAGCACGGCGAAGGCGGTTGGGCCCTGCAGGGCGAGCCCGGCGACAGCCTCGGTCTCTTCCTCGACAATGACGTCGAAACCAAGGGCACTGTCCAGCAGCCACGGCAGATGCCGTTCCTGCGAACACAGCCGAAAGCGTGTCGGCGAAAGTCGAAACAGCGTGCCGTCGTCCAGCACAAAACCTTCGTCGTCACACCAGGCGGTGTAATGAACGCGGCCGGGCCTGAGCCTGGTGACATCGCGCAAGGTGACACGGTCGAGGAAGGCTTCGGCATCCGG
Organism: Mesorhizobium sp. B3-2-1; assembly: GCF_006439515.1. Classification (NCBI taxonomy): domain Bacteria; kingdom Pseudomonadati; phylum Pseudomonadota; class Alphaproteobacteria; order Hyphomicrobiales; family Phyllobacteriaceae; genus Mesorhizobium; species Mesorhizobium sp. B3-2-1. Next base: position 193,321 of record NZ_VFTI01000004.1, on the reverse strand, counting down.
TCCCTCGATCCAGTATTTGGTCATCGGCGAGATGTCGAACAGCGCCGCCTGGCTGCGGATGGCGAAATATTCGAGTTCTTCGTCCCAGAGCGAATGTGGTGCGCGGTAGCCGGCCCAATTGTACCAGTCCTGGGTCTTGGCCAGCGCATCGAGGCGCGGCTGGAACGGCGTGCCGAGGCGCAGCGTGCGGAAGTGGGATTGCGCCAGGGTGCGGGCCGCGTTGTCGAGCTGACCGGTCATGGCAGCGTTCCTTCGCCGGAGAATGCGGTGTCGGTAAGCTGAAGCATCACGTCACCCTTTCATCGCGATGATGCGCCGCGCGGCGTTCAAGCCGGGCGCACCCGAGACGCCGCCACCGGGATGCGAACCGGCGCCAGCCAGGAACAGCCCGTCGAGTGGCGTGTCGTAACCCGACCAGCCGGAGACGGGGCGCGAGATCAGCATCTGATCGGCCTGCAATTCACCATGGTGCCAATGACCGCCCGGCATGCGGTAGCGCTTCTCGATGTCGGCAGGGGTGAGCAGTTCGGCGTGAACCACCGTCTTGCCGATGCCAGCCGCGTAGGCTTCCAACTGAGCCATGATTGCCTCGAGGAATTTCGGCTTGCCGGCATCCCAACCCTCTTTCAACTGATAGGGCGCGTATTGCACCACGGCCGACAGCACGCAGGCGCCGCCTGGCGCCAGCGACGGGTCCGCAAGGCTGGGCAGGGTGATCTCCATCACCGGCTCGGGCGAGAACGCGCCATATTTGGATGGATTGAAGGCGCGCTCGACATGGTCGGGGGAGGGCGCAATGACGAGCCGGCCCTTATTGCCGGCGGCATCGACGCCGACAAATTGCGGCGGCCGGTCGAGCGCCAAATGGAGCTTGGCGGCATCGCCCTTCATGCGGATATTTCTGACCTTGCGCATGAAGCCGGTGTCGATCGCGCGCGGTCCGACAAGATCGAGGAAGGTGGTCGCCGGGTTGATGGCGGAGACGATCGTCCTGGCACGAAGCTCCTCGCCATTGTCGAGGACGACGCCGACGGCGCGGCCCTTCTCGACAACGATCCTTGCGACAGGCACCGATGTGCGGATCGTGACGCCAGCCCTTTCGGCAGCAGCGCGGATGGCGGCGACCACCGCGCCCATGCCGCCCTGCGGCAGCAATTGCGCTCCGGCCGCACCGCCAATCTCTCCAGCCAGACGATAGTAAAGGCCGAGCAGCGAGGTCGGCGAGCGCGGGCCAAGATGGCTGCCGAGGGTTGCGTCGAAGGCGAGCAGGCCCTTCAGCCTGTCGTCGGTAAGCTGCTCGTCAAGCAGGTCGGCGACGTTCATCAAAAGCACGCGCAGGAAGTCGCGCATGTCTTCCTTGCCGAGCTTCTTCAGCGCCAGCGCGGTCTGGCCAATTGCCGCGCATTCGAACAGCGACATGCCGCCGAGATCGGGCGGGCGTCGAGAGAGGAAGGGTTTCAGGATGCCTGCATAGCGCAGCAGTTGCGCGCGCAATTCCTTCCAGGCGGACTGTTGCGACGAACTGGCGCCGGTCAGCACCTCGCCATAGGCGCCATGCAGGACAAGCGGCGGTCCATCTTTAGACAATGCGACCGACGGGATGAAGTCGGTGCGAGCGATTTGCAGCCCGTGCCTTTCCAGCTCCAGCGTCTTCATGACATCGGGATGCAGCCGGTTCAGCGCATGCGCGACCGACGAGACGCGAAAGCCGGGCGCGAATTCCTCGGTGCGCGCGGCGCCGCCGACTTCGGCTCCGGCCTCCAGCACCAGTACCTTGCGGCCGGCCTTCGCCAGCGTGGTCGCGGCGACAAGCCCGTTGTGGCCGCCGCCAACGACAAGCACATCCCATTTTGGCGCATCAAATGACGTCATGGGCCGGGCTCATATACGAGGTGGATTTTGCGAGATCGCGCAGAATTTCAGCGGCGGCGTTGCGGCCGGGCGCCCCCATGACGCCGCCGCCGGGATGGGTCGAGGAGCCGCACATATAGAGCCCACCGACCGGTGAACGATACTGCGAGTAGCCCGGCACCGGGCGGTTGAACAGCAGCTGGTCGAAGGTGAGTTCGCCCTGGAAGATGTTGCCTTCGGTGAGGCCGACCTCGGCCTCGATTTCGCGCGGCGTGCGCACCTCCATGTGTACGATGCGGTCGCGGAACCCCGGAGAGTATTCTGATATCTGCGCAATCACGCTTTCAGCAAAACCGTCGCGATCGGCGTCCGTCCACTCGCGACCAGCGATCCTGGGCGGCGCGTATTGGACAAAACAGCTCATGAAATGTTTCCCCGGCGGCGCCATGGTCGGATCGAGCGTCGTCGGCATGACCATGTCGAGGAACGGATCGGCGGACCAGCGGCCGGCCTTCCAGTCATCATAGGCGCGCTCCATGCGCTCCATCGAATCGGTGAAATGCATGTCGCCGCGATAGACCGGCGAATCCTTAGGCAGCGCCGGGAATTCCGGCAACGAATCGAGCGCTATGTTGACCTTGCCTGAGGAGCCACGGATCTTGAAGTTCTTGACCCGGCGCAGGAAGATGTCGGGCAGTTCCTTCTCCTCGACCAGCTTCAGGAAGGTGCGTTTCACGTCGGCATTGGAGACGACCAGCTTGCCGTAAATCTCCTCGCCGCCGGCCAGCACGACGCCCTTGGCCTTGCCACGGCTCACCAGCACATGGTCGACCTCGGCGCCGGTGCGGATCGTGCCGCCGGACGCCTTGAAGGAGGCTGCCAGCGCCTTGGTTACCGCGCCCATGCCACCGCGCGCATAACCCCAGGCGCCGACCGAACCGTCGACCTCGCCCATATAGTGGTGGAGCAGGACGTAAGCCGTGCCTGGCGACATCGGCCCGAGTGCCGTGCCGATGATGCCGGACAGCGCGAAATTCGCCTTGATGACGTCGGTCTCGAAATATTCGTCGAGGAATTCCGAGATCGACATGGTCCAGAAGCGCAACGTCAGCGCCATTTCCTCGGCGGAGAGACCAGCGAATTTCTTGCCGAGATAGAGCAGCTCGCCAAGGTCGCGCGGCTTGAGACTGGTGGGGTCGGGCGCGGTGCGCATCAACAGTGGCTGGATGAAGCGGCACTGCCGCGTCACGTCGCGAGAGTAACGGTCATAGGCCTCGGCATCCTTTTTGGAGAAGCGGGCGAATTCGCGCCGGTGCCCGTCGTGGTCGCGGTAGTTGGCGAGATAGTCGCCGTCGCGGGTGAACACCGCGCCGCCCTCATAGGAAATCACCTGCAGGCCGAAGCGCGGCAGCTCGAGATCGCGCATGATCTCGGGGCGGAACAGCGAGCAAACATACGAGCAGTTGGAATAGAGGAAGCCAGGCGTCAGCTCACGACTGGTGGCGGCACCGCCGACCCAGTCGTTCTTCTCCACCACCAGCACGTCGAGACCGGCGCGCTGCAGGTAACAGGCGTTGACCAGGCCGTTGTGTCCTCCGCCGATGATGACCGCATCCCAAGCTTTCATTTTGGCTCAGTCTTCCCTGTTTTGCGCAATTCCGGACGGAAAACCGCTCACACTTGTCCTGGAATTGCTTAGGCGATCCGCTTTTCATTTTTGCGTGATCTGTTCCCGAATGCGTGGAATTTGGCATGGCACCAGCCGTTCTGTCCACCCGTACTGAATGAATGTTCAACAAATGATATTGCGTTTTTTTGAACTTGGGTTACGCTTTGCCGGCGTTCGAAACAGGCATTCGTCGATTGGGGCCGAGGGCTGATGATCGAAACGGTGGAAGCCGAGCCGGAATATGACGACACTGCCATCCGCTTCCTCGAAGCGCTGTGGGGCGATGGCTACCTGTCGCCGGGCGGGCCTGAAGAGGTCGACCGGGTGGTCGAGGGTCTTTCTCTCAAGGGCAAGACCGTCCTCGATATCGGCTGTGGCACCGGCGGCATCGCGCAGCATCTGGTCGAACGGCATGGCGCTGCCCACGCCACCGGTTTTGATGTCGAACACCCGGTGATCGTGGCGGCCAGACAGCGTGCCACGGCGCGTGCGCTGGCGGAGAGGACGAGCTTCATCCAAGGGCCGCCGGGGCCGCTGCCCTTTACCGATCGCTCCTTCGATGTCGTCTTTTCCAAGGACGCGCTGTTGCATGTACGTGACAAGGACGCCTTGTTCGCCGAGATTTTCCGCGTGCTGAAACCGGGCGGGGTCTTTGCCGCCTCCAACTGGATGATCTCGCATGACGGCGAACCGTCGGCCGAGATGAAGGCGTATGTCGCCGCCGAGGGGCTGTCGTTCGCCATGGCCTCGCCGTCACGTTACATCATGGCCATGCGCCGGGCGGGTTTCGCCGATGTCAGCGCCAGGGACCGCAATCCCTGGTACCGCGAGGTCGCGCGCGGGGAGCTCGAAAGGCTGAAGGGACCGCTCTATCCGGCCGCTGCCGCGGTGGTGGGCGCGGCCTACGTCGACAAGAACATTCGAACCTGGGAAGCCATGCAGAAGGTGCTTGACAGTGGCGAGCACCGTCCCACTCATCTTCGCGGGTGGAAGCCGGATGCAGAGGGATAGCCGGCGATGCTGGAGACCATCACACGCATGAAAACGGCAGACGCCAGGGACGCGCTCCTTGAATCGGCGCGGAAAGCCGAATCCGAGAAGCGCGGGCGGAAGGCCTCGAAGGAGGTCAGGCAGCTTCAGCTCATCGAGGCGACGATCGATTCGCTGGCCAAGCGCGGCTATTCGGAAACGACGATGGCCGATGTCGCCGATGGCGCCGGCCTGTCGCGCGGCATCGTCAACTTCCATTTCGAGAGCAAGGAAAAGCTGCTCATCGCGACCTTGCAGTACATGTATGACGAATACTCGGCGCATTGGCGCAATGCCCTGCAGAAGGCGGGCGATGATCCTGCCGACCAGCTTCAGGCGCTGGTCGCGGCAGATTTCGACCGCTCGATCTGCAACAAGCGCAAGCTTGCCGCCTGGTGCGCCTTCTGGGGCGAGGCCAAGTCGCGGCCGACCTACCAGGCGTTGAGCAGCGCCCGCGATATTGTCTATCAGGACATCTTCATCGAACTCTGCGCGACGCTCAAGCAGAGCGGCGGCTACGGCTATGAGCCGCAGGTCATGGCATTGGCGCTTAGCGCCATGCTGGAAGGGCTTTGGCTGCGGCTGATGATGGGGACCGAGAACACGACCCGCGAGACCTCTTTGCAGGCGGCGAACGAATTCCTGTCGGTGGCTTTCCCGAAGCACTACCCGCGGAAGGCGGCCGGGCCAACAAAATCATAAGAAAAGACGAAGCCATAAGAAAACCGCAGAGGATGGAACAGCAATGAAGACACTGGCAAGACGCCTGACACTGACGCTTGCGCTGACTGGTGCACTGGCGGCTTCGGCCGCGGCACTGGCGATCGCCGCCGACAAGGACCTGATCGTGTTCGACTGGTCCGGGTATGAGGCCCCGGGCTTCCACCCGAAATATGTCGAGAAGAACGGCGATTCGCCGACCTTCGCCTTCTTCGGTGACGAGGACGAGGCGTTCGAGAAGGTCCGTTCCGGCTTCAAGGCCGACCTAGGCCATCCCTGCTCGCAGAGCGTGACGAAGTGGCGCGAGGCTGGCCTGCTGCAGCCGCTCGACACCTCCAGGATCACGGGCTGGAAGGACCTCAATCCCGGCATCATGGCGATGAAAAATCTCGCAACGACCGATGACGGAAAAGCCTGGTTCATGCCCTGGGACTGGGGCAACACACAGCTAACCTACAATTCCTCCAAGGTCGACGAGAAGGACGTGCAGTCGCTGAAGGCGTTTGCCGATCCGAAGTTCAAGGGCCGGGTGTCGATCGGCGACAATGTCGATGATGCCTATGCGCTGGCGAGCCTCGCTATCGGCCTGAAGGACTGGACCAAGATGACCGACGACCAGTTCAAACAGGCGTCCGACTTCCTGCGCCAGGTGCACAAGAATGTCCGCTCCTACTGGACCGACACCACCGACGTCGTCCAGCTTCTGAGCGGCGGCGAAGTCGACCTCGCCTGGGCCTGGAACGATGCGACCGTGCAGTCGGTCGCCGCCGGCGTGCCGATCAAGTCGAAGAAGGACACGGCCGAAGGCATCTCGACCTGGGTCTGCGGCTATGTGCTGTTCAAGGATGCGCCCGGCAATACCGACAAGGCCTATGACTATCTCAATGCGGTCAACGATCCGGAGATCGCCAAGGTGCTTGTCAAGGACTGGGGCTACGGCCAGGCCAATGCCAAGGGCATGGCCGGCGTCGATCAGGCCGTCCTGAAGGAAAAGGGCTATGACGACGTGCAGAAATTCCTCGACAAGACGCTGTTCCAGCAGCCGCTGCCGTCCGATCTCAAGCTCAAGATGATCGCCGAGTTCGAGAAGATCAAGGCGGGCTATTAAGTCTCTGCCTGTCGAGCCCGTCCGTGCGCCGCTGCGGCGGCGGATGGGCTCGCCAAAGCGCGTGAATTTGCCTAACCTCCCTCCCGACATCTTTCGCGATGGGGGAGTTTTTCGCGCCATGAAATCCGTGCTTCGCCGCCTCGTCATCGCCACTGCCTGCACGCTCGGCGCCGGCGCGGTTTACGCACTCGCCGAAGGCGGCGGCGACCTCGTGGTGTTCGACTGGTCGGGCTATGAGGATCCGCTGCTCCACCCGGCCTACACGAGCAAATACGGCGCCGAGCCGACCTTCGCCTTTTTCGGCGACGAGGATGAGGCCTTCGAGAAGATGCGGGCGGGCTTCAAAGCCGATATCGCGCACCCCTGCTCGCAAAGCGTGGTGAAGTGGCGCGAGGCCGGCATGCTGCAGCCGCTCGACACATCCAGGATCGCCGGCTGGAAGGACCTCAATCCCGGGATCATGGCGATGAAGGATCTCGCGGTCACCGCCGACGGCGAGGCTTGGTTCATGCCATTCGACTGGGGCAACCCCTCGCTGCTCTACCGTACCGACAAGGTGACGGCCGAACAGGCACAGTCGCTCAGGATTTTCGCCGATCCGCGGTTCAAGGGCCGCGTCACCATCGGCGACAATGTCGACGACGCCTATGCGCTGGCGAGCCTGGTCATCGGTCTCAAGGACTGGACCAGGATGACCGACGACCAGTTCAAGCAGGCTTCCGCTTTCCTGCGCGACGTGCACAAGAACATCCGTTTCTACTGGACCGACGACACCGACCTCAATCAGGCCTTTATCGGCAACGAGGTCGATCTCGTCTGGGGCTGGAACGAGACCTTCGTGACGCTGAAGGGACAGGGCCTGCCGATCGCCATGAACCGCGAGACCAAGGAAGGGATTTCAACATGGGTGTGCGGCTATGTGCTGATGAAGGATGCGCCAGGCAAGCTCGACGAGGCCTATGATTTCCTCAGCGCCGTCAATGCGCCCGGCGTGTCGGACTATTTGGTCAAGACCTTCGGCTACGGCCACGGCAATGGCGCCGGGATGGCTGATATCGACCACAAGGTGCTGGCCGACCGCGGCTTCGACAATCTCGACAAGTTCCTCGACAAGACCCTGTTCCAGCAGCCGGTACCGCCGGAGCTGAAGAAGCGCATGATCGACGAGTTCGAGAAGATCAAGGCTGGCTATTGAACGACAAGACCGAAAGGACCGACGTCGTCATCGTCGGGGCCGGCTTCACCGGTCTGTCGGCCGCGATTGAATTGAAGCGCGCCGGCGTAGATTTCGTGGTGGTGGAAGCCCGCGATCGTGTCGGCGGCCGCGTCGAGGCCAAGCGAAACGGGCTTGGCGAGCGCATCGACAGCGGTGGCCAGTTCCTGTGCGAGGACATGCCGCAGCTGATGGAACTGGCGCGGGCTCGCGGCAAGACCTTCGTCGAGACTTACGTCGAGGGTGATTTCATCACCTACCCGTCAATGTCGGTCGGCCGGGCCGAGCGGACCTATCACGCCTCGATGGCAATCCGCGAACGCATGAACAGGATCGAGCCCTACGATCCTGCCATTGCGGGATTGACCGTTGCCGAGTGGCTGGAGAGGCAGGATGACGCGGGCGAGGCAAAGACGGTCTTCCGGTCGATGATCGAAGGCCTGTGGTGCCTGGCGTTGGAAAAAGTGCCACTCTGGTATCTGATCGACAATGACCGGCGCATCACCAACGAGGTGCCGGAGCTGCAATATTCCCTGCGCGAGACCATGCAGTCGGTGGCCGATGATCTGGCCGAGGACCTCGGCGGCCGGGTGAGGCTTGGTGAACCGGTCACCCGCATCGAATGCGGTCCGCCAAGGGTTCGTGTCGTCTCGAGCAATGGCGTGATCGAAGCGCGCGAAGTTCTGGTCGCCGTGCCGCCGGCGACAGCCGCGAAGCTCGATTTTACGCCCGCTTTGCCGGCAGCCCTGGAAACGGCGCTCGGCGCCTGGGAAAGCGGCGCGGTGATCAAGATCCTGGTGCGCTATCCCAAGCCGTTCTGGCGCGAGCGGGATTTGAGCGGAATGGTGATGTGGCGGGACCTGCCGGGGCTGTTTGCCTGTGACGCCAGCAGGGATTCCGATCATGCGGCGCTTGTCGTCTTCGTTGGCGGGCCGCTGGCGCTGCGCTGGCACGAACTCGGCGAGGCGGATCTCCGGGCGCAGGTGACGACGAGGCTTGTGGAGGCGCTCGGTCCGGAAGCGGCGGATAGCCTCGATTTCAACCACCGCGACTGGACGCATGACGGCTGGAGCGGCGGTGCCTATAGCGACCTGATCGTCGATGTGACGGCGAGGGATGCCGAGCGCACCATTCTTGCCGGTGCGCCGCCGGTGCATTTCGCTTCGTCGGAACTGTCGCCGTCATTCCCGGGCTATGTCGAAGGCGCGATCGTGGCCGGACGCATCGCGGCGCGCAGGATCATCGCCGATGTTCAGTCGGCCATCGCGACCAGGGCTTCGGGATCATAGGCGAGGCGGATCGAGGTGCCGACCGGGATATCGTCGGCGCCGAAATCGTTGGTCTCTGTCACCGACAGCGGCTTTTCCAGGCCGGGGATCTCGACGATCAGATGGGTGATCTCGCCGAAATAATGGCGTTCGACTACCTTGCCGGCGACCTCGAATTTGGCTGTCGCATTGTCCCATAGTACGCGCAGCCGCTCGGGCCTGATGCCGAGCGTCGCGCCGCCGCCGTTGCGAATGAAAGCCTTCGGCTTGTCGGTCTTGATGCGACCGAATCCCAGCGTGTCGACGATCAGCGTGGCGCCGTTCTCCTCGACGATCTCTGCCTTGACGAAATTCATGCCGCCAAGGAAGTCGGCGACCTGGCGGTCGACCGGGCGCTGGTAGATCTCCTTGGGGGAGGCGACCTGCGCGATCCTGCCGCCGAACATCACGGCGATACGGTCGGACATGGCGAGCGCTTCGTACTGGTCGTGGGTGACCAATACGAAGGTGATGCCGACCGCCTGCTGCAGGCGGCGCAACTCGACTTGCATCTGCTCACGCAGCTTCTTGTCAAGCGCCGACAGCGGCTCGTCGAGCAGCAGAACTTTTGGCCGCATCACCAGGGCGCGGGCAAGCGCGACACGCTGGCGCTGGCCGCCGGAAAGCTCGGTGGCAAGCCGCTTGCCGAGGCCGGTGAGCGAGACCTGCGCCAGTGCTTCCTCAACCCGGCGCTTCTCCTCGCCGCCCTGCAGCTTCAGCCGCTTCAGCCCGTAGGCGACGTTTTGCTCGACATTGAGGTGCGGGAAGATCGCGTAGCTCTGGAACACCATGTTGGTCGGCCGGCGGTTCGCCGCGATGCCTTCCATGGGCTGGCCGCCGACCGCGATCGAACCGCTGGTCGGATTGTCGAAGCCGGCGATCATGCGCAAAAGCGTGGTCTTGCCGCAGCCGGACGGGCCAAGCAGCGAGAAGAACTCGCCTTCCCTGATGGTCAGGGAGGCGTCGTCCAGCGCCTTGAACGCTCCGTAGCTGCGCGTGACGTTGCGGATCTCGATCATCGGTCTTTCGGATTGGATCCTGTCCGCGTGAGGGCGCTCGATCCGCGGCTGCTCAGGCATAGAGGCCTCCCTCGTTCTGGGTGCGTCTGGCCGCGCGGCGACGCAGGATTTCGGCAATTGTCATCAGCAGGAAAGAGGCAACCAGCAGCAGCGTGCCCAGCGCCAGCACACCGGGCAGTTTCGACGCGAAGCGCAACTGGCCCCAGATGTAGATCGGCAGCGTCGCTTCGGTGCCGGTGAGGAAGAAGGCGATGATGAATTCGTCCAGCGAGATGGTGAAGCAGACCAGCAGGCTGGAAATGATCGCCGGCGCCACCATCGGCAACGTCACGCGCCGGAAAGTTCCGAACGCGCTCTCGCCGAGATCGGCGGAGGCTTCCTCGAGGCTGCGGTCGAAACCCTCGAACCCGGAAGTCAGCACCGTCATCGAATAGGGAATGCAGATCAGGACGTGGCCGAGCACGACGGTGAACAGCGACAGGCTCAAGCCAAGCTGCAGCATCACCAGCAGCATGGAGATGGCAACGATCACTTCGGGCAACACGAGCGGGGCCATGATCAGACCGTTGATGGCGCGGCGGCCGGGATAGCGGTAGCGGGTGATCGAGCGGGCGGCGAGGATGCCGAGCACGGTGGCGAGCAAGGAAGCCGAGACGCCGACGATCAGGCTGTTCCAGGCGGCGTCGAGCAGCGCCGGCGTGCGCGGCAGGTCCTCGTACCATTGCAAGGTGAAGCCGGTCAGCGGGAATTTCGGCGTCGCCGCCGTGTTGATCGAGAAGATCGGCAGGAAGATGACGGGCAGATAGAGGAAGACGATGTAAAGGAACGCATAGGCCGACAGCCAGCCGCCCGGCAGGAAGCGCCGCGCCCTCATCGCGCCATCCTTTGCAAGGTGCGGATGACCAGCACCGTGGCGCCGGCCATCAGGGAGACGATCAGCATGGTGGTGACGGAAAGTGCGGCACCGAGCGGCCAGTTGGCGGCCTTGCCGAACTGCGCCTGGATGGCGTTGGCGATCATGACGCCGTCCTTGCCGCCGACGAGCTTTGGCGTGACATAGTCGCCGACCGTCGGGATCATGACGATCAACGCCGCGGAAATGACGCCCGGCGCCGACAGCGGCAAGGTCACGCGCAGGAACGAGCGCAAGGGACCATCGCCAAGGTCGGTGGCGGCTTCGACCAGTGTGCGGTCGACCTTCTCCAGGGACACGAAGATCGGCAGGATGGCGAAGGCCGCCCAGGCATGAGTAAGCGTGATGATGACGGCGCTCGAATTGTAGAGCAAGGCTGTCGACGGTTCGTCGATGATGCCGAGGCCCATCAGGCCGGAATTCAAGACGCCATTATAGCCCAGGATGACCTTCCACGACATCACGCGCAAGAGATAGCTGGTCCAGAACGGGATGGTGATGAGGAACAGCCACAGGCTCTTGTGACGACCGCCATGGAAGGAAATGAAGTAGGCGATCGGGTAGGCGAGGACGACGGTGAACAGGCTGACCGTCAGCGAGATGTAGAGCGAGCGCCATAGGAGATCGCGGTAGATCGGCTCGGCCAGCGCGACGCGGTAGTTTTCCAGTGTGAAGGTGCGGTCGATGGTCAGGTAGTGCTGCGTCCAGAAGGAGTGGGCGATGACCACCAGGATCGGCAGGACCAGCAGGATGAGCGCGTAGAGGAAGGTCGGGCTGATCAGGGCAAAGCCCTGTACGGGCTCTGATTGCAGAAGGGCATTTCGTCTGACCCGCGTCATGCGCAACGGGGGCGACCCTTCCGCAGCCACCGTCATTGGAGGGCTCCGGGTGTGATCTCGGTTGCTGGCCTGGACTGTCCCGCCATACGGCATCCCATCGGACTGGCGCCGGCTTTCGTTCCCCTTGCCGGCTTTCTTTCATCATGCGCGCATCCGCGGATTGAAATCAAGCGCTAATTCTGTAATATTGATTGAACGGACATTCAAAATCATGTGAGCAGGGCGACGATTTTCGCCGTGGCGAACCAGATTGATGCCCGGACAAATTCGATGGGATGATGTGGAGACGACGATGGCGGCTGTGAGAGATCTGAAGGCACGCGAAACGGCTGGCCCTGGCGACGACGATGCGGTCGAACTGGCCAAGCGTCATCTCATCCAGCCTTGGCCTTATGCCGGTTCCCTCGGCACCGAGGCACGCGCGCTGATCGGCGAGGGCGATGGCATCTACATCACCGACAATACCGGCAAGCGGCTCATTGACGGCCCTGCCGGCATGTGGTGCGTCAATGTCGGCCATCGTCGCGAGGAACTCGCCAGGGTGATGTACGACCAGGCGATGGCGCTGTCCTACAACACGCCCTGGTACACGATGAACGCGCCGTCGGCGGAGCTAGCCAGACGCATCGCCGGCCATGCGCCTGGCGACCTCAGCCACGTCTTCTACACCACCGGCGGTTCCTCGGCCGTCGAGACGGCGCTGCGTTTCATGCAGTTCTACAACAATGTGCGGGGCCGGCCGGAAAAGAAGCTGATCCTGAGCCGCGGCGGCGCCTATCACGGCTCGACCTATCTGTCGGCCTCGCTCAATGGCCGTCCGCGCGACCGCGACTGGATGGACGGCGCCGACGAACTGGTGGTCAAGCTCTCCTCGCCCGACCCGTTCCGGCGCCCGCAAGGCATGAGCCTTGCCGCCTTCACCGATCTCCTCGTCGACCAGTTCCGCGACACGGTCGCGCGCGTCGGCGCCGACAGAATAGGCGCGTTCGTCGGCGAACCCATACAAGCATCCGGTGGCGTCATCATTCCGCCCGACGGCTACCTCAGGCGCATCCGCGAGATCTGCCGCGACAATGATATCCTCTATATCTCCGACGAAGTGGTGACGGGCTTTGGACGCCTGGGCCACGTCTTTGCCTCGGGCGACGTGTTCGGCATCGACCCCGACATGATCACCTTCGCGAAGGGCATCACCTCAGGCTATTTCCCGCTTGGCGGCGTCATCATTTCCGAGCGGCTGCTGGAGGAATTGCGCCGTTCCAACCATCCCGATGCGATGTTCGGCCATGGCCTGACCTACACCAGCCACCCCGTCGGCTGTGCGGTGGCGCTGAAAAATCTCGACCTGCTGGAGGAAAGCGTGCTTGCCCATACGCTCGAGGTCGCGCCCTATTTCCAGGCGCAGCTGAAGACGCTGGAAGAGCTGCCGCTGGTCGGCGAAGTGCGCGGCGTGGGGCTGATGGGCTGCGTCGAATGCGTCGCCGACCGCGAAAGCAGGGATCCACTGCAGCTCGACAAGGATGTCGGCAAACGCATCGATGCACACTGCCACGAACTTGGCCTGCTGGTGCGGCCACTGATCAACATGTGCGTGATGTCGCCGCCACTGATCATTACACGAGAGCAGATCGACGACATGGTCGGCATCTTGCGCGAAGGCATTTCGCGCACCATGGATGATCTTAGGAAAGAGGGCGTGTGGCGGGGGTGAGTTTCCTCCTTCTCCCCGTTTCACGGGGAGAAGGTGCCCGGAGGGCGGATGAGGGGCGGCGCCAGCCTTGCTGGTTGGCCATGTTATCTGCTTCCAAGATGATTTTCTAATCTCGCAAGCCGGCGCTGCCCCTCACCTGCCTGCCTGCCTGCCCGTCCTCCGCAGCAGCTGCGCTGCAGCTGCGGAGGGTGGACCGGCTCCTCTCCCGTATAGAGACGGGGAGAGGGGCGCTATCATCGGCGGCTTCGCCAATTACCAGCGTTCTTACCCTCGTGACCGCAGCGCGTCGTTCAGGTTCCACATGTCCTTTTCTTCCGGCGCTGTTTCCAGGCCGAGCACCGGAATCTGCTTGCGCAGATGGTCGTGGTGGGTGCGCACGCCATATTCGAGGTCGGAAAGGTAGAAACCCTCGAAGGCCTCGGACAGCATGGATTCGTTCGACCAGACCGAGAGCTGCACATCTTCCGACATGGTGTCACGATCGATGCGGAAGGAGAGATAGCGGGCGGCTGCCTGCTCGCGACTTTCGTCGCGGTAGCGATAGATGGCGCCACGCAGCAGCGTCTCACCCGTCGACAGCGGAAACTCCTGATAGAACTGCACCGATTCCGGCATCACCGACAGAACGGCATTCGGGAAGATGCCGTAATAGACCCAGGCCTTCCTGAGGTGGTCCGGCAGGTGCGTCGGCTCCGGCGCGATCTTGACGTAGTTCCTGACGCTCCAGCGGCGGCCGGCATGCGGATTGTAGGTGGCGAAGGAGCGCGAGACGCCGTTGATGAACGGCTCGTCGAAATAGGTGGCGCCGTAGAGATCCTGCAGGGCCGGATGCGCCATGGCGACATGATAGCCTTCATTGTCGACATCGCGCACCGACTTCCAGTTGACCGGTGTCTTCTGGGTCCAGATACCCCAGGACGGCACCATGTCGGCGGCCTTGTAATGCGCGAATTCGGGTTCGATCGGCTTCAACAGTTCGGCGACGGAAGGCTGTGGCCCGCCATTGCGGAAGCGAATGAAGATGAAGCCCATCCAGACTTCGAGATCGAGCGGCATCAAGCCGAACTCGGTCTTGTCGAGATCGGGGAAGGAGCGCGGGCGGGCGGCGCCGCGCAGCGTACCGTCGAGATTGTAGACCCAGCCATGGAACGGGCAGACCAGCGCGTTCTTGCAATTGCCCTGGCTGTCGGCCACGACGCGGCTGCCGCGGTGGCGGCACATGTTGTTGAAGCCGCGCACGACGCCGTCCTTGCCGCGCACGATCAGCGCGCGCTCGCCTATGACATCCATGGTGAGGTAATCGCCAGCGCCAGGTATGTCGCAGACATGCCCGGCGATCTGCCAATGATTGCGGAAGACATGCTCCTTCTCCAGTTCGAGAAGGGCGGTGGAATGGTAACTCCAGCCTGGCAATCCCCGCCGGTCCCAATCGTTCGGGATTGCCACGTCACGGAGGTGCGGGTTCATGAAACGTCTCTTCTTTTTATTGAATATGCATTCAATATAATCATATTTTGCGTTGAAATGCAATGATTTGTGGAAATTGGCAGGTTTCGCGGCGAAAATGTCAGCCCCGGTTCCAGCGGAATCTTGCTGCGCCGCGGACTTTGAAAACCCCGGAAAATCCGGGTGTTAGCCAGAGTTCCATAACCTCCACCCGTCGCCCGTTCACGCTGCAAATCGCGCCCCTCGGACAAGTATTCCGCTGGCAAGAAAAAGCCCTGCCGTTCGCGTCGGCCGCCTGCGGTGCAGGCAGGGCAACCGCCATCTCGACTCTAGATAGTCGATGCCGGATTCTGACCGTTTTTGCCCGTATCGATGTTTCAATCCCGTTACATTGCCGGGTTCTCGTCACCTTTGCACCGTTACAAAGCGCGATTAAATTCGTTTTATCGCAAAAAAATCAACGAAGGGGATGATGATGCATGCGAAAGTCCAGATCACCAGCAGCAACCGCTTTCAGGCTCCGGAGCGCGCTGACCGCCGCCCGAAGCTGGCGCTTCGCCAGCGTGCCAGCGACCACCCGACGGCAATGTTCATGGCGTTGGCTGCTTGCGCCTTCGCCGGCATGGCGTTCACGCCGACGGTCGGCCCAGCCTTCGCTTCGTTGAACCCGCCCGCCAACATCGTCGATGGGGCGCCGACCACGACCACGACGGCGCGCCTGCCGATGCCCGCGATCGATTTCGCCTGCAAGGGGCAGGCCTGGGGCGCCGAGAGCGTGGATTGCTTGCGCGCCATTGCCGAGCAGTCCGGAACGCACAAGGCCCGCGCGATCCGGATGATCGCCAACGCCGCGCCGCTGACCAGCACGCCCAACATCTTCTGATTTCTGTCTCTGGATTTGCCTGGCATGATCCCGAAAGCCGGTTCGCGTTTGGGGATCATGCCCTGACCTCCCCGAGCGTCCTCCAGCGCTCCCTTCGGCTCCCGCCGCGATGTCGGCCGGGGGCCTCTTTTTAAGCTTTCAACGCGGCCTGCTCGGCAATGGTCGAAAGCACGCTACGCACATCCAGCGTGCTGAACGGTTTTTCGAGGATCTGTGGCCGCTGCTGCGCCGGCAAGGCTTCGATTTCCGCCTTCGCGCCGATGAGGTCGCCGGTGACCAGCACGAAGCGCCGCGCCAGGTCGGGGCGCTCGGCGAGCAGTTCGCGGTAGATCGAAATGCCTGATGTGCCGGGCATGCGCAGATCCGAAAAGACGATGTCCGGCGGCATGTGGCCGCTCAAGGTGGCGGCGCTCGATTCCCACACTGGCGCGATCCGCGACTTGATGCCCATCAATTCGAGAATGTCGGACAAGGAACCGGCGACGTCAGGCTCGTCATCGATGATCAGGGCATGGCGCAGGCCGCTCGATCGTGGCTGGCTTTCGCCAGCGGCGGCGATGCCCGCCGAGATGGCCGGCAACTGGACGACGAAACGCGCGCCTCTCGGCTGCACTTCCTCGAACCAGACATTGCCGTTGTGCCGCTCGATGATGGATTTCGAAATCGACAGGCCGATCCCGGTGCCCACACCGACCGGCTTGGTGGTGAAATAGGATTCGAAAATGCGCGAACGGATGGCTTCGGGAATGCCGGGCCCGTTGTCCTCGACCGAGAAGCAGGGATTGCCCCGGTCGCCGCGGAAGCTCCGCACCTTGATCAGCCGGTCGCCGGCGATGCCAGCCAGGGCATGCTGGCTGTTGATGAGGAAATTGGCCGCCACCTGCGTCACGTGGTCGGCGTCGGCCATGGCCAGCAGGGGACCTGGCGCGAAATCGGTGTCGATGATGATGCCGCTCGAGCGCGCGCCGTAGGCGGTCACCTCGAGAGCGGCGCGGATCATCTGGTTGAGATCGGTCTCGGTCTGCGCCGCGGGATGGAGGCGGACCATCGACAGGAAGCTCTTGACGATGCGCCCGCAGCGCTCGGCGGCGGCGCGCACTTTTTCGGCACGGACCTTGGTCTGCGGGTCCGAGGCGAATTCATGCAGCAGCGTCGATTGCGCGACCACAACCGCCAGCGGGTTGTTGAGCTCGTGCGAAACGCCCGCGAGCAGCGAGCCCATCGCAGCCATCTTCTCGTTCTGGTGCAGCTTCTCGCGCTGCCGGTTGATCTCCTCCTCGGCGCGCAGCCTCTCGCGCAAGTCGCGGATGGAGCCGAAGATCAGCCGGCGGTCGGCGACCCGCATCTCGGTCGCCGTCAGCTCGATTGGGAAGACCTCGCCGGCGGCATTCTGCGTCACCGTCTCGAGCCGCTGGCCGACCATCGGCGCTCCGCGGCCGGACATGTAGTCGGCGCCCGAGGCATAACCCTTGCGGTAGTATTCCGGAACGACGGTGTCGAGCAGGTCCTTGCCGAGAATGTCGCTGCGCTGGAAGCCGAACATCTTTTCCGCGGCCGGATTGAATTCGATGATCGACCCGGCCTCGTCGATGACGATGATGGCATCGAGCGAGGCCTGCAGCATGGTGCGGCGGATCACCTCGCTGGCGTGGGCGTCGGAGGGGGAGTGTTCGATGGCGTCGCCGATGGCGAGCGCGATGATGTGCAGCGTCGCCTCTTCCTCGTCGGTCCATTCACGCTCCTCGACGCAATCATTGACGGCGAGCGTGCCCCACAGATGGCCGTGCGCGAAGACGGATACCGACAGGAACGACTTGATGTTCTGCTTTTCGAAATCGGCTCTCAGGAACCCTTCGAGATCGCGCGTGTGCCCGGCGAAGACCTTGCCCTGTCGCTCATCCTCGGCCAGCCGCTCCAGCAGCGGATCCGAATTGACGATCGACTGCATGATGACGGTCGGTGAGGCCAGTTCGCCGCCGAAATCGGGGTCGATCCAGTAGGCGGCGACCGACTGGGCGAAACCTTGGCCGGGTAATTCGCGCAGGCGGAACAGGATACCGCGCTGGCACTCCATGGCGTCGCACAGCGTTGCCAGTATGCCGTCCATTTCGCGCTGCCAGTCGCCGGCCTCGCGCAGCCGGCGCACGACACGCACGGCCGCCATGGCCGCGCCTTGCCTGAAGCCCTGCATATCCGTGCTTGCTGTCTCGCCCGTCATTGTCAGCCGTCATTCCAGAGTCACGTCAATTCGATCGGCTGGCGACGGCTGCGGAGTGCAAACCCTGTGGGTCCGACGCTCAGTTGCCGTCGCCGGTCGGCAGCGAGAAGATATAGCCTTCGCCGCGCACCGTGCGCAGGAATTTCGGGTTGGCCGGATCAGTCTCGATCTTCTTGCGCAGCCGCATGATGCGGATATCGACGGCGCGCGATGATTCCGGATCCTCGGTGAAGCCGATCGCCTCGGAGATCGCGGCCCTGGTCAGCAGCCGGTTGGCGCGGGTCAGGAAAACCTCCAGCACGTCGAACTCGCTCTTGGCCATGTCGATCACCGTGCCGTTGGCGCCGGTGACCAGCCTGCCGTCGAGATCGGCCTGGAAGGAACCGAAAGCGACGGAGCGGCGGTCGGTCCTGGCTTTCCCTTCCTGCGGCTCCGTCGGCTGCGGGACACGGCGCAGCACGCTACGCACCCTGGCCAGCACTTCGCGCAGTTCATACGGCTTGACGATATAGTCGTCGGCGCCAAGCTCCAGCCCGACGATGCGGTCGAGCGCGGTGCCGGCGGCGGTCGCATAGATGATGCCGATCGGCATTTTCGAGCGCAGCCAGCGGCCGAGCGACAGGCCATCCTCGCCCGGCATGGCGATGTCGAGGATGGCCAGATGGAAGGGCTGCGTCTCGATCAGGCTGCGCGCGGCGGCTGCGGTTTCCGCGGTCGCCACGTCATAGCCGGCGGCGCCGAGATACTCGGCGACCGCGTCCCTCAGGTCGGGCTCGTCCTCGACGATGACAATTCTTGCCCGCACGATGCTCTCGCTCCCACTTTCAGTGGAAAGTAGATTGGGTATAAACATGATGTCCAGCACTCATATCCGGTTGCCAGGGAACGGTTGGAAAACATGGCCGCACGAGCCGTCATCGCGCTTGTTTCCGTCGCCGACGTCGTGGCGACCGAGCTTGCCGACCATCTCGAGCGGCGCGGCCATGACGTGCGCCAGGCGCGGCAGCCCTGGGAGGCGGAATCGCTGCTGGCGGGCGGAGGCATCGATGTCGTCGTCGTCGGGGACAGCCTCAGCCAGGCGGAAGGGCGGGATTTGCTCAGGCGTTATGGCGGCCAAGGTGGGGGCGGCCAAAGCGGGGGCGGCGAGCATGGACCGGATTTCATCCTGATATGCCGGCCGGCCGATCTCCTCGACAAGGTGCTGGCGCTCGAACTCGGCGCCGCCGACGTCGTCGAAAGTCCGCTCAATGTCAGGGAACTCGCCGCGCGTGTCGGCGGCCTGCTTTCGCGGCGCGGCAGGGGCACCCAGGAACTGATCGTGCTGGAGAACGCGACCGTCGATCTGAGATCGGCGATCGTCATGCATCGCTCGGGTACGCAGGAGCAGCTCTCGCCCGGCCAGGTGGCGCTGCTCAGGCTGTTCCTGGCGAGCCCGCGCAAGGTGCTGACGCGTGACGACATTATCGCCGCCGCGCCGGCCGAGAATGCCGACGCCTTCGATCGCTCGATCGACTCGCGTATCGTGCGGCTGCGCCGCAAGCTCGACACCGAGACCATCACCACCATACGCGGCGCCGGCTACAGGTTCGATCCGCCACGGCAGTTCGCCGACTGACGGCTGTCTTTTCCAGCTGGTTCCCCTGATCAGCATCGGACTTTCCATTTCCGCGCCGATGCCCGCCAGGTTCAGCGCACCACCAGCAATGACGGGCCCGAGGCCATGTCGCCGCCGGCGGCGAACTCGCTTGCGTGGGCGCGCTCCTTGAGGAGCACGCTGGCGAGAGCGGCAAAGCCGAGCAGGCCCTGCGCGTAGAGCAGCGCGGAAAGCACGGAAGCTGCGAATCTTGTTTTCATGATCGGAATTCCCCAAAAAGATGATTGTGTCGCGGGTCGCTTCAGGAAACTCCCGAAGTGCCCGCGCCGCCCACGGAGCCCCCCGTCGCGGCGCGGGCCTTCGGTCCTCTCGGCAGCAAGTTGCCGGAGGGGCCGCGCAATGCCAGCAGCCGAAGGCCAACCCGCCAGAGGGCCTTCAACCGGGCGATGCGCAGGCTGGAAACGATCCAGACCGTGGCGCAAAACAGAGCGACGTGCAGGGTCGAAATCTCACTCGAACTCATCGCCGCCCGCTTCGCCACTTGCCCGCCGGCAATGGTGCCGACGCCGCCGATGGTCGCCGCAGCGATGCTGATCCTGAAGAGCCAGGACCGCGTGTTCGTTTTCGTTCCCATGGTCGTTGCCGTCTGTTTTCGTTGCGTCAACTTTTGCCTCCGGTCCGTATCCGGATCATGCCGCCAAATCCGCGCTTTGTTGCAGTTTGGTTTCGAAACCGGCCTAGATCCTTTCATATGGTGGGAGTTCGAACTTTCGTTTCGGGGCGAATACCTATGTGCGTCGTTCTCGATCCCTTATTTGGGGTGCGGGCAATGCCGACGATGCGGGCCGGCTTGTTAACCAGAGGAAACAAATTCGAAACACAAACGAGCATTTCGCGAAATCCCTCCGAAACATGCCGCATGGATAAGCCGCTCATCGAATTGGAGCCGGCCGGCCGGCAGAGAGAGGGACGTCATGCGCACCACCATTTCCGCAAAACTAATCAACATCACCGCCGCGGCGCTCATGGGCAGCCCGCTTCTGTTCGGCGCCAACGCCGCTCGTGCCGCCAACAGCATCGTGGCGCGCGTTTCACTGTCGCAGCAGGTCATGGAAGTCTCGGTCGACGGCCGGCCGACGTTCGCCTGGAAGGTTTCCACCGGCGACAGGGCGCATGTCACGCCGACCGGCTCGTTCAAGCCGACGCGCATGCATGAGATGTGGTATTCGAAGAAGTACGACAACGCGCCGATGCCGCATTCGGTCTTTTTCAGCGGCGGCTACGCGGTTCACGCCACCTATGCCATCAAGCGTCTCGGCCAGCCGGCCTCGCATGGCTGCGTACGGCTGCATCCGGACAATGCCGCCGATTTCTACCAGCTCGTCGAGACCTTCGGTCCAGCCAACACCAGCATCGTCATCGTCAAGTAGCAGGCAGGTTGCCGCATTCGGACATGTGCCGGAGTTGCTGGAGCGACCGCCAAAAAAAGAGGCCGGGAAAATCCCGGCCTCTTTTTGTTTCTTGCGCCTTGCGCCTCAGCTCGGCAGTGCCGGCATCAGCTTCGGATCCGGCTTTTCCGCCAGATTCGGCAGGTCCTTGCTGGCGATGAAGGTGTAGAACATGGGCACGACGAAGAGCGTGAACATGGTGCCGACCAGGATGCCGGTGAAGATGACCAGGCCCATCGAATAGCGGGCCGCGGCACCGGCGCCGCTGGAAACGATCAGCGGCACCACGCCCAGCGCCATCGCCGCCGTCGTCATCAGGATCGGCCGCAGGCGCACCTTGGCCGAGGCGATGATGGCATCACGCCGCCGCATGCCGTGGATTTCGCGCTGCTGGTTGGCGAATTCGACCAGCAGGATGCCGTGCTTGGTGATCAGGCCGATCAGCGTGATCAGGCCGACCTGGGTATAGATGTTGAGCGTGCCGAGGCCCAGATTGAGCGGCACGATCGCGCCGAAGATCGACAATGGCACCGCCATCATGATGATCAGCGGATCGCGGAAGCTTTCAAACTGCGCCGCCAGCACCAGGTAGATGACGATGACGGCCGCGCCGAAAGCAATCAGGATCGTGTTGCCCTGTTCCTTCTCCTGCCGGGATTGGCCGGAATAGTCGATGAAGAAGGTATCGGGCAGGCTCTCCCTGGCAATGTCCTCGAGGACTTTCAAACCGTCGCCCGTGGTGACGCCGGGCAATGGCAGCGCCGAGATCGTCGACGAGTTCAACTGGTTGAACTGCTCGATCGCCGCCGGCGAGGCATTGGTCGAAATCTTCACCACGGCCGACAGCGGCACCATCTCGCCCGTTACGCTGCGCACGAAGTATTCGCCGAGCTTTTCGGGGTTGTCGCGGAACTCCTGCGGCACCTGCGGGATGATGTCATAGCTGTTGGAGTCGCGGTCAAACTGCGCCACTTCGGCGCCGCCGACCAAAAGCGTCAGCGTCCGGCCGATATCGGCGATCGGCAGGTTGAGCGCGGCGGCGCGGTCGCGGTCGATGGTCACCGTTACCTGTGGTGCGTCATAGGCCATCGAATTCTGCACGACGATGAAGCGGCCCGAGGCTTGCGCCTTGTTCTTGATCTTCTCGGCTTCCTCGTACACCTGAGCGGAATCGCCGATCGAGCGCACCACCATGGAGATGGGCAAGCCACCGCCGGAGCCCGGCAACGTCGGCGGCGCGAAGACAAACGCCTGGACGCCCGCCACCTTGGCGATGCGAGCCGTGATGTCGGCCTGCAGCTGCTTCGAATTGCGCTTCCGCTCCGCCCAATCCTTGAAGGCAAAACCGACGAAGGCGCTGTTGGTCGTGCCGCCGAACGCGACGGCCGAGAACTGCGCCCGGGTTTCGGGAATATCCTTCACCAGGCCCAGGATCTGGTTGACATAGGTCTCGGTGTAATCGGAAGTCGCATAGCGCGGCGCCGTCACGAGCGAGAGCAGGAAGCCCTGGTCCTCTTCCGGCGCCAGTTCCGTCGAGGTCTTGGTGAACATGAAGCCGGTCACGCCGACAAGCGCCAGCACGATGAGCAGCGTCAGCGGGCGATAGTTCAGAGACCCGGTGACGGCGCGCTCATAGACGTGCTCGACGCGCGAGAAGGTGCCGTCGACGATACGCTGGAAACGACCGGCATTGCCGGGCTTCAGCAGGCGCGCCGACATCATCGGCGTGATGGTGATGGCAATGACGCCCGACAATACCACCGACCCGGCAAGCGTCACCGCGAATTCGCGGAACAGGGCGCCGGTCAGGCCGCCGGTGAAGGCCAGCGGCGCGAACACCGCCGCCAGCGTCATGGTCATGGCGACGATGGCCGACGCGATCTCACGCATGCCGCTGAAGGCCGCCTGCATGGGCGGCATGTTGTCTTCTTCCATGTGGCGATGGATGTTTTCCACCACCACGATGGCGTCGTCAACGACAAGACCGATCGCCAGCACCATGGCCAGCAGCGACAGAAGGTTGATCGAATAGCCCACCGCGAACAGAAGGAAGCAGACGCCGATCAGCGACAGCGGGATGGTGATGATCGGCATCATCACCGAGCGGAACGAGCCGAGGAACAGGAGGATGACGACGACGACGATGGCAACCGCCTCGGCGATGGTCTTGAACACCTCGTCGATCGAGGCGCTGATCTGCCCGGTCGCGTCGTAGACGACCTCGATCGTCATGCCTTTGGGCAGCGTTTCCTGGATCTGCGGGACGAGCTTGGTGAGCGCCGCCGCAGTGGTCAGCGGGTTGGCCGCCGGGGTCGGGAAGATGGCGAGGAAGGTCCCCGGCTTGCCGTTGAAGGAGACCCTGGTGTCGGTGTTCGCGGCTGCCAGTTCGACACGAGCCACGTCGCGCAGGCGCACGACATTGCCGTCGGTCGAGCGCAATGGCAGCTCGGCGAAGGCCTGCGGTGTCTGCAGCGTCGAGCGCACGGTGATCGAAGAGACAACATATTCGTTCTGGGTGTTGCCCGGCGCCGACAGGAAGTTGGAATTGTTGATCGCCGTCAGCACTTCGGCTGCCGTCACGCCGCGCGCGGCAAGCCTGACCGGGTCGATCCAGACGCGCATCGAGTATTCCTGGGCGCCGAAGATCTGCACATCGGCGACGCCTTCGACGGTCGACATGCGGGGCCTGATGACGCGCTCGATATATTCGGTCAGCTGCTCCTTGGTCATGTTCGGATTCTGCATCGAGATGTACATCATCGCGAACTGCTGACCCGTACCCTTGACGATGACCGGGTCCTTGGAGGCGTCCGGCAAGGTGCCGCGCACGCCCTGGACCTTGGACAGCACTTCGGTCAGCGCCACGTCAGGGTTGGAGCCGAGCTTCATCTGCACCGTCACGGTGCTGGAGGACGGACGGCTGGACGATGTGACGTAGTCGATGTTCTCGGTCGAGGCGACGGCGCGCGCGATCGGGGCGGAAATGAAGCCCTGGATCAGGTCGGCGCTGGCGCCCGGATAGGCCGTCGTGATGGTGATCGCCGTTTCGTCGACCTTCGGATACTGCCGGATCGACAGGTTGAAGATGCCCTGGAAACCGAGCAGCAGGATCATGCAGGCAAGGACTGTCGAAAGAACGGGCCGGCGGATGAAGAGATCGGAAAAGCTCATTGCTGGTCGGCCTGCTTGTTCGCCGATTTGGTCGGGTCGATGGTGTTGTCGACGTTGACGGTCATGCCGTTGAAGAGGCGGTTCTGGCCCGCGGTGACGACCTCGTCTCCGGCCTTCAGCCCTTCGACGATCTCGACCATGCCCTGATTGCGGCGGCCGGGCTTGACGAAGACCTGCGACAGCACCAACACGGGCTTGTCGCCTTCCGCCGCCGGCTTGGCCGGATCGGTCGCTGCTGGCTTGGCTGCGTCTGCCGGCTTGGTGGCATCAGCCGCCGGCTTCATGGCATCGGCCGGCTTCATTGCGTCTGCAGGCTTAGCGTCTGCAGGCTTGGCGTCAGCCGGCTTGTCGGTGGCCGCCGCGGCTGGCTTTCCTTCCGGCTTGGCTGGCTGCGCCGGGGCAGCGCCGGCGGGTTTCGCCGGCTGCACCACGAATATGTAGTCGCCATAGAGACTGGTGGTCAGCGCCGTCTGCGGCAGGGACAGCACGTTCTGCTCCTCCGGCAGTTCGACGCGCACCTGTACGAACTGGCCGGGGGTCAGCTTGCCGTCGGGATTGGCGACTTCCGCCCGGATGTTCACCAGCCGGCTGGAGGGGTCGATCTTGGGGTCGATGCCGCGAATGGCACCGGCAAAGGGCATGTTGTCGCTGCCGCCAAGGCCCAGGCGGACCGTCTGGCCGATCTTGAGCAGCGGCAGCTGCTGTTCGGGAACCGAGAAGTCGACTCGCATCGTGTCGAGGTCCTGCAGCGTCACCACCGCGGTGCCGGGCGACAGGTACTGGCCGAGGTCGATCTTCGGAATGCCGACCGTGCCGGTGAAAGGCGCGGTAAGCTGCTTCTGGTCGAGCACGGCCTGCAGCCTGGTGACCTGGGACGCCGAAGCGGACGCCGCCGCGCGCGCGGTGTCCAGCGTCGAGTCGGAGCCGACACCACGCTTTGTCAGTTCGATGGCGCGGGTCAGCGTGGTCTGATCGAGCGCCGCCTGCGCCTTCTGCGCATCCAGATCGGCGCGCTCGACGGCGTCGTCGAGTTGCAGCAGCACCGCATTGGCCGTCACCTTCTGGTTGGCATGGAAAGGGATTTCCTTGACGATGCCGGCGGTCTCGACCGTCAGGTCGACACCGCGCACGGCCCGCACCGTACCGATCGCCTCGACGCCGGGCGTCCAGCTCGACGGCTTGACGATGGTCGTCGACACGGTCGCCGCCGGCGGCTTCATGGTGGCGAAATACTGCTTGATGCCGTTGTCGCGCAGGAAGTTGAAGCCGACGATGCCGCCGACCACAATGACGAGCACGGCAAGGACCACAATAATGATAAAGATACGGAGTATGCGCTTGAACAAGGAAGTCCCCTCAGTCGAAAATCCGGCGCGTAGCACGGACATCGGGACACATACCGACTGCGGGTCCCGATTTCCAATGGTGGCGGTCTTACTGTACCGTCTGGACGGTCTTGTCAATTGGGCCTAAGCTTGCGATGGGAGGCGCCATGAAAGCCCAAAGACCGAACTCGCGCGAGAAGATTCTCGCTGCGGCGGCTGATGTTGCCCGGGAATCCGGGCCCGGTAGCCTGTCGCTCGATGCCGTCGCCAGCCGCGCCGGCGTGTCGAAGGGTGGGCTGCTCTACAATTTCCCGACCAAGGCCAAATTGATGCAGGGCCTCGTCGAAGACTATCTGCGCGATTTCGAGCAAGCGCTGGAAACCGCGAACAGCAACGACAATGGCAAAAATCCCCTCGCCGTCTATATCAGGCTGTCGGCAGAGGATTGCGAGGAGAAGCAGCCGTCGGCATCCTGGATCTTTTCCGCGATCGCCGAGGATCCCGATTTCATGACGCCGATAAAGACATTCAAGCGGCAGCTTTTCGAGCGCCTGAAGGGCGAGGCGCCGGACCTCAAATCGCTGCTGGTCTGCTATCTCGCCATCGAAGGACTGCGCAGCATGAACCTGTTCGATTCGGACGTGCTGTCGAAGGACGAACGGGAACTCTTGGTATCGTCACTTCTCGACATCGCCAAATAGCGCCAGTCCGAAGACCCCTGGTCGATCGCGCTTGGCGCGGCGATCCTAAAGACACGCTCCGGTCCCGCTTGAAGGAGACCCCCCGCAAGGCAGAGCCTCTCCCGGCGTCACACAGGGTTCATCGTCCGGACATAGCGTCTTTTCCAGTTCTTTGCTGCAATGCAACAGGAGTGGGACATGGTGGACATAGTTTCCAGTGAGGCGGGCATTCCGAGGCCGGATCATCCGCTGGACAGTTCGGGCGGCGCGAAGTGGTTCCTGCCGGCCTTCGGTATGCTGGTGCTGGTCGGCGTGGTCTATGTCGGCTACGCGCTGAGCCAGGATCTAGCGGTGGCCAAGACCGTGCCGTGGATCCTGCTCGGCATCGCCTTGCTGATCGCGCTCGGCTTCGAGTTCGTCAATGGTTTCCACGACACCGCCAATGCGGTGGCGACGGTCATCTACACGCGCTCCCTGCCGGCGGAATTCGCCGTCATGTGGTCCGGCGCCTTCAATTTCCTCGGCGTTCTCACCTCCAGCGGCGCGGTCGCCTTCGGCATCCTGTCGCTGCTGCCGGTCGAACTGATCCTGCAGGTTGGCTCTTCCTCCGGCTTCGCCATGGTGTTCGCACTGCTGGTGGCCGCGATCCTGTGGAACCTCGGCACCTGGTTCCTCGGCCTGCCGGCGTCGAGCTCGCATACCATGGTCGGCTCGATCATCGGCGTCGGCCTTGCCAACCAGTTCATGGCACCTGCCGGCAGCGCCACCAGCGGCGTCGACTGGTCGCAGGCGACCAATGTTGGCGTGACCTTGCTGGTGTCGCCGATCATCGGCTTCTTCGCCGCCGCGATCCTGCTCTATGCGATGAAGCTTCTCGTCCGCAATCCGGCGCTCTACGAGGCGCCGAAGGGCAATGCGCCGCCGCCCTGGTGGATCCGCGCGCTGCTGATCTTCACCTGCACCGGCGTCAGCTTCGCGCATGGCTCCAATGACGGACAAAAGGGCATGGGCCTGATCATGCTGATCCTGATCGGCGTGGTGCCGACCGCCTATGCGCTGAACCGTACCCCCGACATCAACTATCTCGAAGCCTACAAATCGGCTTCGGTCAGCGTGGAGACCGCGCTGGGCAAATATGTGAAGCCCGGTGCCACCGTCGCCGACGCGAAGGATGCCAAGGCAGCCGTGCAGGATGCCGTGCGCACCCGGACCTGGAGCGACAAGACGACCGTCGCGCTGCAGAGCTACATCCATAGTACAACGGCCGAGCTGCAGCCTTACGCTTCGGTCGACACCGTGCCGACCGATCTGGTGAGCAACGCCCGCAACGACATCTATCTGATCGGCGAGGCGCTGAAACTGATCGACAAGAAGCAGTTGCTGCCGATGGAGGCCGCCGATCTCAAGGCGGTCACCGATTATCACAAGGCTGTCGACAACGCGACGAAGTTCATCCCGATATGGGTGAAGGTCGCGGTGGCACTGGCGCTTGGCCTGGGCACCATGGTCGGCTGGAAACGCATCGTCGTCACGGTCGGCGAGAAGATCGGCAAGAGCCACCTGACCTACGGCCAGGGCGCTGCCGCCGAACTCGTCGCGATGGTCACCATCGGCATGGCCGACCGTCTGGGTCTGCCGGTGTCGACGACCCATGTGCTGTCATCCGGCGTCGCCGGTACGATGGCGGCGAACGGCTCGGGCCTGCAATGGTCGACGGTTCGCAATCTGCTGCTCGCCTGGGTGCTGACCCTGCCTTGCTCGATCGCGCTCGCCTTCGTGCTGTTCATCGTCTTGCGTCAAGTGTTCTGAGCGGGCGACTTAAGCGACGACAGTACAGACGGCGCCAAGTTGGCGCCGTCTTGTTTTCCAGGGCTGGGCTATGATCGCTGCAATTCGGATGGCCGTAATGAACGACGCATCGCATCTGATCTTGTTTCGAGCTGGTGCTGCTGATCGTGGGGCGACCGGCCGTTCTACTGGCTCTTGCTGCGGACCGGCGCCAATCTAAGATTCTGAACCGGGCTCAGTATTCCGAGCCAGCCGTTTCCGGCCTGAAAGTTCAGGTCGGATCTTCGCGATGCAGATCGTGGATGGTGACGCCGTCGGCATTGGTCGGCAGCATCAGCCACTTCTTGTGGCGCAGCGTGCGCTCGGTATCCTCGAGGCCCATCTCCCAATGTTCGCGCATCGAGGTGCCCGAAAACTCGTAGTCCTTGGCGTGGCCCTCATAGCCTTTGTGCTGGTAGATCAGGTGGACGATGTTGACGACGCCGGCGTCGGAATAGTCGGCGATCAGCTCTTGCTCGCCGTCCTTGAGCTGCTCCGGCGGCACGCGCTTCAACGCATCGAGCAACTTCATCTTCAGCGCATGGATGCGCTCGAAATTGTCGGTGTTCTGCCGCGTGCGGCTCGAATACATGATGTCCTTGTGGCGCGACAGCACGTCGGCCATGCCGCGCGGCAGCACGCCGCGGGCACTGAACAGATCGACCTGGAAGATCAGCGAGGAACGGTCCTCTTCCTGGTCGAGCAGATATTGCAGCGGGGTGTTGGAGACGATGCCACCATCCCAGTAATATTCGCCCTCGATGCGGATCGAGGGGAAGGCCGGCGGCAGCGCGCCGCTGGCCATGATGTGCTCCGGCTCGATACGCACCTTCTCGGTGTCGAAATAGACGAAGTTGCCGGTCCTGACATTGACCGCGCCAACGCTCAGCCGCTTCCTGCCGTCGTTCAGCACGTCGAAGTCGATCAGGCTCTCCAGCGTGTCCTTCAACTCGGCGGTGTCGTAGAAGCTGGTGGCGCCTTCCGCTCCCGACAGCTGGAACCAGGGATTGGGATTGCGCGGTTTGAAGAAACCAGGCTGGCCCATCGTCATAGTCATCAACGACGAGGTCTGGTTGCGGATATCGCGGTAGATGTCACCTTCGGGCGTGTAGGACCAGATCTTGCGGCCAGAAATCGTCTGCCAGAACTGTTCAAGCCGCTGCAGCCGGCGGCTCGGTTCATTGCCGGCGATGATCGCGGCATTGATGGCGCCGATCGAGACGCCGGATAACCAGCTCGGTTCGCAACCGGCGTCGGCAAGCGCCTGATAGACCCCTGCCTGATAGGCGCCGAGCGCGCCGCCGCCCTGAAACACCAGCGCAATGCGGTCATACTGCGCCGTGATTTCCTCGATGGTGGCGGCGGCTGCCTTGTTGCGGTTACGCTCAAGCACTGACTCTCTCCAGCTGGGTTGCGCTGGCAGCGGAGCGGCCGTGGTCAGCGAGGTAATCATGCACGACTTCGCCCAGGCCGAGCGTCAGATCGGCCTTGAAATGAACCGCCGACACGATGTCGAGCACGGGCAGCTTCGCCACATCGGCCATGACATGGGGCCGCAGATCGAGCGCCGCCGGAGCCGTCCAGGCTTCCTTCAGCGTGATATCGGTGAGGTAGTAGCGGACCAACTCGCAGATGCGCGGCGTGCCGTCGACATGCGGGATGATCTTGATCAGGAAATTGGGGGTGGCGAGCGAAGCGAGCACCTGGTCATGATCAGCCTCGCGGTGCTTGTAGCCCATCGTGCCGGTGGCGCAGAGCACGCTGCCATAGTGCAGAGTGCCGACGATCACCTCGCCTTCATGGACGATCTTGGGATTGGCGAGCTTTTTCGGGAACCCCCACAGCTCGCGGCCGCCGGCGATCGGCGCGTCGTCGTCGAGATACATCGAGTGGACGTAGCCGCCATGCTGGCCCTTGTAGCGTACCGGGATGACCTGGCCGGTCTCGGTGTAGTCGCCGAAGCCCGTGGAGTCCGGCATGCGGATGAACTCGTACTTGACCAGCGGCTCGTCGATCTCCAGCGGCGCCGGCACGACGGCTTCGAGCGCTTCGCGTGTCGTGCGATAGGTGATGATGATGTATTCGCGGTCGAAGAAGCGATAGGGACCAGGCGGGAAGGAGGGATTGGTGAGCGGCATCGCATAGGCGCGCTTCACGACATCGGCGATTTCCATCCAGGTCCCCCCAACGGTTCGAAAATGACCCGCGCGAATGCGCTGGCAAATATGTTGCACGGCACCATGACAACGCCGTGTCACCTCGAAGACGCCCTTTCACGGAGCCGGCAAAGCCGTCGCGGGCTGTAATCGAGCCGACATATGGCCGTGGCATTGTCGTGTTGCGCCGCACAAACTATTCTCAACAGTCCCTCCCACCTCTTGCGAGATCTCCCATGGGTTCCCTGTCTTCGAAGAATGCGCTTGTCACCGGCTCGACCAGCGGCATCGGCCTGGCAATCGCCCGCGCCTTTGCCGCCGAGGGCGCCAACGTCACCATCAACGGTCTTGGCGACGCCGCTGCCATCGAGCAGGAGCGCGCAGGCATC
Organism: Mesorhizobium sp. B3-2-1; assembly: GCF_006439515.1. Classification (NCBI taxonomy): domain Bacteria; kingdom Pseudomonadati; phylum Pseudomonadota; class Alphaproteobacteria; order Hyphomicrobiales; family Phyllobacteriaceae; genus Mesorhizobium; species Mesorhizobium sp. B3-2-1. The sequence continues at coordinate 162,805 of NZ_VFTI01000004.1, read as the reverse complement.
GAGAAGGATTTCGGCGTCAAGTGCCGCTACTCCGATGCCAACATGATGGATGGCGCCGCGGTCACCGCCATGATCCACGACGCCGAAGAGGCGTTCGGCAGCCTCGACATCCTGGTCAACAATGCCGGCATCCAGCATGTGGCGCCGATCGAGGCGTTTCCCGACGACAAATGGGAAGCCATCATCCGCATCAACCTGCTTGCCGCCTTCTACGCCATCAAGGCCGTGGTGCCGGGCATGAAGAGCCGCAAATGGGGCCGCATCATCAACACGGCCTCGGCCCATGCGCTGGTCGCCTCGCCGTTCAAGTCGGCCTATGTCTCGGCCAAGCATGGCATATCGGGCCTGACCAAGACGGTGGCGCTGGAAGTCGCGCAGGACGGCATCACCGTCAACGCGATCGCGCCCGGCTATGTCTGGACGCCGCTGGTCGAAAAGCAGATCCCCGACACGATGAAGGCGCGCGGCATGACCGAGGAACAGGTCAAGCACGACGTGATGCTTGCCGCGCAGCCGACCAAGGAATTCGTCACCGTGGAAGAGCTTGCGGCATTGGCATTGTTCCTGTGTTCGGACGCGGCCAGGCAGATCACCGGCACGACCTTGCCGATGGACGGTGGCTGGACAGCACAGTAGAGCTGGTCGAAACATGTCGCCTTCAGGGCGCCGCCAAGGGGTAACGGCAGGAAGGCAGTGCGCGGACCCATGAAAATCATCCAGCTCTCCGATCCGCATCTGATGACGCCGGGAGGCCTTCTCTACGGCTCCGATCCGCTCGCCCGGCTGGTGGCCTGCCTGGCGGATATCGGCAGGAACCATGCCGATGCCGATCTGGTGGTGATATCAGGCGACCTGACCAATGATGGCGAGCGCGCCGCTTATACGGCGTTGCGGGAGGCATTGGCGGGGTTCGCGCCGCCTTGCCGGCTGATGCTCGGCAACCACGACGACAGGGCACTTTTTCTCGAGATGTTCCCGCAAGCGCCAGCCGAGCGCGGGTTCGTCCAGAGCGTTTTCGACGGCAGCGACGGCCGCCTGATCCTGCTCGACACGCTGGACAGCGGACATGTCGAGGGCAGGCTGTGCCCGGCACGGCTGGGCTGGCTGGACGAGAAGCTGCAGGAGGCGCGCGACCGGCCGGTCTTCCTCTTCATGCACCACCATCCGTTCCGGATCCACATGCCGGTGCTCGACGAGGTCAAGCTCGCCGACGCCGATGCCTTTCATGACGTTCTCCGGCGCCACGGCAATATCGGCCACATCTTTGCCGGCCATGTCCACAGGCTGATCGCCGGCAGCTGGCGCGGCATACCGGTCAGCACGCTGCGCAGCACCAACCATCAGAGCGCGCTCGATTTTTCGAACAACTGGCGGCTGGGCCACGAGCCACCCGCCTATGCCGTGATCTTCATCGAGGCGGAGGGCGTTATCGTGCATTTCCACGATTTCCTGGACGGCAGCGCCTAGCGCAAGCCCGCGCCGCCGGCGCCGCCCGTTGCCGCGTCGGCCCTGCGAGGCGATGCAATTCGTTCCAGCCTGGAGATACCGGTCGGCGCTCGCACATGCCGAGCCCGACAGATTGCGCGGTTGCCGGCTTTCCACATCCTCTTTTCCGCCTCGCTAGGCGCGCCGGGAAAGTGCTGCAAAAGCTCTTGAATTTGGACATTAGTCTTGACAGAAATACAGATGTTCAATACCCGTCAGGCAATTGAACAAGCCTGCATTATGGGAGGATTGAGTGGTATGGCTTCCAATGTTTCGTTGACGGGCCTTGCCCGCGATCTCGATGAACGCGGCAAATCGGGCAAGCCGATCCGCATCGGTCTGATCGGGTCGGGCGAGATGGGAACCGACATCGTCACCCGTGTCGCCCACATGTCGGGCATCGAGATCGGCGCCATCTCCGAGCTGAACCTGCCCGCCGCCAGCAAGGCGGTGGACATCGCTTTCCAGGAAACCGGCCATGCGCGCGAAGTGTCGAACGCTTCGGCGATGACGGCTGCGATGGAGGCCGGCAAGGTGGCGGTCACCAACGACGCCAGCCTTGTCATCAACAACGATCTCATCGATGTCGTCATCGATGCCACCGGCGTTCCCGCCGTCGGCGCCGAGATCGGCTTGCGCGCCATGGAGCATGGCAAGCATCTGGTGATGATGAATGTCGAGGCCGACGTCACCATCGGCGCCTATCTCAAGAGCGAAGCCGACCGGCTCGGCGTCACCTATTCGCTGGGCGCCGGCGATGAGCCGTCTTCCTGCATGGAGCTGATCGAATTCGTTTCGGCGATGGGCCATCCGATCGTCGCGGCCGGCAAGGGCAAGAACAATCCGCTCAACATCGACGCCACGCCGCCCGCCTATGAGGAAGAAGCCAGGCGCCGGCACATGAATGTGCGCATGCTGGTCGAATTCGTCGACGGCTCCAAGACCATGGTCGAGATGGCGGCGATCGCCAACGCCACCGGTCTGGTGCCTGACAAGGCCGGCATGCATGGCCCGGCCGCGACGCTCGGCGAATTGAACAAGGTGCTGGTGCCGCAGAAGGACGGCGGCGTGCTGTCCAGGGTCGGCGTCGTCGACTATTCAATCGGCAAGGGTGTCGCACCTGGCGTGTTCGTCGTCGCCGACATGTCGCACCCGCGCATCTCGGAGCGGATGGAAGATTTGAAGATGGGCAAGGGCCCGTACTTCACCTTCCACCGCCCCTACCACCTGACCTCGCTCGAAGTGCCGCTGACCTGCGCCCGCGTCGTGCTCTACGGCAAGGCCGACATGGTGCCGCTGGCCAAGCCGGTGGCCGAAGTCTGCGCGGTAGCCAAGAAGGACATGCAGCCCGGCGAGAAGCTCGATGCGATCGGCGAATATTGCTACCGCGCCTGGATCATGACGGCGCCGGAAGCGCATGCCGCGAGGGCCATTCCCTGCGGCCTACTGCAGGGCGGTTCGGTGACGGCGCCGATCAAGAAGGGCGAGTTGATCACCTACGCCAATGCCGCCCCGGCCCCGGGCTCCAAGATCGCCGAATTGCGCGCCCGCCAGGACAAGTTCGTCTACGGAACCGTGGAGGCGTAGTCATGGCCGGAGCCAGCAAAGCCGTCGCGGACAGCCGCGCCAACCTGCCCTTCGTCTATCGCCAGTACAGCGCCGAGCAGCTGAAGCAGGTGCTCTATAAGATGTACCTCATCCGCCGCTTCGAAGAGGGCGCGGAGGAAAGCTACACGCGCGGCCTCATCCACGGCACCATGCATCTGTCGATCGGCCAGGAGGCCAGCGCCATGGGCATATGCATGCCGCTTGGCGAGGATGACCAGATCACCTCGACCCATCGCGGCCACGGCCACTGCATCGCCAAGGGCGCCGAGGTCAAGCGCATGTTCGCCGAGTTCTTCGGCAAGACCACCGGCTACTGCAAGGGCCGCGGCGGCTCGATGCACATCGCCGATGTCGCCAAGGGCAATCTCGGCGCCAACGGCATTGTCGGCGGCGGCATTCCGATCGCGGTCGGTGCGGCGCTCTCCTCCAAGATGATGAAGACCGGCAAGGTCGTGGTGTCCTTCTTCGGCGACGGCGCCAACAATGAAGGGGCCTTCCACGAGGCGCTCAACATGGCCGCGGTCTGGAAGTTGCCGGTGATTTTCGTGTGCGAGAACAATGGCTACGGCATGTCGACATCGACGGCCCGCTCCACCGCGGTCAAGAACATCGCCGATCGCGCCGCCGCTTATGCGATGCCGGGCGTCATCGTCAACGGCAACATATTCTCCGAAGTCGCCGAGGCCTCGCACAAGGCTGTCGAGCGCGCCCGTGCGGGCGAGGGGCCGACGCTGATCGAGTCCAAGACCTACCGCCATCGCGGCCATTCCAAGAGCGACCGCAACCGCTACCGCACCAAGGAAGAGATCGAGGACTGGATGTCGAACCGTGACCCGATCACGCTGTTCGAGAACGAGATGCGGGAATTCGGTTTCATCGACGACAAGGACATAGAGGCCATCCGCGAGGCGGTGGCGCGGGAGATCGCCGACGGCATCGAATTCGCCAAGGCAAGCCCCTCGCCCGACGTCAGCGAGACCGGAAATTACGTGTATACGGAGCAGGCGTGATGGACGCGATGGTGCGTGAACTGAGCTACGCCCAGGCGATCCAGGAAGCCATGGCGATCGCCATGGACATGGACGAGCGCGTCTTCCTGATGGGCGAGGATATCGGCGTCTATGGCGGCGCCTTCCAGGTGACCGGCGACCTGGTCGACCGCTACGGCACTGAGCGAGTGATGGACACGCCGATCTCGGAACTGGGCGGCGCTGGCGTCGCCGTCGGGGCAGCCGTCACCGGCATGCGGCCAATCTTCGAATTCCAGTTTTCCGATTTCGCCACGTTGGCCATGGAACAGATCGTCAACCAGGCGGCCAAGATGCGGTTCATGCTGGGCGGCGAGGTTTCGGTCCCCGTCGTGATGCGCTTCCCCGCCGGCTCCGGCACGGGCGCTGCCGCGCAGCACAGCCAGAGCCTGGAAGCCTGGCTCGGCCATGTGCCGGGCCTGAAGGTCATCCAGCCGGCGACGCCCTACGATGCCAAGGGCATGCTCCTGGCGGCCGTCGCCGATCCCGATCCGGTGATGATCTTCGAGCACAAGCTGCTCTACAAGATGAAGGGGCCGGTGCCGGAAGGCTATTACACGGTGCCGATCGGCAAGGCCGATATCCGCCGCGAGGGCCGTGACCTCACCATCGTCGCCACCTCGATCATGGTGCAGAAGGCGCTCGACGCCGCCGCCGCGCTGGAGGCCGAAGGCATCGACGTCGAAGTCGTCGACCTCAGGACCATCCGGCCGATGGACAAGCAGACTGTCATCGACAGCGTCAAGAAGACGTCGCGGCTGATGTGCGTCTATGAAGCGGTCAAGACGCTGGGCGTCGGCGCCGAGGTCAGCGCCATGATCGCCGAGAGCGAGGCGTTCGATTATCTCGATGCGCCGATCGTGCGACTGGGCGGTGCGGAAACGCCGATCCCCTACAATCCGGAGCTGGAAAAGGCCACGGTGCCGCAGGTTCCCGACATCATCACCGCCGCGCGCGACCTCGTCAAAGGGGTTCGCTGAGACATGCCGACCGAAGTCATTCTTCCCAAGGTCGACATGGACATGGCGACCGGACAGATCTCGCGCTGGTTCGCCGAGGAAGGCGCGCACGTCAAGAAGGGCGACGTGCTGTTCGAGATCGAGACCGACAAGGCAGCGATGGAGATCGATGCGCCGGCCAGTGGCGTGCTTCGCGAGGTGACCGGCAAGGAAGGCGTCGACATTCCGGTCGGCGCCCCGGTTGCGTGGATCTATGCCGACGGTGAGGTTTATGGGAATAAGGCGCCAATCTCCCCCCTCGTGGGGGAGATGTCGGCCAAGCCGACAGAGGGGGGCGCTGTCCCGCCAACTGCCGGGAGCGAGGCGCCCCCCTCTGGCCTGCCGGCCATCTCCCCCACGAGGGGGGAGATCGGCCAATCACCGGGCGGCCGCGCGACGCCGCTGGCTCGCCGTCTGGCGCGCGAGGCGGGCCTCACCCTTTCAGCCATATCCGGCACCGGCCCGCATGGCCGTGTGGTCAAGGCGGACATCGACGCGGCGATTGCCAAGGGCGGCGCCAAGGAAGTTCCAGCGGTCGCGTCCGAAGCTCCCGTCCCTGCCGCATCCGAGCCGGCGGTGAAGCCGATGTCGGACGACCAGGTGCTGAAGCTATTCGAGCAGGGCTCTTATGACCTCGTCCCGCATGACGCCATGCGCAAGACCATCGCGCGGCGCCTGGTCGAAGCCAAAACCACCATCCCGCATTTCTACCTGACGCTCGACTGCGAACTCGATGCGCTGCTTTCGCTGCGCACGCAACTCAATGCCGCCGCGCCGGTGAAGAAGACCGACAAGGGTGAGGCCCCTGCCTACAAGCTGTCGGTCAACGATATGGTGATCAAGGCGATGGCGATGGCGCTGAAGGCGGTGCCGGATGCCAATGCCTCCTGGACCGAGAGCGCCATGGTCAAGCACAAGCATGCCGATGTCGGCGTTGCCGTGTCCATTCCCGGCGGCCTGATCACGCCGATCATCCGGCATGCGGACGAAAAGACGCTGTCCGTCATCTCCAACGAGATGAAGGATCTGGCGAGCCGTGCCCGCAGCCGCAAGCTGAAGCCCGAGGAGTATCAGGGCGGCACCACGGCGGTCTCCAATCTCGGCATGTTCGGCATCAAGGACTTTGCCGCGGTGATCAATCCGCCGCATGCGACGATCCTGGCAGTCGGCGCCGGCGAGCAGCGGGCGGTGGTCAGGAATGGCGAGATCAAGATAGCCACCGTGATGTCGGTGACGCTGTCGACCGATCATCGTGCGGTCGACGGAGCCCTGGGGGCCGAACTGCTGGTCGCCTTCAAGAAGCTGATCGAGAACCCGATGGGCATGCTGGTGTAGCCGCCTTAGCCGCCGCCAAATGATGCGCCGGCTCACGACAGAAACGACTTGCCAGGCACCCACCCTTGACCCATCTTTTCTCCTGGATTGCGATCAAGGGAGGCCAACATGCCTGCATTCGACCCGTCTGACGTCAAAGCCCTCTTCGGCAAGGTCATGGGCGCATCGCCTTCCGACATCAAGCTGGTGGCGCAGCGACTGCACGATCACGCCTTCGAGCCGCGCATGTCGGCGGAAGAGATCAGGCAGCTTGTCGTCAGCCTCGGCTATGACAGCCTCGACGCGTTCTGCAGTGGTATCGGCCTGCCGGCGCATATCGCCGAGCGCTGGAGCCGTTTCGGCGTTTCGGGCGAGATGAAGCAGGTGTTCGCGCTGCTGGCAGGGCAGCGCAGACGTGTGGCCGAAGCGATCGCCGAATTCGAATCCATGACCCATGTCGGCGTCGAGGACTTCTTGCGCGAGCGCGGGTTGATTTAAACCCTGCAGGCGTCTCAGCCGGCCTTGGCCAGCAGCGCCCTGGCGGTGTCGCTGTCGGTGACCAGCACATTGGTGCTGACCGCCTTGAGCGCGGCGAGGATTGCCGCCACCTTGCGCTTTCCGCCAGCGGCCAGCACGACATTCGGCACATGGCCGACAACATCGAGATCGATGGCCATGACGCGCCCGTTGACTTCGTGATCGACGAGCCTGCCCGTGGCATCGACGAAATAGCACAGCATGTTCGCGACCGCGCCTTTCGCCTTCAACGGCGCGATCAGCGATGATGGCACGATGCCATGCCGGAAGATGGTGGCATCGGGGGACATGTCGCCAACCGTGAGCAATGCGATGTCGGCGGCAGCGGCGCGCCGACGCACGTCCTGCAGGGTCGGCTGCGCCCACAGGAGATCGCGAAGCGCGGGGTCGTCCACCATCACCGGCGCGGTGATCTGGTGGCTGTCGACCTCGAACACATCGGCAACCTTGGCGGCCACGATCGACGGGTTGATCCACTGCGAATGCGGCAGGCTGCCGACAAGCGCTACCACCGAGGCGCGCTTCAATTGCCGGCGGGCGAGGAAGCCTAGGCTGGCGTGCAACGTCGCGCCGCCGCCGATGGCGAGCGTCATACCGTCCTGCATCTGCTCTCCGAGATAGGCCGCCACGGCATGGCCGATGGCCTTCTCCAGATGGTCGTGGACCGAAGGTGTCGGGATGACGACGGCGGCGTTGAGACCCCAGCGCTTTTCCAACGCCCGCTCGAGCGCCACCTGTTCGGCGGTCGCCGCATTGATCATGGTGACGACAATGCCTTCGGCGCTGCAGGCGGCCAGCGTGCGCATGACCTTCACCCGGGAGACGTCGAGCTTTTCGGCGATCTGCTCCTGCGTGAAGCCCTCGACGTAATAGAGCCATGCCGTCTTGACGCTGAGGTCCGACGAGACCATCGGCAGGCGAGCCGGTGTGGGCTTTTGCGTGGGCATAGATTCTCGTCCCTCATGCGTCATGGCAGGCGTTGTCCTTATCCGGGAAACGCCGCCCGGGCGGCTCGGTTATCGCACAGAAGTGATCATTTGTAATTGACAATGTACATATGAACATATTTTGTGGGTTTCACGCGCTGTGTCATCCACCAGTCATATGCGCCGTGCAGGGAGGAAGAGACGGGGTGCTGGCCAGGGCCAGACCGGTCATGCACAGACAAGACAGGAGGTCTCCATGAAGACGCTATTCATCAAGCTGCTGGCCAGCCAGTTGGCGCTCGCGGCTACTTTGTTTGCCGGCGTGGCAAATGCCGAAACACTGACACTCTACACATCCCAGCCGGAAGCCGACGCGGCCAAGACCGTGGACGCCTTCAAGAAGGCGCAACCCGGCATCGACGTCACCATCTATCGCTCCGGAACCAGCGACATCCTGACCAAAATGGCGGCCGAGTTCGCCGCCGGCAGCCCGCAGCCCGACGTGCTGCTGATCGCCGACGCGGTCTCGATGGAACTGCTGAAGAAGGACGACCGGCTGATGGCCTATCCCGAGGCCAAGCTCGACGGCATCGATGCGGATGCCTATGACGCAGACAAGACCTATTTCGGCAGCAAGCTGATCACCACCGGCATCGTCTACAACACCGCCGCCGCCGAAAAGCCGCAGCATTGGGCCGATCTCGCCAAGCCCGCTTATGCCGATGGCCTGGTCATGCCGAGCCCGCTCTATTCGGGTGCGGCTGCCTACCTGCTTTCCGGGTTCGCCGGCGATACCAACTATGGCTGGGATTTCTTCCAGAAGCTGAAGACCAACAACACCGTCAGCGTACGCGGCAATGGCGCGGTGCTGAAGTCGGTGGCTTCGGGCGAGAAGCCTTACGGCATCCTCGTTGACTTCATGGCGATGAACGCCAAGAAGAAGGGCTCGCCGGTCGAGTTCGTTTTCCCCAGCGAAGGCGTGCCTGCCGTGACCGAGCCGGTCGCCATCATGAAGACGGCCAAGAACGTCGATGGCGCCAAGAAGTTCGTCGACTTCATTCTGTCCGATGAAGGCCAGAAGCTGGCGCTGTCCATGGGCTACCTGCCGGCACGCGCCTCGGTCGGCCGTCCCGACTGGCTGCCCGAAGGCGTCAAGGTCAAGGTGATGCCGTTCGATACGAAGGCGATCGTCGCCAGGACCGAGGCCGACAAGGCGAAGTTCCAGGAACTCTTCGGCGGCTGAGCCGTCGACCGCGGCGGGGTGCCGTCCAGACGGCATCTCCGCCCGCTTCGCCAGAGCAATTCCAGGAAAAGTGCGAAGCGGTTTTCCGTCCGGAATTGCGCCAAAATGAACCCGCATCCGGTCGCATCGATCCCCAGGACACGTAACCATGCCGACACGCATCAGGGAAAGCCGGGGCCAGGAAATGGTCCTGACTGCGGCGGTGGCCGTCGTCATCGTCCTGCTTTCACTGCTGCCCATGCTGCGCCTCGTCAAGGAGATCGTGGCGCCCGGCGGCGTCTTGTCGATCGTGGCCGTGGAGGCCGGGCTGAGAAGCCCGCCAACCTGGATCGCGACCTGGCACACGCTGGTCGTCGGCATCGGCGGCACTCTTCTGGCGGTGCTGTCGGGAACGCTGGTGGCCGTGCTCGTCTCGCTGACCGACATACGTGGCCGAAGCGCCCTGGTGCTGTGCTACGTCATGCCGCTGATGATCGCGCCGCAGGTGACGGCGCTGGCCTGGCTGCAACTGTTCGGCCCGGCGAGTCCGTTGCTAAGACTGTTCGGTGCGGCGCCGCCGCTCGGCACGAAGAATCCGCTCTACTCGACCTCGGGCATCATCCTGCTGCTTGGCGTACAATATGGCCCGCTGGTTTTCCTGCTGGTGCGGGCCGGCCTGCGCAAGCTGCCGCGCGAGTTGGTCGAGGCGGCGCGGTCCGGCGGTGCGAATTGGTTCACCGTACTGGTCACCATCGTGCTGCCCTTGATGACGCCGTCCATCATGGCGGCGGCCGCGCTTGCCTTCGTCTCCTGCGTCGGCAATTTCGGCATTCCCGCCTTTGTCGGCATCCCCGCCAACTATCTGGTGCTGCCGACGCTGATCTATCAGAAGCTGGCCGGCGGCGGTCCGGCGGTGCTCGGCGAGACCGCGTTCCTGTCGGTGCTGATCGGCATCATCGCCATGGCCGGCATCCTCGCCCAGGAGGTGATGAGCCGACGCCGGGACTACCGCATCTCCTCGACATCGCTGCCGGCCGAACCTTATGAACTCGGCCGCTGGCGGCCGGCCGTCCAGGCCGGCATGTGGCTGCTGATCGTATTGGTGCTGGTCCTGCCGTTGTTCGGACTGGTGCTGACCTCGCTGGTGCCGGGCTATGGCATCGCGCTCACCGCCAAGACGGCGACGCTCGACAATTACCGTTTCGTGCTGTTCGAGCATGGTGCCGCCAACCGTGCCTTCTTCAACAGCTTCTGGCTGTCGATCGCGGCAGCGTTCTTCGCCGTCATCGTTGCCGTGCCGATCGGCTATCTCATCGCCTGGGGCAAGCAGCGCTGGGTGCGTCTGCTCAACCTGTCGGTCGAACTGCCCTACGCCTTGCCCGGCGTGGTGCTGGCGATCGCTTCGCTGCTGCTCTTCCTGCGGCCGATCCCGCTGACCGGCATCCAGCTCTACAACACCGTCTGGATCATCCTCTACGCCTATCTCGCCCGCTTCCTGGTGCTGGCGCTGCGGCCGACGATCAGCGGCTATCACCAGATCGACCGGGCACTCGAAGAGGCCGCACAGGTGGCGGGCGCCGGCCTGTTCACGCGCATGCGCACCATCGTTTTTCCGCTGGTCGCTCCGGCGGCGATTGCAGGCGGCCTGCTGATCTTCATGACGGCGCTCAGCGAACTCACGGTCTCGGCATTGCTGTGGTCGTCGGGCTCTGAGACCATCGGCGTGGTGATGTTCTCCTTCGAGCAGGGCGGCGATTCCAACTACGCGGCGGCGATGTCCGTCATCACGGTCGCCGTCACCTTCTTGCTGATGCTGGTGACCAACCTGCTTGCCCCTCATCTTCCGAGCGGAGTTCTGCCATGGCGCGACTGACCCTGGACCATGTGACCAAGAGCTTCGCCGATTTCGACGCCGTGAAGGATGTCTCGATCGACGTCGGCGACGGCGAGTTTCTGGCGGTGCTCGGGCCTTCCGGCTGCGGCAAGACGACGTTGCTGCGGCTGGTGGCGGGATTCGAGAAGGTGACCTCGGGCGAAATCCGCATCGGCAACGATGTCGTTTCGAACAGCGGCGGCAGCGTCGCGCCGGAAAAGCGGCGCGTCGGCATCGTCTTCCAGAATTACGCGCTATGGCCGCACATGAGCGTCGCCGAGAATATCGGCTATTCGCTGAAGGTGGCCAGACTCGACAAGGCGGTTGCGCGTCAAAAAGTGGAAGACGCGCTTGCCCTGGTCAACCTGCAGGGCCTGGGTGAGCGCCGGCCGGCCAATCTTTCCGGCGGCCAGCGCCAGCGCGTGGCTTTGGCTCGTTGCCTGGTGGCGGCACCCTCGCTCGTGCTGTTCGACGAGCCGCTCGCCAATCTCGACGTCCATCTCAGGGCCTCGATGGAGGACGAGTTCGCCGCCTTCCACAAGCGCACGGGCACGACCATCGTCTACATTACCCACGACCAGGCGGAGGCGATGGCGCTGGCCGATCGCATCGCGGTGATGGATCGTGGACGCCTGGCGCAACTTGCGACACCGCGTGAACTCTATCATGAGCCGGCAAATGAAATGGTCGCCTCCTTCATTTCGCAAGGCATCCTGCTTCCGGCGGACGTGCTGGCCGGCGAGGAAAGCGGCCGTTGCAAGGTCCGAGTACTCGGAGGCGAGCTGGTGGTCCGCTGCCGGCCTGGCGAGCGGCCGCGCGCCGGCGCCAGGATCTGCTGCCGCTCCGCCGATATCGAGCTTTCGACCGATGCCTCGGGCTTCGACGGTCTGGTCAAGCGGGCGGTCTACCAGGGCGGCGCGGCGCGCATCGAATTCACGCCCGCCGCCGGTCCCGATCTCACCTTGCATTTCGAGCAGCCCGACCCGGTCGTGCTGGAGAACGGGTCGCAGGCGCGCCTGCGCATAAAATCCGGCTGGCTGATTCCGGCGGCTGGAGCAATCGCGTGATGATGCTGGATCTGCTCGGCGGCTTCGGTGAAAAGGGCCGCACCAGCCTCGCCGTGAGCAGCGGCGATGATCGCATCCTGCTCGATGTCGGCATCAAGGTCGGCGCCGCGGGGCCGGAATATTATCCGGCACTGGAGGGGCCGGCTGACGATATCGACGCCGTCTTTGTCTCGCACGCTCATGAGGATCATGTCGGCGCGCTGAGCTGGCTGCTGTCGCGCGGCTATGGCGGTCCGATCTTCATGACCGCGGAGACCCGCGGCGAGACGCCGGCCACGCTTGCCGCCTATGCCGAGCCGGCGGATTTCAGGCAATTTCCCTTGCCCGAAGATCGGATCGAGCTGTTCGAACCAGGCGACACCCTGACAAGCGGCAATCTGACGGTCAGGACCGGGCGGTCCGGCCATGTCGTCGGCGGCGTCTGGTTCGCCGTCGATGACGGGACAAGCCGCGTCGCCTACTCGGCCGATGTGGTGCCGGACAGCAATGTGTTCGTCATGGACACGATCCCGCACTGCGATCTCCTGGTCTTCGATGCCTCCTACGGCGCCGATCCCGTGTCGGGAGCGGCGCGCGCGCGTGAAATTTCTCAATGGGTGGCGCGACATCCCCAGGGATGTCTCTTGCCGACGCCGCTGTCAGGACGGTCGCTGGAACTGGTCGCGGCCTTGCCCGGGCCGTTCGCCATCCACGCCGGCATGCGTTCGTCGCTGGAAGCGCAGATCGGCGCGACTGTGTCCCTGTTGCCCGGCATTTCCGAGTTCTTGCTTGCCCGCCTGCAGGGCGCGGCGGACTGGACTGATGCCGATCCGCTGCCATCGCTGCCGTTGCTGGCCGATGACGGCATGGGCGAGGCTGGTCCGTCGTCGCGCCTGCTGCCTCGCGCCGACCATGCCGGGTTTCCGGTGCTGCTCACCGGGCATCTGCCGGCAGGCTCCCCAGGCGATCTCATGCACAGGGCCGGCCGGGCGGACTGGATACGCATGCCCACCCATCCGACACTGTCGGGCAATATCGGCATCTGGGAGAAGGCCGGACGCCCCCCGGCGCTGGGCCATTCCTGCACCCCCGATCTTCTTGGCGACCTGAAAAACCATATCCCGTCGTTGCTCACGCAATGGCGTACGGGCCAATGCATCACGGTGCGGCAAGGGAGCAGATAATGAGAATCCTGATCTGCAACGATGATGGCATCGAAGCGCCGGGACTTGCCCGGCTCGTCAACGCAGCCCGCGGGTTGAGCGACGATGTCTGGGTGGTCGCGCCGGACGGCAAGCGCACCGCCGCCGGGTCGTCACTGACCATCGCCAGGCCGCTGACGATGCGGTGCGTCAAGCCGAACTGGTATTCGTGCTCGGGCACGCCGGCCGATTGCGTGGTGAGTGCCATGACGTGGCTATTCGCAGATGAACCGAAACCCGACCTCGTATTGTCGGGCGTCAACGACGGCCGCAACGTTGCCGAGGATATCGCCTATTCCGGCACGCTCGGCATCGCCCGCGAAGCGACTTTCTGGGGCGTACCGGCGATCGGCTTTTCGCGCGTGAAAAATCCTGATTTCAGCGATGCCGATGAGGAATGGCTGGGCAAGTTGATCGCCTGGCTATGGCAATCGTGTGCCGACTGGGCAAGAGAGGGGCATTGGCTGAGCGTCAACCTGCCGACCACGCTGCCGGCCGAAATCCGCCAACCGCGCATCGGCCGTGACAAGATCGGCCGCAAGGCCGAAACCATGGAAAGCAACGGCGATCGCACGGTTATCACCGTGCCGCGCGGCCGCGCTCATGCAAGCGAGCCGGGCGACGAGAACGAGGCGATCGATGCAGGCTTCGTCACCATCAACCGTCTGAACTGGTTTGGGGAAACGCGGTTCGATGAACAGTTTCTAGATGGGATCCTGGGCTGATCTTCCTGCGATCACCAAGCTGTCAGCGGCGAGTTTGCGCCAGTGGAGTGCTTCTGCTTGAAGCTGCCGCTATTTCATTCCACATCGAAAGGGATGAAGGGCGAGACAGGAGAACAGCGCCGGAATCTGTTGTGGGGCATCCCCGCATCGCTGATCCTGCATGCGCTCATCGTGGCGGCCCTCGTCTACGGCTTGGCCAAGCCTCCGCAACGGCAGCAAGAGGAGCAGCCGGTCAATGTCTCGATCGTGCCTCCGCCCGATCAGCCGAAGCCGAAACCTGTTCCTCCGCCGCCGCCAAAGGTAGCCAAAGCCGAAGACCCGCCGGAGCCCAAGGTCGAAAAGCCGCCCGAGCAGCCGCCCAAACCGGAGAACACTCCGGTCCTGAAGCGTGTTTTCCAGTATGGCGAGAAGGATACCGGGCCGGAGAAATCTCTCGACGGAGGCAGCGCTCAACCCAATGCGCCGTCGCCGGCCAAAGATGAGGCCGCGAAGCCGCCGGTCGCACCGAAGCCCGCACCGATCCAGTCCGCCCCGGCTGCAAATCCCGAGCAACAGCCAGATTCCGCCAAGGCTCAGGAGAAGCCGGTAACCGCCTCGCCGGACGCCAAGCCGCCGCAAAACGAGGAGAAGCAGCCGACCGAGGATACTGACAAACAGCAGCCAGACCAACAGGAGGTGGCGCCGCAAACCGACGAGAAGCAGGCCGCCGTGGCGCCAAAGCCATTGGCAGCCGAGGCCGGCGACAAGTCAGCACCGCCGCCCTCAGCCGAAAAGGCAAAGCCCAAACCTGCAAAGACGATGAGTTTCAAATCCGCGCGAGCCTTCAAGGCCCAAAGCGGCAAAGGAGGGAAGTCAAGTCCCGCGAACAACGCCGCTGCAGGATCGCCGATCTATTCCGGCCTTCCGGGTGTTCGAAAACTCTACTCGCAGGGCGCTACCGGCGATGCGCTGGCCGCAAGCTCCATGGAGAACGTGCCGCGCGGTCAGCGCGTCGCCAACCTTTGCGGCAATGTTTTGAGCCAGGAATTGCAGAGTGCTGACTATGCGATCAAATGGGTGCCAAATAACCCCCTGGACGCAGGCAATGTCCTCAATCCTCCGAAGGCCGCCTTCAGCACCAGAACCCAATGGTATAATCTGAACTTCCGGTGCGAGGTCGACGACAATGCGACGAGGGTGCTGTCCTTCAACTTTCGTGTCGGGTCATTGATACCGCCCGGCGAATGGGCGGGCCGTAAATTAACTCGGTGGCCACTGAATTAGGCCGGCAGGCGGGTACGATTGTCCTCTCCGGCGGGGTATAATGATCCAAGTCGACAAGCTGTCAGCGGCTAAATTGCGCCAATCCAATGCCGATGCTTGAAGCCGCCGCTATTTCATTCCACATCGGTCAGGATGAAGGGCGAGACAGGAGAGCGGCGTCGGAATTTGCTGTGGGGCATTCCCGCATCGCTGATCCTGCATGCGCTTGTCGCTGCGCTCCTGATCTACGGCCTGCCCACACCTCGCCAACAGCCGCAGGAGGAGGAGCCGGTCAATGTCGCGCTCGTGCCTCCATCCGATCAGCCAAAACCGAAACCTGTTCCCCCGCCGCCGCCAAAGGAAGCCGAAAAGCCGCCCGAGCAGAAGGTTGAAAAGCCGCCTCGGCCGGAAATGCAGCCGCAGAAGCCTCCGGCAGTCGAGGTGCTGAAGCCCGTTTTTCAGTTCGGCGACAAGGATGCGGGTCCCCGGAAGTCGCTGGATGGGGTCAGCGCTCAAGACAGTTCTCCGTCGCCGACCAAGAATGAGGATTCGAAGCCGACTGTCGTGAAGAAGCCTGCCGAGACCAAAACCGACGCGCTTCCAAGGACCGAGAAGTCGGCGGATTCAGCGGAGGTCGGCGACAAGCCGGTGACCGACGCGAAGGACACCGAACCCGCGCAGGAGAAGCAGGCAGCTCTGACCCAGGACGCAGATAGGCAGCAGGCCGCCAAACAGCAGGCGGGAGTGCAGGACGCCGCCAAGCAGATAGGCGCGGCACCAACGCCGTGGGCCACCGACGGGGACGGTGAGGTCGAGCTTCCAATGTCGGGTGCGAAGCCGGAACCTAAACCGACACATACACCGAAGCCCAGCTCTTCAAAGGTTGCGAAGTCCCGAAGTGGGGGCGCCGGAAGCCCAAGTTCCACTGATGTAGCCAGCGCCGCATCGCGCAGGTATTCAGGCCTTCCGGGCGTTCGCAGGCTTTACTCGCAGGGCGCTACGGGTGACGCGCTGGCCACGACCTCGATGGATGGTTTGCCGCGCAGTCAGCGGGCAGCCAAACTTTGTGCCAGCGTATTGCAGCAGCAATTGCTGGATGCCTCTTACTTTCCCGACCTGATCCCAAGTGTTCCACTTAGAGCGGGCAATGTTGTTGACGGCTCGGATGTAGCCTTCCGCACCACAACCACTTGGTATCATTTGGGCTTCCGGTGCGAGGTCGACACCAATGCGACGAGGGTCCTGTCCTTTAATTTCCGTGTGGGCCCGGTGATCCCGCGCGACCAATGGGCCCGCCTTAGGCTTTACTAGCTAAGCCGGTACGCCGAGCCCCGACAATTGCCGGCTAACTTCATGCCAGTCGGCGCAGATGAAATCGGCGCCGGCCGCCGTCAACCGTGCGGCATGTTCGGCATAGGTATGTCCGCCGCCGGTATAGCCGATCGCCGTCATGCCGGCGGCAACCGCGCCCTGGATGCCGAAAGGCGAATCCTCGATGACGATGCAGTCCCCCGGGTTGGCGCCCATCTTCGCAGCAGCGAACAGGAAAATGTCAGGCGCCGGCTTGCCGTTCTTGACCATCGAGGAGCTGTAGATGGCTTCGCCAAAGAAGCGTGCCAGGCCGGTCACCGCCAGGCTGTGGTGGATGCGCTCGACGGAGGATGACGAGGCAACGCAGCGATCGCCTGCAAGCGTTTCCAGAAACGAGCCTATTCCAGGCGTTGGCTTCAACTCTTCGGTAAAAAGTACCTTGGTTTCCGCCCAGATATCGCTGTCGGCCGCCGCGGGAAACTGATGGCCGGTCAACTCCTTGATCCTGACGATGATGTCGGCCTGTTTCATACCGACGCACTGGGCGATGATGCCGCCGTGAACGCCCGGCATGCCATGCTTATCGTAGACACGTTCATAGGCCTTGGCAGCCAACGGCTCGCTGTCGACGAGAACGCCGTCGCAATCGAAAATGATCAGTCTTGACGGCGCCACGCGTTTCTCCCGGCCTCTGTCAGAATTCGCACATCGCTATCGACAAAAAGTCAAATGTTCAATAGCGGGCACTCTCGGCCTCGTGATAGGGGCTAATAGAGTCCAATTCAAAGCTGACGCAAGGCATCGCTGGCGCGGGAGGATCCCAGCGCTCGTTGCATGGCCTGCCGCGACTGTGCGCGGTCGGGCGTGATCCAGTTCGGTTCCGCGCCGAGGAAGCGATCGAGGAAAGCCACGGCATAGGCCGGCATCTCGGTGACGTTCTCGCGATAGGACCACCAGGTGCGCAGGTCGTCGGCGCACTTGTCGATGCTGGGCGCCGAGCCGAACTCCTGCTCGTAGATGGCCGAAATCACCGAGACGCAGTAATTGGTGTAGAGAAAGCCTTCCGGCCAGAAGCGGATGATGTCCAGCGTGCCGGCGTTCTGATCCGTTTGGATGAGCTGCGTAAGGCCGGAGATCTCCCTGGCCGGTGCCTGTTTTATCAGTTCGCGCAGCACGAGGCCGGCGGCAAAGACGATGAAATCGGCGCGGTCGATCGCGGCAAAGCGCTTCTGCGCTTCCATGACCTCGACCCAGTCGAGAAAGGCCCGGGTCAACTTCGCCTCGTCGATTTCGAAGCGTACGCCGAATGTGTCCGAGACCACCTTGGCGCTGCCGCGGAAGGTGGCGCGGAACCAGCGCAGCTGCCGCAACCGGTGTCGCAGGTCGGGCATGAGGGCCAGTTCATCCCTGAAGGGCAGTTCCATTTCCTGTATCCCGTTTCCCTAAGGCTAGCACAGTCGTGCCTCCGCCGAAATCGCGCGGCGGCTGTGGATGACCGTGGTTGAGGTCAATATCATACATATTGACATTCTTGGAAACAAATGTTCTCACTTTGATGTTGTCGCGCGCCGGTCCAAGGTGCGCTTCAATTGAGGCTTCGGGAGGAGAACCGAATGGCGATTTGGCAGTGGGGACTGCTCCTGCTGGTTATTGTGTGGGCGTTGCAGTCGCTCGGCGTCTGGCTGCAGATGCGGCACTATTCGGATGTCTTCCGGGGCGTCACCGACCAATACAAGGATGGCTTCGTCGGCGCCGGCAATTTTCGCGGCCGATTTGCCAAGGGAACTATCGCGCTGGTCGTGGTGACGCCTGACCTGATCGTGCGCCGCATGATGGTGATGAGCGGCCGTTCCGTGTTCACCAAATTCAAGCGACATGAAGAATTCGAGGGTGTTCCCCTCGATCGACTCCGGTCCAACCCTGCGATCATGGGGGAGGGGGAACCCGGTGTGGCCGAGGCCGTGAAGCGGGCGATCGAACAGATCGACAAAGCGCGGTCGGAGCCGGGGAAGAAGCCGGGCCTGGCCGGCTTGAACGTAGCAAGGGCCTAGAGTCGGATGATTTCAGGTCAAATCGACCTGAAATCTGAATCCGCCTCTGGATCAAAGGGATAGAGGAGGCCGTGCGCCGACCGGGATAAACCGGCGGGCCGGCATAAGGAGGAGAAATGTCTGTATTTTCGTTGTTGGCTCAGCATGCCGACATGGCCGCGCACAATTTGCATGTCGCGGGTGCCATGGTTTCGGATGCCGCATTGCATGGCAAGCTCGCCGTCGAGCATGCTTCCGATCATCTCGTGATCCTGGCACAGGCGCAGACCGACAGCGCGCCGGTGACCGCCGATCAGTTGAAGGAACAGCTGAAGAACGTGCAGCAGGAAGAGCAGCTTGGCTGGCTCACTGCCATCGGCAAGTACTTCATCGGCATATTCCAGAAGGGCGGCGAGGTTTTCGCCGGCTTCGTCACCGGCATCATCCCGACACTTGTCGTGCTAATGACAGCCTTCTACGCCGTCACTGAACTGGTCGGCGAAGAGCGTGTCCACGGTCTGGCGCGTGGTGCTGGCCGCATCGCGCTGACCCGCTATACAGTGCTGCCGGTGCTGGCGGTGTTCTTCCTCACCAATCCGATGGCCTACACCTTCGGCTCGTTCCTGGAGGAGAAGCACAAGCCCGCCTTCTACGACGCGGCCGTGTCCTACGTGCATCCGCCGCTCGGCCTCTTCCCACACATCAACCCTGGCGAATATTTCGTCTGGGGAGGCATGCTCGTGGCCTTGCTCGATCTCGAGAAGCGGGGCGTTGTCGTCGCCGGCTACCACGTCAAGGTGGCGATCTGGTACGCGATCGTTGGTCTCGTCGTCATCCTGCTCAAGGGCATGCTGACCGAGCGCATCACCGCCATCATGGCACGCCGCCAAGGCGTCAAGCTGTAAGGGCGGGGAGGACATCATGGCCAAGACATACAAAGCCGTAAAGATCTCCCGGGGCTCCACCGGCTGGGGCGGCCCGCTCGTCATCGAGCCGACCACGCAGCGCGACAAGGTCGTCTCCGTCACCGGAGGCGGTATCCATCCCGTAGCCCAGCTCATCGCCGACATGACCGGCGCCACAGCCGTAGACGGCTTCAAGGCGCCGCCGGTGGAGGGCGAGATGGCGGTCGTCGTCGTCGATTGCGGCGGCACCGCACGATGCGGCGTCTATCCGCGCAAGCGTATCCCGACCGTCAACCTGACGCCGGTCGGCCAGGCTGGGCCGCTCGCCCAGTTCATCACCGAGGATATCTACGTTTCGGGCGTGAAACCGGCCAATGTCACAATGGCGGACGGTTCCGAGGCGGTCACAACTGCGGGGGGAGCAGCATCGATGGGTTCAAATACCAGCACTCCAGCCGCTGCGCCAAAGCCGCTGCCGAGCGAAGGCGGGCTGATCGGCCTGATCAGCTCGATCGGCCGCGTCATGGGCCGTGTGGTCGGTATCTTCTTCAATGCCGGCCGCCGCACGATCGACCAGGTGGTGCGCAACGTGCTGCCGTTCATGGCCTTCGTGACCATGCTCATCGGCCTGATCCTGTACACCGGCATCGGCGACGTGTTGGCGCAGCCGATGGGACCGCTGGCCAACAACATCGTCGGGCTGCTGGTCATCTCGGCCATCTGCGGCCTGCCGTTCCTGTCGCCTATCCTGGGACCAGGGGCGGTCATCGCGCAGGTCATCGGCGTCGCCATCATCGGCCCGCAGATCGCCAACGGCACGATTTCGCCGGCAATGGCACTGCCGGCGCTGTTTGCCTACAACACCCAGGTCGGCTGCGACTTCGTCCCGGTCGGCCTGGCGTTGGGCGAAGCCAAGCCGAAAACCATCGAAATCGGCGTGCCGGCGGTGCTCATCAGCCGCCAGATCATGGGTCCGGTCTCGGTGCTAATCGCCTGGATCGTCTCCCTGATCGTGTTCTAAGCACCAGAAACAACGAGGTTCGCCATATGTCGGTTCTTCTCAAGACACGGGTCACGGCAATAGGACCCGAAGTGGCGGACCTCGCCGAAGGGGGCGTGGTCATCCTGTTCGCGGATGGCTCGCCGCCGGAGCTTGCCGAGGTCTCCGTGCTCCACCAGACGGAGATCGGACCCAGCGACGGCGCGCCTGAAAAGGGCGCTTCGATCACCCTTGGCCCGGTTTCGGCCGTCATAACCGCCGTCGGCTCAAGCGCCTGGAGCAAGGTCCTCGAGATGGGGCACGTCGTCATCTCGTTCAACGGCGCCAGCGAGGCCGAAAGGCCGGGCGAGATCTGCGCATCGCGGGTCGATACGCAAGCCCTCGTGGCCGCCCTGAAGACAGACGCGATCATCACCATCGCCGCCTGAAAGCATTCGCGCCCCGGCCAGTCTGGCTTTGGCGCCCAAAAAAGCAGAGTATTTGCCATGGAACGCTCGACCATCGTCAGAGTGCATGAAGGTTTGCACGCCCGTCCCGCCACGCGCTTCGTCAAGCTCGCAAAGGCTTTCGAATCCGACGTCGAACTGGTCAAGGACGGCAAGGCGGTCAGCGCCAAGAGCTCGGTCAAGCTGATGCTGCTGGCGGTCAAGGAAAACCAGGAAGTCACCGTGCGGGCGAACGGCGCCGACGCCATCGAGGCGATCGAGGCGCTGATCGGTTATCTCGAGAACCCCAAGGCGGGTCTCGACGACGAAGACACCCCGGCGAATGACGCAGGCAAGGAGGCGGCGCCCGCGCCTCAATCCGCGCCGGTCGTGTCAGGCAAGGCAAACGGCTTGCGCGGTGTCGCCGCGAGCGAGGGCGTCGCCATCGGGCCGGCCTTCGCGCATTTCCCGCCTGACATCGCTGGGCAGGGCCGAATGCTGCTGGCAGAAGAAATCTCTGGCGAAATCGACCGGTTCCGCGCCGCCGTCGCGGCTGTCCAGGCGCGCATGGATCGGGCGCTGGCGCAGGATAGTCTGTCGGCCGGTGACCGGGGCATCGTCGCGGCACTCAGGGATATCGCCGCCGACGACAGCCTGACCGGCGAGGCCGAGAAGGCGATCAAGGGCGGCAATGACGCGGTCTCGGCCACGATCACCGCCGCTTCCACCATCGCCGCCGATTTCAGCGCCGTCGACGATCATTATCTCAATGCACGGGCGGACGATGTCCATGCTGTCGGACGGCAGATCTGCCTGGTGCTGCTGGGCCAGGACGACGTCAGCCTCGAAAGTATTCCGCAGGGTGCGATCCTGATCGCCGACGACATCGGCGCCTGGGACCTGGCGCGTGCGCCGCTGAAACGCATCGGCGGCGTGGTGTGCGGCCATGGCGGCGCCACCTCGCACATCGCCATCATCGCCCGCTCGCATGGCATTCCGGCGGTGCTGGGCCTTGGCGACCAGGTCAATGCCTTGCGCGCGGCGCGCGAGGTGGCGCTCGATGGCAATAGCGGACAGGTGATCATCGACCCCGATGCGGCGACACGCGCCGATTTTGCCGGCCGTGTCGAAGCGGCGGCGAGGGAGCGCGCCGGCCTGGTCGCCTTCAAGACGGTGACGCCGAAGTTGGCGGACGGCAGAGTCATCGAGGTCGCGGCCAATATCGGCTCGCTGGAGGAAATCGAGGCAGCGCAGGAAGCCGGCGCCATGGGTGTTGGCCTGTTCCGCACCGAGCTCCTGTTCATGCGCCACATGCACTTGCCGTCGGAAGACATGCAGGCCGAGACCTATGCGGCGCTGGCCAAGGCGTTCGCGCCCTATCCGGTCATCGTGCGCACGCTCGACATCGGCGGTGACAAGCCGATTGCCGGCATCGAGTTTCCCGACGAGGAAAATCCGTTCCTCGGCTGGCGCGGCATCCGCATGTGCCTCGACCGGCCCGATATCTTCAAGCGTCAGCTCAGGGCGTTGCTGAGGGCCGCCGTACACGGCAACATCAAGGTGATGCTGCCGATGGTCTCCGATATTGGCGAGGTGCGGCAGACGCGCGTTCTGGTGGATGAATGCGCCGCCGAACTCAAGGCCGAGGGCGTACCGCACGCGACATTCGATCTCGGCGTGATGATCGAGACCCCGGCCGCGGTGCTGATCGCACCGGCACTGGCCAAGGAGGTGGCCTTCTTCTCGATCGGTACCAACGACCTGACCCAGTACATAATGGCCGCCGACAGGCTCAACCCGACCGTTGCGAAGCTCAACGACGTCACCAACCCGGCCGTCATGTCGGCGATCGAGCTGACGGCCAGGGCCGGCGTCGCCGCCGGCATCATGGTGGGCATGTGCGGCGAGGCGGCGGGTCGGCCGGATCTCATCCCCGCCTTCCTGGAGATGGGTTTGACCGAGCTGTCGATGAGCCCGGCCTCGATCCAGCGCGCCAAGAAGACGATCATGGCGATGGCGGCCGGGGAGTAGTTCCTTTGGCCGCTGCTGCTGGAGCTTACGGCAAATGCGCAAGCAAGGTGGCGAAGACAGGTGTCAGTTCATCGACCGGGCTCGCCCTGGCGCAGGCCTGGACGATGCGGTCGCGGCGGATATCGGCGGCCAGGATCGCGATCTCCAGCATGTCCGGCTCCGGCGCGCCGTCGCGGCCGGTTGTCGCCAGCCCGCAGGCCAGGACCACCGGCGCCAGGCAGCTTACGTCGAGCGCCCTGTCACCTATTGCCGTCGCTTCCGGGGTGGTGTCATCAAAACGGATCGGGCGCTGGCCGAGACACTCGACCAGCAACGCCGAACATGTCGCCGCGATCGCCTGCAGTCCGGCATCGGGGGCGGCCAGGGCGGCCAACAGATCGCCATGGCGCTTGCGCATGGCGGCGTGGACGGCCGCGAACCCGGCTTCATGGATGCGGGCATGGTCGATCTTCAGACCGGCAAGCACCGCCCTCGTCAGATAGTACATGTCGCGCCGAAACAGGCGCTCGGCGCTCAATTGCTGGTCTTCGTCCCCGGCCGGAAAATAGGTGCCGAGGCCTTTTACGGTCGTTCCGTCCACCCTTATCGGGCGTTCATGCGGGACGAAGGATTCGGCGATCGAAAGCGCTTCGTCGACGGCACTCGCGGCATGGCTCAGCAGGCCTTCGATGCCTTTGCCCGGAAACGGCGGCAAATGGCTGGTCGCTTCGTGCAGCAGGCTGGCCTCGCTGGCGCCGTCATGGCGGCTCTGGCGGATGATGTCGCGGACTTCCCGCAGCCGGTCCTTGAGATTGACGCGGACATCTTCGGAGATCTGTCGGAGCATCGCGGTTTGCCTCGAATGTGCCGTGCGGTCGCCTGCAATGGGCGGCCACCGACTCTACATTGTTCCTATCGATTGGTAGATCAATAGGCGATACTAGACCAGCACGCAGAATCGGCGACGGCACGGCCGGCCGCGGGGGAGGGATGATTTGGCCAGGGGACGACAAACCGACGAAAGGCGGGCCGACGAAAGGCGAGCCGACGAAAGGCGGGCAGGAGCCGAAGCGACCGAGCAGGTCGTCAGCGAGAGCCGGACGGACCGCCTCAGGATCCGCGCCGCCTGGATGTATTTCGTCGAGCAGATGACGCAGAACGAGATCGCCGATGTGCTCGGCGTCGGCCGCGTCACCATCGTGCGCATGCTGGCGGAGGCGCGGTCACGCAACGAGGTCAAGATCACCATCGAGAGCGAGCTTTTGGAGATCGTGCGGCTGGAGCGCGCGCTCGAAAAGACCTTCGGCCTGCAGCAGGCGCTGGTGGCGCCGCTGACCGCGGCCAATGCCGATCCGATCCCGGCAATCGCCGCCAAGACCGGCATGTTCCTGTCCGATGCGATGAAGTCCGGCATGCAGGTCGGCGTCGGCTGGGGCAATACGCTGTTCAACACCTTGCCGTTCATCAGCGCCAAATCGCTGACCGATTTCAAGGTAATTTCACTGCTTGGCGGCGTCGGCATCGCGCGCCGGGTCAACCCGGCCGAGTTCGCCTGGCGCTTCGCCCAGATTTTCCAGGGCGACGGCTATCTGATGCCGACGCCGGCCGTCGTCGACAGCGTCGAGACCAAGATCGCGCTCGTCGAACGCTGCGGCCTGCAGGAGGTTTTTGAAATGGCCGACGCGCTCGATGCCGTTCTGCTGAGCGTCGGCGGCATCGCTTCGGCCACCACCTTCTCGCGCGGTGGCTTCCTCAGGGAAGCGGACCGGGAGGCGCTACTGGCGCGCGGCGCCGTCGGTGACCTCCTGTTCCATTTCTACGACCGCAATGGCGATCTGGTCGACCATCCCGTCAACAAACATGTGATGTCGGTGGATGTCGACCGGCTGCGCAAGGCGCCGATCCGCATTCTGACCTCCGGCGGCGCGGAGAAGACCGAGGCCTTGCTGGGAGCGATGAACCTGATAGCGCCGACAATCCTGATCACCGACGAGGAAAGCGCAAGGCGCATGCTGGCGGCGGTCAGCGAAAGCTGAACGAACTCGTGGTGTAATCCGGCCAGGCCTTGTGTTCGTCGAAAACGGCGGCGAGGTCAGGCGCGCCGGCCAGTATCCCACCCAGCACCAGCGCCGTTGCGATACCGGCACCATTGCCGCCTGCGATATCGTGTTCGACGCTGTCGCCGACGCAAACCACGCTGCCGAGCTCCGGTTCGCCGGCCAGTGCGAGCGCTGCCTCGAAGATCGCCGGATAGGGCTTGCCGATGCGGGTGACGCCGCCGCCCAGATCTTCGTAGAGATCGGCGATCTCGCCGGCGCCGAAGCGGGGTCCGACGGCGGTCAGCATGATCTTGTCGGGATTGGTGCAGAAGCACGGCACTTGCCGCGCTGCCGCCGGGGTCAGCAGCTGGCGATAATGGTCGAGGTCGTGGCGATCCCCCTCGCTGGCCGAGACCAGCACCAGTTCGGCGTCTTCGCCTGCCTCCGTCAGCACGAAGGGCAGGCCTTCGATCGCGCTGCGGTCGCCGTCGCGGCTGATCAGCAGGCATTTCGTGCCGGGCCGCAAGGCTCCCGTCGCCGCCATCTCGTGGAACCGTCGCCACGCCACATCGCCGGAAGACACGAAATGGTCCCAGCTGCCGGCCGCGAAGCCGAGCTTCAGCAGGCGATCCTCGTTGGGCCTGGCGCGCTTGCCGGAATTGGAGATCAACACCACGGTCTTGCCGGCGTACTTCAGCGCCGACAACGCCTCCACCGCACCGGGATAGGGAGCCCGGCCGTCATGCAGCACGCCGAACTGGTCGAGCAGGAAAACTTCGTAGCGTTCCGCCAGCGGTGCGATACCGTCGAGACGTTCGACCTTTTTCGTGTTCATAGAAGCCTTGCCCCGCTCGCGCCTTTCAACGCCAGCCGTGCCGTACCTGCGGCGGCCTCGTCCGACGATGCCGGCAGGAAAGCGACACCCAGTTTGCGCTGCCGGATCGTGCTCCACACCGGGTTGGCGGCGCCGCCACCGACACTGCGAATGGAGGTCAGGGCCGGTGCGCCGAGTTCGGCCAGCCTGCTGTAGCCGAGCGCCTCGATCGCCGCCATGCCCTCGAACATCGCCTTGAGGTAATCGGCATCGTCAGCGGGCCGTGGGGTGAGACGCGGCGGCAAGGCCGGATCGGCGATGGGAAACCGTTCGCCAGCCGCACCAAGCGGATAATAGTCGAGGCCGGTCTCGGTCGTGGGGTCGATCATGGCGCTGAGTTCGACGATCCGAGCGAGCGGAAAATACTGGGCCAGCACCTTGCCGCCGGAATTCGAGGCGCCGCCCGCCAGCCACACATCGCCGAGCCGATGGCTGTAGATGCCGAAGCGCGGCGCCGAGATCGGCCGGTCGGACAGGATCTTGATGGTCAGCGAGGAACCCAGCGCCGTGACACCGTCGCCGGCCGCGGCGGCGCCCGTCGCCAGGAACGAGGCACAGCCATCCGTGGTGCCGGCAACTACGACCACATCGCGCGGCAGGCCGAAAAGCTCCGCGGCGGCCGCGGTGAGCGTGCCGGTGACATCGCCCGGTTCGACGACATCAGGCAGCAGGTCCATGCGCATGCCGGTGGCCGCGATCCAGTCCGGCCAGCGGCGCGCCTCGACGTCATAGCCGGTCTTGAGTGCATTGTTCTCGTCGCTGACGTCGAAGCGCCCGGACAGGTTGCCGGCGATCCAGTCGGCCTGATGCAGCACGGCCGCTATGCCGGGCAGATGCTGGAACCGCAAGGCCTTGGCCAGACCTGAAGTCGCCCCGTGGGCGGCGCTCGCTGCCGGCGCCTCACGGGCGACCATGGCCAGAATGTCGCTGTCATCGACCTTGTCGTTGTACATCAGCGGCTCGGCCAGAGGCCGCCCATCGATGTCGACCGGCAGCAGCGTGCCCGACGTGCCGTCGACGGCGACGGCGCGGACCGTGGCGCGGTCGATGCCCGAAAGCAGTTCCGCAAGCACCGCCTGGACCGCTTGCCACCATGTCCGGGGATCGCGGAGATTCTGACCAAATCTGTCGAGTGGCACAGCTGATTGGCCGGCAATGGAAAAATCCGGACGCATGGCGACGGCGCGGGCGCCGGAGGTGCCGATGTCGATGCCGACGACAAGTGGCGTCATGTCCCCCGTCTCCTGTCAGGCCGTGCCGGCGGCGTTGAGCTTCTGGCGATACTGCTCGGCGTCCCAGTTGACCAGTTCGTCGTTCTCGGCGGGGGTGAGATAGTTCAGCCGCGCCTTGTCATCGACGCGCGCGGTCACGTCGGCAAGGCAGCGCTGCATGGCGTCGGCACCGGCGCTGGCGTCGCCGCGCATCAGCACGCCGGCGCCGGGAAACAGGATCGCCACGGGTGCCATGCCGAGCCGCGCGATGACGCCGGCCACGTCCTCGCCCGGCTTCGCCACGACCGAACCCTGGCCGAGGAAGATGACATGATCCGGATAGAGGCTGCCGGCCTCGGCCATATGCAGGCTTTCCGCATCGAGCGCGACCGCATGCGCTTTGACATCCGCCGGCAATCGGTAGTCGCCGGCCAGCGCCGTCAAGGCGGCGACATCGGGTGCGGCGGTCGCGCGCGCCGGCCGCGCCAGCAGCGACCGGACGCGGTGCAGCAAGGCCTCCGCCTCGGCGACGGTTTCGGCGGCGACCACCAGCCCGTGATTGCCAAGGATCAGCACGTCGACCCCGGGCCGCAATTTTTCGGCAATGCCGCGGGCGAGCGGCAGACCCGGCCGGAAGTAGGGTACCCAGGCCCATTCGATGCCGCCCAGCCGCCTAGCGACCTCGGCCTCGCCATCGGCTTGCACGGCAAGCGAAATCGTGTCGACGCAGTGGACATGCAGAACCACGCGTTGCGGCATCAAGGCATGCACCGTGGTCTCGATCGACGGGCGCAGGCCACGCGGATTGAGGTGTTCGATGGCGAAGGCCTGCGGCTTGTCGGCGGCCGGATCGCGCTGTTCGACGGCCTCGAGCAGCGGTGCCATTGCCACCGGCACCATGATGTCGTCGCTGAGCGCATCCTTTAGCCAGGTGCCCGAGGCCTTGATCCACAGCGTGTCGCCGGCCTTGAGCGAAGTGTTGCCGCCCGCCGCCTGCGTCATATGCGGGTTGAGCCCGATGCTGGCCGAAAGTGCGCGCAAGGCGGCAAGTTCCTGTGCATCAGCTTGGGTTGCCACGGCGCCTTCCTCCAACGTTTGCACGAAATCCCGTCGCCGGGGCCGCTGTCGCAGTTGATATCGCAGATATGAGCGATCTGCGTCAATAGTGATCTACTATCATCAAACCAGCTTGCAATCCGACTAATGTTGAGTAAGTTACACCAATCGCCTCGGAAAATGGCGTCAGGGAGGAAAGGGTTGAGCGACCTCGGCCGCCAGCGTCAGATCGTCGAATTGTTGCGGGACCGCCCGTTCGCCTCCGTTCGCGAGTTGCAGGAGCGGCTCGGCGTTTCGGCGGCGACGGTGCGGCGCGATATCGACCGGATCGACGAGGCCGGCGAAGCCCGCAAGGTCTATGGCGGCATTTCGGCGCTCGACGGCGCTTCGCATGCGGGCGTCGCCTATGCCCGCCCTTATGACGAGAACCGTGACCTCGCCGTCGAGGCCAAGCGTCAGATCGCGGCTCTCGCCGCGACCATGGTGCGCGATGGCGATGCCGTCATCGTCCATGGCGGTTCGACCTGCTTTCATCTCGGCGTCAAGCTCGCCGACCGCAACATCCGGCTCTACACCAATTCGATGCCACTCGCGGCCTATCTCAGCGATCATGGCCATTGCAGTCTGACGGTTGCCGGCGGCGACCTGCACCGCGAACCCGGCATTATCCATTCGCTGACCCAGGCAACGCCCTTCTATGCCTCGAAATTCTTTCTCGGCACGCAAGGCCTCAATCAGGAAGGGCTGTTGGAATCGCATCCGCTGCTGGTGCGCTCCATCGTCGACCTCAGCCTCTGCGCCGACCAGATCGTCGTGCTGGCCGACAGCCGCAAGCTGTCGATCCACGCGCGCAACGTCGCGCTGCCGCTGTCGCGCATCGGCACGCTGGTCACCGATGACGGGCTCTCCGATGCCGATGCGCGCATGCTGGAGGATGCCGGCGTCATGGTGCGGATCGCTTCAACCTCGGGAGCCCTCGCGTGAACGTGGCGGTGCTCGACTTCGGCAAGACCAATTCGAAGCTGTTCGTCTTCGGTCAGGACGGACGCATCCTCGATGAGCGTCGCACGCAGCCGAAATGGATGCGACAAGACGGGTTCAGCGTGCTTGACGCCGCCGCCCTCCATGACTGGGCGTTCGATGCCGTCACCGAAGCGGTCGAAAGCCACGGTGTGGAAGGGGTGATGGTGTCGGGCCATGGGTGCACTTTCGCCCTTGTCGACGACAAGGCGCTGACCCATCCGATCCTCGACTACGAGCAGGAGCCACCGGTCGAAATCGCGGCGCGGATCGACCGTCGCATTCCGGATTTCGCCGAGACGTTCTCACCCCGTCTGCCGCTCGGCTTCAACTATGGCCGTCACATGCTGTGGCTGCAGGAGGTCGATCCCGACGCGTTCGCGGCGGCGAAATGGATCGTCGGCTATCCCCAATACTGGAGCTGGCGCCTCGGCGGCAGGCCAGTCTCGGAGGTCTCCTATCTCGGCTGCCATTCGCATTTGTGGGCACCGCGCGAACGTGATTTCTCCTCGCTGGTCGACGCCGAAGGCTGGCGCGGCCGAATGCCGGCTTTCGAGCGTGCCGGCGCCGTCGTCGGCGAGCAGCGCTTCGGCCGTTCCGGGCGATCGATCGCCATCCACAATGGCGTCCACGACTCCAATGCGGCGCTGTACGCCTATCGCCGGCAAGGGCTTGGACCGCTGACCGTCGTCTCGACCGGCACCTGGGTCGTCGTGCTCAATCCCGACTGTCGGCTCGAAGCGCTCGACCGCGACCGCGACATGCTGGTCAATGTCGATGTCGACGGCGGCCCCGTACCGACCATCCGCTTCATGGGCGGGCGCGAATTCGCCGTCATCAGCGGCGGCTGGCAAGGCGCGATCCCGCATGGCTCGATACAGCAGGTGATCGATGCCGCCATCATGGCGCTGCCGAGCTTCGCGCCGGGCGGGCCGATGCCGGATCGCCCTGGCCGGCTGGTCGGGCGCACCCCCGATGCTGGTGAACGCGCGGCGGTGGCGTTGCTTTACGTGGCGCTGATGATCGATCTCTGCCTCGACCTCATCCATTCCGATAATACCGTCATCGTCGATGGCGGGCTGAATACTGGCGGCTTGCTCGCCGGGCTGCTGGCGCAGCTGCGTCCCGGTCAGGCCTTCCTGCAAGGTGCCTCGCTGGAAGGCAGCGCCACGGGCGCCGCGGCACTCGCCTTCGAGAGTGTGGGCCGCGACTTCGCCGCAGAGCCGCCGGAGCGGGTGCAGGCGACACAATTCGGCGGCCTTGCCGGCTATCGCGATGCCTGGCGCGATCGCGTTGCCGGGTATGGTGCCGCCGCCAGGACTGCGGGTGGCGCGCGATGAGCGCGGCGGTCCAGACGCAGGCGGCGCGCCAGCCGGTGCTGGAGATGCGCCACATCTCCAAGACCTTCGGTGCGATCCGCGCCTTGCAAGACGTCTCGCTCAGTGTCCACGCCGGCGAACTGCACGCGCTGATGGGCGAGAACGGCGCCGGCAAGTCGACGCTGATGAAGGTGCTGTCCGGCGCCTATCGGCCGGATCCCGGCGGCGAGATCCTGATCGATGGGGCGCCCGCCGCGATCGGCGATCCGATCAAGGCGCGCGCCGCCGGCATCGCGGTGATCTACCAAGAGCTGTCCCTGGCGCCGAACCTGACGGTGGCGCAGAATATCTTTCTCGGCAACGAGCCGCGGCGGTTCGGCGTCGTCGACGCCGACCAGTGCAACCGGCGCGCCGCAGAGATCGTCGGCCGGCTTGGCGTCTCCTTTTCGGCGCGTGCCCTGGTCTCCGGCCTGTCGCTCGGCGAGCGCCAGCTGGTCGAGATCGCCCGGGCGCTATCGACCAATGCGCGCATCATCGTCATGGACGAGCCGACGACATCGCTGACCTCGCGCGAGACCGACCGTCTGTTCGAGGTGATCGCGACGCTGAAAGCGCAAGGCATCGCCATCATCTACATCAGCCACCGCATGGAAGAGGTCTACCAACTCGCCGACCGCGTCAGCGTGCTGCGCGACAGCGGCTATGTCGGCACGCTGGAGCGGGCCGACCTCAACGCTTCTCGCCTGGTCTCGATGATGGTCGGCCGCGATCTTTCCGCCTTCTACAAGAAGGATCATCGCCCGCCGGACGAGAAACGCGCCGTCGCGCTCTCGGTGCGCGGCATGTCCGACGGGCGCCTGCTCAAGAACTGCTCGTTCGACCTCCATCACGGTGAGGTGCTGGCGTTGGCCGGCCTCGTCGGCTCGGGCCGCACCGAGCTTGCCAGGCTGATCTTCGGCGCCGACAAGCGCAGCACCGGCATCATGGAACTCGACGGCAAGCCGGTGACCATCGGCTCGCCCCGCGAGGCGCTCGACGCCGGCATCGCTTATCTGACCGAGGACCGCAAGGAACTCGGCCTGTTCCTCGACATGTCGATTTCGGACAACATCAGCATGGGCGTCCTGGCCAGGGACGCGCGAGCCGGCGGATTTCGCGATTTCATCGCCGCCGACAGGAGAGCGGCAAAGGCCATTGCCGACCTGTCCATCCGCACAGGCTCGGCACAGGCCAATGCCGGCTCGCTGTCGGGCGGCAACCAGCAGAAGGTGCTGCTCGCGCGGCTGCTGGAGACCGAACCGAAGGTCGTCATCCTCGACGAGCCGACCCGCGGCGTCGATGTCGGGGCCAAGTCGGAAATCTACCGGCTGATCGACAATCTCGCCAACAAGGGCATCGCCATCCTGATGATCTCCAGCGAATTGCCCGAGGTGATCGGCGTCGCCGACCGCGTGCTGGTGATGCGGGACGGAGCGGTCGCTGGCGAGGTTACGGCGTCCGAAGGCGAGCCGCTTCGCCAGGAAGCGATCATGGAACTCGCGACGGGAGCGTCTCAGCGATGACAGACAGGACGACCGGGACGAAGAGCGTGGATCAGGCGGCGGTCAGGAGCCGGCGGCTGCGCACCGCGCTTGCGGCGCTTGGCATGCTGCCGGTGCTGGTGCTGCTGGCCGCCGGCTTCCAGTTCATCAATCCGCGCTTTCTCACCGGCACCAACCTGCTCATCGTCACGCAGCAATCCTCGATCAACATCGTGCTTGCCGCCGGCATGACCTTCGTCATCCTGACCGGCGGCATCGACCTGTCGGTCGGCTCCATCCTTGCCGCCTCGGCGATGGTGGCGGTGCTGGTGTCCCTGGTGCCGGATTGGGGCCTGCTCGGCGTGCCGGCGGCCATCCTGGTCGGTCTCGGTTTCGGGCTCATCAACGGGCTGCTGGTCGCCTATATCAGGCTGCCGCCGTTCATCGTGACGTTGGGTTCGTTGACCGCCGTGCGCGGCGTTGCCCGCCTGCTCGGGCAGGACACGACGGTGTTCAACTCCGACCTGCCGTTCGACTTCATCGGCAACGGTTCGGTGCTCGGCATCCCCTGGCTGGTCGTCATCGCGCTGTCGGTGGTGGTGCTGTCCTGGCTGGTGTTGAAACGCACCGTGCTCGGCACCTGGATCTACGCCGTCGGCGGCAATGCCGAGGCAGCCAGACTGACCGGCATCAAGGTGCCGCTGGTGCTGCTCTTCGTCTATGGCGTTTCCGGCTTGCTCGCCGGCCTTGGCGGCGCCATGTCGGCGGCCCGGCTATACGCCGCCAACGGCTTGCAACTCGGACAGAGCTACGAGCTCGACGCCATCGCCGCCGTCATCCTCGGCGGCACCAGCTTCGTCGGCGGCGTCGGCTCGATCTGGGGCACGCTGATCGGCGGCCTGATCATCGCGGTGCTCTCCAACGGGCTCATCTTGGCCGGCGTCTCGGACATCTGGCAGTACATCATCAAGGGATTGGTCATCATCGTGGCGGTCGCCCTCGACCGCTACCGGCTCCAGGCAGGAGCAAGAACGTGAATGACCTGGTCGCCGGCATCAAAGACCGGCTTGTGTAACGCACCGTGAGAGGCGCGGGGCATCAGGAGGAAGTAAGCGTAATGAAGACCCTCGTCAAACTGCTCTGCGGCGCCGCCCTCGCGGCCGTCGCCATCGCGCCGGCATCGGCCAAGGACCTCAACAAGGTCGGCATCTCGGTCGGCCTGCTCGGCAACCCCTTCTTCGTCGCCACCATCAAGGGCATCGAGGATGCGGCCAAGAAGATCAATCCGAAGGTTGAGGTGACGTCGGTATCGGCCGACTACGACCTCAACAAGCAGGTCTCGCAGGTCGATTCCTTCATCGCCGCCGGCGTCGACGTGATCATGCTCAACGCGGTCGATGCAAAGGCGATCGCGCCCGCGGTGAAGAAGGCGCAGGCCGCCGGCATCATCGTCGCGGCCTTCGACGTTTCGGCGCCGGGCGCCGACGTCACTGTGATGACCAACAACGTCAAGGCCGGCGAGGAAGCCTGCCAGTATCTGGTCGACCACACCGGGGGCAAGGGCGACTACGTCATCCTCAACGGACCGGCGTCTTCGTCGATCCTGGAGCGGGTGAAGGGCTGCAAGAACGTGCTTGCCCAGCATCCCGACATCAAGATCCTGTCCGACGACCAGAACGCCGAAGGCTCCCGCGATGGCGGCCTGAAGGTGTTCCAGTCGCTGCTCACTCGTTTCGACAAGATCGACGCGGTGTTCGCCATCAACGATCCGACGGCGATTGGCGCCGAACTCGCCGCCAAGCAGCTCAACCGTTCCGAGTTTGTCTTCACAGCGGTAGATGGCGCGCCGGATATCGAGAAGGAGCTTTCTTCCGGCAAATCGATGATCAAAGCCTCCGCCTCGCAGGATCCCTATGTGATGGCCGGCCAGTCGCTGACCATGGCGGCCGACCTGCTGGCCGGCAAGAAGCCGGCGGAGGCCACGGTGCTGTTAGACCCGAAGCTGATCACCGCCGAGAACCTGAAGGATTACAAGGGCTGGACCGCGGCCCGCTAAGCCTCCCAAGGCTGGTGCGGCCGGGGTGATCCCGGCTGCACCTCTCTCCCGCCTCAATACCCGGAGACGATCATGTCGCGCATCGGAATCCATTCCTTCGTCTGGTCGGCAAGCTCGGCCCAGGACGAGCTCGAACGCACGCTGGCCAATACCAAGGAGGCCGGGTTCGACCTGATCGAATTCTCCTATCTCGACCCCGCCAATGTCGATATCGGCGGGCTTGCCAAGCGCATCGCCGATCTTGATCTCGGCGTCGCGATCAGCATTGGATTGCCCGGTGATGCCGACATTTCGAGCGCCGACAAGACGATCGCCGCGCGCGGCGTCGAGATCCTCAACGACACCATCGCGCTGACGCGCGACCTTGGCGGCAGCAAGGTCGCCGGCATTCTTTCGACCGGCCATGGCCTGCAGGTCGAGGCGCCGACACGCGATCAATGGAACCGCAGCGCGGCAACGCTGGCCAAGGTCGCCGAGACGGCCGAGGCCGCCGGCGTCACGCTCAACCTCGAAATCGTCAACCGCTTCGAGAGCAACCTGCTCAACACCGCCGCGCAGGGCCTGGCGTTCATCGAGGACACCGGGTCGGACAACATCTTCCTGCATCTCGATACGTTCCACATGAACATCGAGGAGGCCGATGTCGGGCTCGCAATCCGCCACGCAGCGGCCAAGATCGGCTATGTCCATATCGGCGAGAGCCATCGCGGCTTCCTCGGCACCGGCAATATCGACTTCGCGGGGATATTCGATGCGCTGACCGCCATCGGCTATGCCGACGATCTCAGCTTCGAATCCTTCTCCTCGGAGATCGTCGACGAGAACCTGTCGAAGAAGACCGCCATCTGGCGTAATCTATGGACCGACAACATGGCGCTCGCCAGGCACGCGCGCGCATTCATCGGCCTCGGGCTGGAGACGGCGCAACGCAAGGCGGAGCTGGTCTCGGCACGGCACAAGCCGTAGCAACTCCAGGTCGGCGCGGGCAGTGGACGGGTCCTGTCCGGATGCGCGGTCGCGCCTGTTTCGCATGGCACGGCATTGCTCCCGTCATGTGCATCGGCTATCCGACCTCGAACATATCAAGCGAACGGAGCCCCGGCATGACGAACAATACCATCTTCAAATTCGGCGCGGTCGAGCACGCGGAAGCCGGCGATCTGCCCGGCTGGATCGTGGTCGAGGGCCAACCGACCATGCAGACCGCCGTCCAGCACACGACCGCGGACGGCAAGGTGATGTCGGGAACCTGGCGGGCGTCGCCCGGCACCTATCACGCGACCTACACCGATTATGAGTTCGTGCACATGATCGCCGGCCGCATCATCATCACGCCCGACGGCGGCACGCCGGTCGAAGTCGGCCCCGGGGACGCCTTCGTGGTGGAAGCCGATTTCAAGGGCACCTGGAAGATCATCGAGCCGGTGACCAAGCATTTTGTCGTCCGGGTCGGCTGAGCCGGCCTGGTCGCACTCGAAGCATGAAAAATCCCGCCATGGTGGGGAGCACGGCCAGCTTTGCGTACATTGCGGCATAGCCGGAGACGGAAGCTCTTGCCGGGCTGACCATGTCTTGGGCGATGTTCAAATCCGCAATCTGCGTGACGCGTGGCTGCGCGGATTCGAGACGCTTGGCCTGCGCTTGCGCCATTCCGAGAAAGTTGCGCTCGACTTTGCCCGCAGGATTGCCAGCTCCGTGCACCGCTCTATCCCAAGAACTACAGGGCGCCGGTCGCGATCACCGTGATCGCGCTTGCAGTCTCGATCATCTTCCCGCTGACGGGGCTGGCAATCGTGGCCTTCGCCGTCATCAACTTCTTGGTGCCCAAGCGGTTCAAGGAGGCAGGCCTACAGCCGGCGGGTGCCTGACCCTTAGCAATAAAAGGCGGCTGGCGCGACGCGGGCCAGCCGCCTTCGTTCCCGGGCAGATCAGTCCGAACCGCTCGGATCGAGCATGCCAAAGATCGAGACCAGGAGGATGGCGGTGAGCCCGAGGCCGATTTCGATCAGCGTGCCTGTCCGGATTGCAGCGATGGCGGATGTACGGTTGCGGCCGATGCGCGGCACGAACCAGTAGCGGTTGAGGATCGCCAACGCCGTCATGACGAACACAACAGCGATCTTTGCGGTCAACAGTGTCTGATAGGTCGAAGTCCAGCCGAGCGGCTGCCAGCCGAGGATGAAGAGCCTGTTGCCCATGCCGGAGAGGATCGCCAGCGCGACGGCCCAGTGGCCGGCCGTCGAAAAACGGCGAAGTGCCGCAGTCGCATCCCTCTGAAACGGTGCCTGGCCGAATCTGGCAAGCACGAGAAGCAGCGGCAGGAGCGCTCCAAACCACGCCCCTGCGGAGAGGACGTGCAGCACATCGTTAAGTGGGTGCAGGATGCCTTGCCAGCCATCCTGCATAACGGCATGGCCACCGAGCGCCAGCGTGGCCAATGCCAGGCCTGACGTCGCGGCCGTCACCTTCGGTGCGAGGCCAGGGGAAGCGCATTGCGCGATCGCCAGCACGCTGGCGCCGAACAACTGCCCCAGCCATGCTTTGCCGACAGTAGTCGAAGCAAGGATATCGCTCAGCACCGTGGTGTTGATGGCGTCCGGCCAGCCGTCGCCGATCATCGCGGCTTGCAACGGCAGGGCGAGGCATGTTGTGACCAGGGTTAGGCTGGCCGCGGCAAGGCGAAAGATCATCAACCTGCCCGCGACCGGCTCCGCCACGGATTGCGGCACGAGTACCGCAAGATAGGCGAAGGCGCCCCACAGTGCCATCAGCGAGCTGTCGTGCACGAAGCGGCATGCCGCAAGCAGCACTTCCGGGCTCATGGGTCAGGCCAGCGGCACAGGGATGGAACGTAGATCATGGGAAAAAGCGCAGGCGGAGATGCCGAAGCACCTCCGCCATTCGCGCTCAAGGCTTCACGGTGAACTTGTAGTCGCCGTGGGTCTTATGGCCATCTTGCGAGAGCGCGTGCCATTCGACCTTGTAGGCGCCCGCACCGAGTCCGGCGGGGAGATTGACCATGAACGTCTTTTCGCCGTCCATAAGCATGTCGCCGTCGGTCTTGATCTCCTTCTTGTCCGGCCCAGTGACCTTCACGCCGGTAAACTTCAGATTGAGCTCCTCACTGAACTTGAGGTCGAGTTCGGTGGGGGCCTCTTTGACCGTGCCGTTGACCGGGGGTTGCGCAGCTTCGAGATGGGCGTGCGCATAAGCGACAGCTGAGAGCGTGACAGAGGAGAGAGCCGCAAAGGCGGCGGAGAGAATGATCTTGCGCATGATTTTTATTCCTTGTGTTCAGGTGGCCGTGGCTCAGCCCAATGAAATCGTGAATTGAATCTTGTGATTTGCCCCGCCGTCAAGCCCGGACAGGCTTTCAGCAAAAGCAGACAAAGGTGATTAGGAACACCGTAGCCTGCCTCATCTACGGCATCGTAGCGCCTCTGTCTCGCGGGGATTTGGGTCTTTTCGTCTTGCGGCAGGCCTGCCCGAAAGTCTGTAGGTCTGCGAAATTTGCCGTACTAATCTTCAGAAAATAGTACGACGGCAAAATCACTAACTCATTGAAAGAATTGGTGATCCCGACAGGAATCGAACCTGTGACCTACAGATTAGGAATCTGCCGCTCTATCCTACTGAGCTACGGGACCACGCGGCCCGACACATAGCCGCTTCGGACCGTTTCGCCAAGAGGCCGGCCGAACGCAATTCGTCCCGGCCTTTACATGACCGGCATCAGGCGGCCAGCGCCATCTCCGCCAGTTTCACCCAATAGCTCATGCCATGCGGGATGGCTTCGTCGTTGAAGTCATAGGCCGGGTTGTGGAGACCGGCGGTCTCGCCATTGCCGATGAAGATGAAGGCGCCGGGCCGGGCTTCCAGCATGTAGGAGAAATCCTCGCCGCCCATCACCGGCTGGATCGCGCGGTGCACCTGGGCATCGCCCGCCACGTCGGCGGCCACATCGCTGGCGAACACCGTTTCATCCGCATGGTTGAACGTCACCGGGTAGTTCGCGTCGTAATCGACTTCGATCGTCGCGCCATAGGCGGTGGCCAGCCCCGCGCAGATCGCGCGGATCCGCTCTTCCGATTTCC
The DNA here is from genome assembly GCF_006439515.1 of Mesorhizobium sp. B3-2-1. Lineage (NCBI taxonomy): Bacteria > Pseudomonadati > Pseudomonadota > Alphaproteobacteria > Hyphomicrobiales > Phyllobacteriaceae > Mesorhizobium > Mesorhizobium sp. B3-2-1. The sequence goes on along the minus strand of NZ_VFTI01000004.1, from coordinate 124,729 downwards.
TGGCCACTTCCTTCTTCAGCGTGCGCACGGTGCCGGCGATCTCGGCCGATTCAGGGATGATGTTGTAGGCGTCGCCCGCGTGGAACTTGGTCACCGACACCACCACGGCCTCGACCGGGTCGGTGCTGCGCGAGGCGATCGTCTGCAAGGCGCCGACCAACTGGCTGGCGATGACGATCGGGTCGATCGTGCCGTGCGGCATCGCCGCATGGCCGCCCTTGCCTTTCACGGTGATGGTGAATTCGGCCGTCGCCGCCATGATCGGGCCCGGACGGATGGCGAACTGGCCGACCGGCAGGCCCGGCATGTTGTGCATGCCGAACACTTTCGCGATATCGAAGCGCTCCATCATGCCGTCCTTGACCATCTCGTTGCCGCCGCCGCCACCTTCTTCCGCCGGCTGGAAGATCACCGCCACGGAGCCGGCGAAATTGCGCGTCTCGGCGAGATATTTCGCCGCACCGAGCAGCATCGCGGTGTGGCCATCATGGCCGCAGGCATGCATCTTGCCCGGAACGGTCGACGCGTAGGGCTTGCCCGTGATCTCCTTGAGCGGCAGTGCATCCATGTCGGCGCGCAACCCGATCGTGGGGCCTTCTCCCTGACGGCCGCGGATGATGCCGACGACGCCCGTCTTGCCGAGGCCAGTCACCACGTCGTCGCAGCCAAACTCCTTCAGCTTTTCGGTGACGAAGGCCGCCGTCTTGAAGACATCGAAGTTCAGTTCTGGCGTCTGGTGCAGATGCTGTCGCCAGCCGGCGACTTCGTCCTGCATTTCGGCGGCGCGGTTCAGGATTGGCATGATGTTTCCATTTCGTTGTTGGTGCAGCCGGCTTCAGCCCGGTGTTTTGCAATTATGCCCGGTGCTTTGCAATTGTGCCCAGTGCTTGCAAATGTGATTGTCAGGCGCTTTGCCATGTTGGCGTCACATAGGGTAAATAGCACCGCAACAATGCGGTCCGGTTTTTGAGGGTCGGATCCTTATGCTGGCGGTCACGTAACGAAATCTTACGGAGCCAGGGGCAATCAGGGCAAGGGGCGATTTCGGATTCGATCATGCGGCACAGGCATTTCCTCAAACTATTCCCGGCTGGCGCAATCATGCTGTCGGCCCTGGCTGGGCCGGCGCTGGCGAATCCGGTGGTGGTCTTCGACCTCAAGAGCGGCCAGATCCTGCAGCATCAGGATGCGTTCAAGCGCTGGTACCCGGCCTCGCTCAGCAAGCTGATGACCGCCTATGTGACCTTCCGCGCGATCGCGGCCGGGGAAGTCCAGCTCGATTCGCCGATCAAGGTGACCAAACACTCCGCCGGCGAACCGCCGAGCAAGATGGGCTTCAAGCCGGGCTCGGTGATGCGGCTCGACAATGCGCTGAAGATGATGCTGGTCAAATCGGCCAACGACATCGCCATGGCGGTCGGCGAGAATGTCGGCGGTTCGCAGGCAGCCTTCGCCGAAAGGATGAATGCCGAGGCGGCCCGGCTCGGCATGAACGGCACCCATTTCGTCAACCCGAACGGCCTTTACTCGCCCGACCAGTACACGACGGCGCGCGACCTCTCGATCCTGGTGATGGCGATCCGTCGCGAATTCCCGCAATATGCGCCGTGGTTCTCGATCGAGGGGCTTGCGGTCGGCAAGAAGGCCATTCCGAACTACAATCTCTTGATTGGCCGCTATCCCGGCGCCGACGGCATGAAGACCGGCTTTGTCTGCCCGTCCGGCTTCAACATGATCGGTTCGGCGACACGCAACGGGCGCACGCTGGTGGCGGTCGTGCTCGGCGAGAAGTCGGCGGTCAGCCGTGCCGAAGCCGCGGCGAAACTGCTCGATGAGGGCTTTGGCGCGCCTGCCTCCGGGTCGGCCACCGTCACCACGCTCGCCCCCTACGGCGATCTTGTCTCGCCCAACGACATGCATGACGAGGTTTGCAAGAAGAAGACGAAGGCGGAGCAGTCCGAGGCGCCGGCCGCCGCCGCCAAGGACGCGCCGAAATCCCCTTATCGGGAGAAGCTTGACCATGTGCCGACGCTGGTTGCCGTCGGCCTCGGCGGGGCCACCGGTCCGGCGCCGAAAGCGATCCTCGAGGAGGGCGCGCAGGAATACGCCGACGTGCCGATCCCGACCTGGCGGCCCGACAAGCCTGTACCGGCCGGCACCGGCCCGAAAGTCGCGGGTGCCGCCGCGCAAGGCGACCAGCCGGCCAAGGTTGCGAATTAACCCGATGGGTGGTTTCCCGATTCCCGTCTCGGTGCTGACCGGCTTCCTCGGGGCCGGCAAGACGACATTGCTCAACCGGCTCCTGAAGGATCCGGCGCTGGCCGACACTGCGGTCATCATCAACGAGTATGGCGAGGTGGCGATCGACCATCTGTTGGTCGAGCAGGCTTCCGACGGCATCATCCAGCTTTCCGACGGCTGCCTGTGTTGCACGGTGCGCGGCGAACTGGTCGACACGCTGGCCGGCCTTGTCGACCGGCTGCAGACCGGCCGCATCGCCCGGCTTGCCCGCGTCATCGTCGAGACCACGGGACTGGCCGACCCGGCGCCGGTGCTGCAGTCGATCATGGCCCATCCGGCGCTGGTCCAGGCATTTCGGCTCGACGGCGTCATCACCCTGGTCGATGCTGTCAACGGTGGTGCGACGCTCGATGCGCATGTCGAGGCGGTCAAGCAGGTCGCGGTGGCCGACCGCATCGTGCTCTCCAAGGCCGACCTGGTCACCGATCGCGGCAACCTCGAAACGCTGCGGGCGCGCTTGCGGCAGATCAATCCCGGGGCTCAGCTGCTCGATGTCGTGGAGACGAAAACCGGGGTGGCGGCACTGTTCGACTGCGGCCTCTACAATCCGGCGACCAAGTCCGCCGACGTGCGGCGTTGGCTCGGCGAAGAGGCGGCGAATGACCACGACCATCATGACCATGAGGGGCACGGGCATGACCACGGGGGGCACGAGCATGGCCATGTCCATCGCCACGATCAGCGCGTAAAAACCCATTCGTTGGTGCATGACGGGCCGGTGCCGTTTTCAGCCATCGAGATGTTCCTCGATCTCCTGCGCTCGACCCATGGCGAGCACCTGCTGCGGATGAAGGGCGTCATCGAACTACAGGAGGACCCGTCGCGGCCGCTGGTCGTGCATGGCGTGCAGAAGATCCTGCATCCGCCGGCGCGATTGCCATCCTGGCCGGACAGCCAGCGCGGCACGCGTCTGGTACTGATTACGCTCGACATGCCGGAAGACTATGTACGCCGGCTGTTCGCCGCCTTCACCAACCGGCCGTCGGTCGACACGCCTGACCGCGCGGCGCTGGAAAACAATCCGCTGGCGATCGCTGGGCGTTAAATTCTACGACTGCTGTTCGCCGCGTTCGACCAGAAAGCGATGGCCACCGGACATCGCCGCCGTCTCGATCAATTGGTGACCGCTGTCGGCGCAGAACGCCGGAATGTCGATGACGGCCAGCGGATCGGTCGTCTCCAGCCAGAGCCTGCTGCCGGGCTGCATCCCGGCTAGGCGCTTTTTCGCCTTCAGCACGGGCAAGGGGCAGTTCAGCCCTTTCAGGTCATAGACGGCGGCCAACTCAGCCGCCGAACATGCCGAGCAGCTTGTTCTTCAGCTTCGTCACCCGGCTCTCGTCGGCACTCGCGGCCTGTGTCTCGGCCACGGGTGCCGCCTCGGCGGGGGCGGCGATGGTCGCGGTGGCGACAGGAGCTTCCTTGGCGGCCTTGGCCGCAATCTTGGCGGTCTTGGCCGCTTCCTTTTCGGCCAGCGCTTGGGCCTTGGCGGCTTGCTTTTCTGCCAGTGCCTGTGCCTTGGCCTGCTTGGCGGCCTCGATCGCCGCCAGCCTCTGCTCCTCGGCCTTCTGCTTGGCGGCCTTTTCGGCGTCGAGCGCGGCCATCTTGCGGCCGGCTGGCGAATCGATGCGGCCCATGCGCGCCGTCTCGGTCACCGAACCGTCGGTGTTGAGCGACGGCGGATCGATCGGCACGCGCTCGCCACGAGCCCGGCGCTTGGACCAGTCGGAGACGATGCTGGCTTCCTTGATGCCGGCAATCGTCGGCTTGGGTGGCGGCACGCTGGCCTTGAGCGCACTGTTGAAGGCCGCGTCATAGGTGCTTTGATAGGCGTTGTAGGCGCTCTTCAGCGAATCCGGCTGGGTGGTCGCCGGGCAGGGGCCGGTCGGATTGAAGGTCTGCCCATCGGCGGCCACCTGATTGAAGACGTAGCGCTTCTCGCAGACATCGACCTTCGGCGGCACCTTGGTGACCTCGAAATTGTCGTAGCCGACCTTGAGCATCTTCCAGAATTCGTAATTCGGGTCGTTGCGGTAGCGCGCCATATTGGCGGCGGTCATGCGGAACGGAAAAGCCTGGATCTGGAACTCGGTCTGGCCGCCCTGGAAGGCGTCACGGCCGAAGGCGTAGATCTGCTCGATCTGTGCGTCGGTCATCGAATAGCAGCCCGATGACGAGCAGGCGCCATGGACCATCAGATTCTGGCCGGTGCGGCCGTTGGCACGATCATAGGCGTTGGGAAAGCCGATGTTGAACGACAAATGGTAGTTCGAGCGCGGATTCATCTGCGACGGGCGCACCGTGTAAAAACCTTCCGGCGCCTGGCGGTCGCCCTCGGTGTATTTCGGCCCGAGCTTGCCCGACCATTTGCAGATGTCATAGCTCGCCACCATGTCGTAGCGGCCGTTGGTCTTGGCCTTCCAGATCTCGAGCTTGCCTTCTTCCTTGAAGATGCGCGCCATCACCGAGGAGGTGCGGACCATGCCCTTGGCCCTCATGTCGGCGAGGATCTTGTCCGGCAGCGGCTTGTTGGCTTCCGGGGCAAAGTCCTTCATCGACGAATCATTGCAGCCCGCGACGGCTATCGAGGCGGCAAGGACTCCAGTACGGGCAAGCTTGGCAAACATGGATAAGTCTATGTCTTTTCCCGGGCCAATGGCTTCGAAACGGCCAAACCCGCATGCTGAACACCGACGGAACGTAGGCCCGTTAACCTTGAAAATTCCTTACCGCAAGGCGCGGCCGATCCATCACGGTGATTTCATTGAACCGAATGGGGCGGCATTTTTGTGGCGAAATTGCTCATCGCCGCCACATTGCTGCGGGCAGAGCGCTCCCGGCAACGTTGTTCCGCCGCCCAAGGGGCGTCAGAGGCTGCGGCCCATCGCCAGATATTTCTCGCGGCGCTGTTCACGGAAATCGGTGTTGGCGCCGGCAAACTCCCTCATCGTCTTGGCGATGAGGTCGCCGGTCGCGGTAATCACCGTTTCGGGCGCGCGCTGGGCACCGCCCATCGGCTCGGGGATGATGGCGTCGATGATCTTCAGTTCCAGCAGATCCTGGGCGGTGATCTTCATGTTGGTCGCGGCGTCCTTGGAGCGCGTCGTGTCGCGCCACAGGATGGAGGCGGCGCCTTCAGGCGAAATCACCGAATAGATAGCGTGTTCGAGCATGTAGACGCGGTTGGCGGTGGCGATCGCGATGGCGCCGCCCGAACCGCCTTCGCCGATGACCACCGAGATCGACGGCACTTTCAGCCCAAGGCAGGCCGAGGTCGAGCGGGCGATGGCTTCGGCTTGGCCGCGCTCCTCGGCGCCGACGCCGGGATAGGCGCCGGCCGTGTCGACCAGCGTCAGCAGCGGGATCTTGAAACGATCGGCAAGCTCCATCAGCCGCACCGCCTTGCGATAGCCTTCGGGGCGCACGGAGCCGAAATTGTGCTTGAGGCGGCTCGCCGTGTCAGAGCCCTTTTCCTGGCCGAGGATCGCGATGGGTTCGCCGCGGAAACGGGCAAAACCGCCGACGATCGCCTGGTCCTCGCCGAAGTTGCGGTCGCCGGCGAGCGGCGTGAAGTCGCTGAACAGGCCTTTGATGTAGTCGACGCAGTGCGGCCGGTCGGAGTGGCGTGCCACCTGCACCTTCTGCCACGGCGTCAGCGCCTTGTAGAGTTCGCGCAGCGCATCGCGCGAGCGCTTCTCGAGCCTAGTGATCTCATCGGCGACATCGACCGCCTCGCCGTTCTCGGCAAGCTTCTTGAGCTCGAGGATCTTGAGCTCAAGATCCTGCACCGGCTTTTCGAAATCGAGGTAATTGTACATGCTTGGGCGGACCGATGCGTCGGAAGGCAATGACTGCGGAACCGTTGAAACCAAGGCTCCGGGCGGTGAAATGTCGTTCTCACATAGCGATATGAGGCCTAGTCGGCAAGCGGATGATGATCGTTGACCAGCCGCACCAGCCGCTCCTCCAGCACATGGGTGTAAATCTGCGTCGTCGATATGTCGGCATGGCCGAGCAGTTGCTGCACGGCCCTGAGATCGGCGCCGTTCTGCAGGAGATGGCTGGCGAAGGCATGGCGCAGCACGTGCGGCGAGATCTTGGCCGAGGCGATGCCGGCGCGCGCCGCCAGGCCTTTCAGATCGCGAGCAAAGACCTGGCGCGAGAGATAGCCGCTGTCGGATGTCGCCGGGAACAGGAACGGGCTGTCGGCGAAGGCAGGTAGCTTGGCCCGAGCGTCAAGCCAGCTCCGCATCGCCGCGCGCGCCTTGGCCGACAGCGGCACCATGCGTTCCTTGTCGCCCTTGCCGCGCACCATGAAGAAACGGTCGTCGCGTTGCGCCACCGTCACCGGCAGGCCGACCAGTTCGGAAACGCGCAGACCCGTTGCGTAGAGCACTTCGACCAGCGCATGCAGGCGCAACGCCGCCAGCCTGTCGGCGTGGCCGAGCCCGGCATCGCCGGCTTCGTGCGCGGCGCGGTCGATCAGCCGGCCGGTTTCGGCCTCGCTCATCGTCTTGGGCAGAGGGCGGCCCTTTTTCGGGCTGTCTAGCGTGCCGGTGGGGTCGTCGCCGCGCAGGCCTTCGGCATAGAGGAACTTGAAGAATTGGCGGATCGCCGACAGTTTGCGCGCTTGTGACGCCGGCGCGAAGCCGCGCGCGGCGATGTCGTCGAGATAGGCCCTGATATTGGCGGCACCTGCGCGGGCAAGTCCGCCATCGATCCCGTCGGAAGCATCCTCCAGATCGCGGCGATAGGAGGAAAGCGTGTTCTCGGCCGCTCCCCGCTCGGCGCTCATCATTTCCAGGAAGGCCTCGATACGGGCGGCGCTGTTCATGTCCTTGAGGCGGTCCGAGTCAGTTTTTTGGGGTTCAGTTTTTCTTGGGATTGAGCTTTTCCGGCGGAATACGCACGCTCATTTCCGCTCTTTTCGGCTCGACGAACATCACCAGAGCAAACATCGTACCATAGGCAATGCCGGCCAGAATCGCTGCTATCACGACAAAGCGAAACAGTGTCGGCATTAATTCTCGCCCGTCTTTTTGTTCTGCGTTTCCAAACCCTGTGCCCTTATGGGACGCCAATCCTGCCAATTCAAGGAAGAAGCAGGCCCCTGTTAGCAACTTCTTATGCGAGCGTCCCTCTGTCCATATCGGCCCAAGGCACTCGGCACGCTTGACGCAAACCGGCTTTTCATGTCGATACGCCGGCAAAGAGGGCCCAAGAAACAGCTGATGAACGCGCTACAGGCAAATCCTCCAGGCGAGACCCATGCCGCGCTGCTTGGCCGGCTGGGCGGTCGGTCCATTGTCTTTGTCGGGCTGATGGGCGCCGGCAAGACCGCGATCGGCCGCAAGGTGTCGACGATGCTTTCGCTGCCCTTCATCGACAGCGACCAGGAGATCGAGAGCGTGTCGCGGATGACCGTTCCGGAGCTGTTCGAGCGCTATGGCGAGACCGAGTTCCGGGCGCTGGAACAGCGAGTCATCCTGCGCGTGCTTGAAAACGGCCCGCAGGTTCTGTCGACCGGAGGCGGTGCCTTCATGAACGCGCAGACGCGCGAGGCCATCGCCGCGCACGGCGTGTCGGTGTGGCTGAAGGCCGAGCTCGACCTTCTGATGGACCGCGTTTCCAAGAAGCAGAACCGGCCGCTTTTGAAAAGCGCCGATCCCCGCGCGGTACTTGAGCGGCTGATGGGGGAACGCTATCCGGTCTATGCCACCGCTGACATCACCGTGCCGACCCGCGACGATCGCAAGGAGGTCATCGCTGCCGAGGTGGTCGAGGCGCTGTGCCGGCATTTCGGCATCGATGCGATAGCCGCGACCGGCGAGGTCGATTCATGAGCACGGATCAGCCAGTCACCGTCGAAGTCGGTCTCGGCGACAGGGCCTACGACATATTGATCGGCGCCGGCCTGCTGTCGCGCGCCGGCGCCGAGATTTCGCGCCGACTGCCGGGCATACGCGCCGCCGTCGTGACCGACGAGAACGTCGCCGCCGCGCATCTCGATGCGCTGAAGGCCGGGCTTGAGAAGGGTGGCATCCAGCCGGCCGTCATCACGATGCCGCCTGGCGAGAAGACCAAAAGCTTTGCCCATCTGGAGGCGGTGGTCGATGGTGTCCTGGCGGCAAGGCTGGAGCGCGGCGACGTCGTCATCGCGCTTGGCGGTGGCGTCATCGGCGATCTCACCGGCTTTGCCGCCGGCATCGTGCGGCGGGGCATGAATTTCGTGCAGGTTCCGACCTCGCTGCTGGCGCAGGTCGATTCCTCGGTCGGCGGTAAGACCGGCATCAACAGCCCGCGCGGCAAGAACCTCGTCGGCGTCTTCCTCCAGCCCAGGCTGGTGCTGGCCGATACCGAAGTGCTCGACACGCTGCCGATCCGCGAATTCCGCGCCGGCTATGCCGAGCTTGCCAAATACGGGCTGATCGACCGGCCGCAATTCTTCGCCTGGCTGGAAGCGAACTGGGAAAAGGTGTTCGCCGGCGGACCGGAGCGGGTCGAGGCCATTGCCGAGGCCTGCCGCGCCAAGGCCGATGTGGTTGCCCGCGACGAGTTCGAGACCGGTGACCGCGCCTTGCTCAATCTCGGGCACACATTCGGCCATGCGCTGGAAGCCGCCACGCAGTATGACGGCGCTCGCCTCGTCCATGGCGAGGGGGTCGCCATCGGTATGGCGCTGGCGCACCGGTTCTCGTCGCGGCTCAATCTCGCCAGCCCCGACGACGCGGCCCGCGTCGAGGCACATCTGCGTGCCGTCGGCCTGCCGTGGCGGATGGCCGATATCCCGGGTGACTTGCCCGATGCCGAGGCCCTGCTTTCATTCATCACGCAGGACAAGAAGGTGTCGCGCGGCGCGCTGACCTTCATTCTGACACGCGGCATCGGCCAAGCCTTCATCGCCAAGGACGTACCGGCCTCGGAAGTGCTGTCGTTCCTCGGGGAAAACCATCCAGCCAGCCGGAAAGCCGGCTGAGATGGACAATGGCTGGATCGTCGTCGCCGTCCTTGCCATCCTCGTCCTGCTGGTCGTTGCCGTGCGCACACGCCTGCTTGCCATGTTCGGCTATGAGCTGTCGCGCATCGAGCCGCAGCGCTCGAGCCAGGACGAATTGCGCGGCGCGGTCGACGATTTTCGCCGCGACGGACAGGTTGTGCGCGAGGATCGCGACCGTATCGGCGGACTGTTCGACCTCGAAGAGCTCGAAGTGTCCGACGTCATGGTCCACCGCACCAACATGCGCTCGGTCAATGCCGACAATGCGCCCGAGGCGGTGGTGCGCGAGATCCTGCAGAGCCCGCACACCCGCATGCCGCTCTGGAAAGGCTCGCTCGACAATATCGTCGGCGTGCTGCACGCCAAGGATCTGCTGCGTGCACTGAACGAGGTCGGCAACGATTTTTCGCAAATCGACGTGATGAAGATCGCGTCAAAACCCTGGTTCGTGCCCGACACCACGACCTTGCAGGAACAGCTCAACGCGTTCCTGCGCCGCAAGGCTCATTTCGCCGTCGTCGTCGACGAATATGGCGAGGTCGAGGGGCTGGTGACGCTGGAGGACATCATCGAGGAGATCGTCGGCGAGATCGCCGACGAGCATGATGTCGACATCCAGGGCGTCAAGCAGGAGGCGGACGGTTCCGTCGTCGTCGAAGGCACGGTGCCGATCCGCGACCTCAACCGGGCGCTCGACTGGAACCTGCCGGACGAGGAGGCGACCACCATCGCCGGCCTCGTCATCCACGAGGCGCAATCGATCCCCGAGGAGAAGCAGGCCTTTACGTTCCACGGCAAGCGCTTCGTCGTCATGAAACGCGACAAGAACCGGATTGCCAGGGTCAGGATCAGGCCAGCCGGCGACAGTTAGACTAGAGCCGCCGCCTTGCCGATCCTTCACTGGAATTCCCGCCCGCCGGGATGCATTCTTTGCCGATGATGATTATCGATCGGCGAACCTTGCTCCTGGCTTCGATGTCCACCTTGTTGCCTGCTGGGGCATTGGCGGCGCGAGACAAGCCATCGCCCGAAACCTTCGACTATGGACCGGCCAAGCTCGACATCTATGCGCCCGGTGGCGCGAGAAACCTGCCGGTTGTCTTCTTCGTCCATGGCGGCGCGTGGCGGTTCGGCAGACGCAGCCAGGTCAACGCCAAACCGGCCTTCCTGCTTGCCAACGGCTTCTGCTTCGTCTCCATCGACTACCGCATGCTGCCACAGGCTGATGTCGCCACCCAGGCGGGCGATGTCGAGAAGGCCTATGCCTATATCAGGGCCAATATCGCCCAACATGGCGGCGATCCCAGCCGTATCGTCGGCATGGGCCATTCGGCCGGCTGCCACCTGATTGCCCTGACCGGCATGCGCGGCGGACTGCCCGGCGTCGCCGGCCTGCTTCTCGATGATACCCGGGCCTATGATCTCGCCGCACTTTCCAGGAATGGGGGCATGGTTCGGGCCTATGCGCGGGCCTTTTCCGATCCTTCGCAATGGGCGGCACTTTCGCCGGCGAGCTATGTGGACGGCCGCAAGCATCCGCCAACCTTCATTGCCTATTCTCGCGCCGAGGGTCGCGGCGAGCAGTCCACGGCCTTCGCCGAGCTCCTGCGCGCCAGCGGCACTGAGGTGACGCTGTTCGACGGCAGTGCTTATACGCACATGTCGATCAACCGCGATTTCGGTGAGGATGGCGACGCGCTGACCATTGCGGCGCTGGCGTTCCTGAAATCGACGGTCGGCTGAGCGCACCGGCGCGTCCGCGGAGCGTGTTCTACTCGTTCCGCCCGACAGCGTCCGATGAAAGCCAAGGCCGAAACTCATCAGTCACTGCTGGAGCGTTCGTTGAGCGTCGCACCGGTTTCGGCGTCGACCGCGGCCAGGCTGACCTCATAACCCCAGAGGCTTCGGATATGGCGCAGGGTCGCGTCGCGGCTGCCACCGTCGAGCAGTACGCCCTCCTTCACCTTGTGCTGCAGCCGCAAATGCCGGTCACCGAGCAGGTCGACATCCACAACCTGGATATCCGGCCGGCTCGCCCCGACGTCGTAGCTGTGGGCCAGCGCGGCACGTATTTTTTGGTAGCCGCGCTCATTGTGGATCGAGGCGACCTCGTAATGCGCGTCGTCGGCCTGGTCGGCCAGGACAAACATCCGCCACTTCCGTATCAGGGCCGGGCTGAGGTGCTGGCGGACGAAGGATTCGTCGCGGTGATTGGCCCATGCGTCCAGGAGCACGTCGCGCCAGTCACCGCGACCCGCAATGTCGGGAAACCAGTCGCGGTCCTCCGCCGTCGGCTCGGTCGAAATGCGCTGGATGTCCTGCATCATGTCGAGGCCGAGCGCGTACGGATTGATACCGGAGAACCGGGGGTCGTCGAAGGCCGGCTGGAAGATCACATTGGAATGGTTGCGCAGGACCTCGAGCATGGCGCCCTCGCTGATCTGGCCGCGGTCGAACAATGCGTTCATGAGAGTGTAGTGCACGAAGGTGGCGCAGCCTTCATTCATCACCTGCGTTTGCCGCTGCGGATAGAAATACTGTGCAACGACACGCACGATGCGGATGATCTCGCGCTGCCAGGGCTCCAGGACAAGGCTGTTCTTCTCGAGGAAATAGAGCAGGTTTTCCTCGGGCAAGTTGAGCGATTTCTTCCGCTCCGCCAGGCCTTCATCCTTCTTCTCGGTCTTGCTGGTGTCCTGTGAAGGAGGCAGCGTGCGCCACAAGTCGTTGTAGGAGCGCTCTTCATATTCCAGGCGCTCGCGCAACCCTTCACGCTGCCGCTCGGACGACAGCTTTGGCGGCCTGTGATATCGGAACACGCCTTGCTCCATCAGCGCGTGAGCGCTGTCGAGAATGCTTTCAACGGCTGACAATCCGTGCCGCTCCTCGCATCGGGCAATGTAGCCCTTGGCGAACTCCAGGTAGCTTAGAATCCCCCCGGCGTCGGTCCACTGCTGGAAAAGATGATTGTTCTTGAAGAAATGATTGTGTCCGAGCGCTGCATGTGCCGTCACCAGGGCCTGCAAGGCCATGGTGTTTTCCTCCATCAGGTAGACGATGCAGGGATTGGAATTGATGACCAGTTCATAGGCCAACCCCCGTCCGCCCTTGCGGTAGAGAAAGTCCTGATACAGGAAATGCTTGCCGAACGACCAGTGACGATACATCAGCGGCATGCCGACCGATGAGTAAGCGTCGAGCATCTGCTGCGAAGATATGATCTCCATCTGCACCGGATAGGTGTCCAGCTTGAGCTCCTCGACGGCGATTGCCGCGATCGCCTCATAAGCCTGCGACAATTTCTGGAAATCCCAGTCGGATCCGGAAAAGAGCAAACCCGGTTTGCTGGCTGTCCTGGCCATGGTTTCCCCTCAGGCGCTCTTGCGGAGCGCGGGCTGTTTGGCGAAGAGCCGACGAAAGACGGGATAGATATCGGCGGCCGTGGCTATGCGGCTCATCTGGAAGTTCGGCCAGTTCGATTCGATGGCGCTGTAGGCCCGCCAGAGCGATGTCCCGTTTTCGGTCGCGCCGAAGATGTGGCTCTCGCGTTCGTCGATGATCTCGACATAGGCGAAATACTGGCACAGGCGCATGAGCTTGCCGTTCAGCAGGGCGATGCAGCGCTCGGAATCGGTGGCGAAATTGTCGCCGTCCGAAGCCTGCGCGGCGTAGATGTTCCACTCGCTAGCGGGATAACGCTGCTTGATCACGCGATGCATTTCCTCGAGTGCGGTAGAAACGACGGTGCCGCCGCTTTGCGTGCAGTAGAAGAAGGTTTCCTCATCCACCTCCTGCGCTTCGTGCGTATGGCGGATGAAGACGATTTCGGTGCGCTCATAACGTCGCTTCAGGAACAGGTGCAGTAGCACGAAGAAGCGCTTGGCCAGGTCCTTCTCCCGCTCCCCCATCGAGCCCGACACATCCATCAAGCAGAACATGACCGCTTTCGCGTTCGGCACCGGGGTCGGGTCGAAGCGGTTGAACCGGATGTCGACCGGGTCGACGAAGGCAATCCGCCGGCGCCGGCGCTCCAGCCGCTCGATCTCCTCTTTGAGGGCCGCGACGCGCTCGCGCGTCTGAGCATCGGGCCGTGCGGCCTCCAGCGAGGCGAGGTCCTGCATGATCGCGTCGACCGCCGCTTGCTTGGGGCGCCTGAGCGCAATGCGGCGGCCGTGGCTGTTGCGCATCGTGCGGCCGACATTGATGTTGGTCGGCGAACCAGTGGCGGCGAAACCCGCCCGGCGCGGCTTGAAAGCAAGGATCTCCTTGAGATTGAGCTTCACCATGTCGGGCAGTTCGAGATCCTCGAAGAAAAGATCGAGCACCTCCTCGCGCGACAGGACGAAACGAAAGTCGTCCTCGGATGCGGTGTTTCCCGGTGACGAACCGCCCATGCCTCCGCCCTGGCCGGGTTTGGGGATCAGATCACCCTGGGCGAATTGCCGGTTGCCCGGCAGGATGTGCCGGCGCCGGCCGGTGTCCCTCGCGTCGTTGAAAGTCGGCTCGCCGGTGCCTCTCTCGGGCATCGGCACGGCATGCTCCGCGTCCACGTCGGCGATCCGTCCACTGCGGATCTGGTCGCGAATGCTGCGCTTGAGTTCCTCGCGGGCACGCCTGAGGAAGCGCTGGCGGTTGCCAAGGCTTTTGTCCTTCGGATTCAGGCGGCGGTCGATAAAGATCGGCATGCAACCATTCGGGCTGCTCTCAGCCCGCCTTGTTCACCCGCATGTACCAATCGACCAGCCGGCGCACCTGCCGTTCCGTATAGCCGCGCTCCACCATCCGCTGGACGAATTCGGTGTGCCGCTTTTCGGTGACGCTATCCTGCTTGGAGCCGAAGCTGATCACCGGAAGGAGGTCCTCGACCTGGCCGAACATGCGTTTTTCGATCACCTCGCGCAGCTTCTCGTAGCTCGTCCATGACGGATTGCGGCCGTGGTTGCGCGCCCGGGCCCGCAGCGTGAACTTCACCACCTCGTTGCGAAAATCCTTCGGATTGGCGATGCCTGCCGGCTTTTCGACCTGCGACAATTCGTTATCCAGCACCTCGCGGTTGAGGATCTGACCGGTGTCGGGGTCCTTGTAGTCCTGGTCCTCGATCCAGGCATCGGCATAGGCGATGTAGCGGTCGAACAGGTTCTGGCCATATTCGCTATAGGATTCCAGATAGGCCTTCTGGATTTCGTGGCCGATGAACTCGGCGTAACGGGCGGCCAGTTCCGACTTGATAAACTCGAGATAGGCGGCTTCCATCTCCTTCGGAAACTGCTCCCGCTTGATCGCCTCTTCCAGTATGTACATCAGATGCACAGGATCGGCGGCCACTTCCGCGGTGTCATAGTTGAACGTCTGTGACAGGATCTTGAAGGCAAAGCGCGTGCTGACGCCGGTCATGCCTTCGTCGACGCCGGCGGCGTCGCGATATTCCTGGACTGACTTCGCCCTCGGGTCGATCTCCTTCAAGTTCTCGCCGTCATAGGCGCGCATCTTGGTGTGCAGCGGCGAATTGTCGTGCTCGGCAAGGCGGGTCGAGACGCTGAACCGGCTGAGGATATCCAACACCTCGGGCGCGCAGGGGCTGGCGGCCAATTCACTCTCGCGCAGCAGCTTTTCGTAGATCTGCCTCTCTTCGGTGATACGCAGGCAATACGGCACCTTGACCACGAGGATGCGATCGAGAAACGCCTCATTGTTCTTGTTGTTCTTGAACTGTTGCCACTCGGATTCATTGGAATGGGCAACGATGATGCCCTGATAGGGAAAGGCGCCGAAATTCTCGGTGCCGTTGTAACTGCCTTCCTGGGTCGCCGTCAGCAATGGATGCAGCACCTTTATGGGCGCCTTGAACATCTCGACGAATTCGAGCAGACCCTGCGTCGTCCGGTTCAGTCCGCCGCTGTAGGAATAGGCGTCGGGGTCGGACTGGCTGAAATTTTCCAATTGCCTGATGTCGACCTTGCCAACCAGGGCCGAGACATCCTGATTGTTCTCATCGCCAGGCTCGGTCTTGGCTATGCCGATCTGGCGCAGCCGCGACGGCATCAGTTTGACGACGCTGAATTTGGAGATGTCGCCGGACAATTCGTCGAGGCGCTTGGCCGCCCATGGCGAGATAAGCCCGTTGAGGCGGCGCCGGGCTATCCCGTATTTGTCCTCCAGGAGATCGCCCATGCGATCGGGATGGAACAGGCCAAGCGGCGATTCGAAAACCGGGCTGATCTGGTTGCCGACCTTGAGCGTGTAGATCGGGCGCTCCTCCATCAATTTTTTCAACCGTTCGGCCAAGGAAGATTTGCCGCCGCCGACCGGACCCAAGAGGTAGAGGATCTGCTTGCGTTCCTCGAGGCCCTGAGAGGCATATCGGAAATATCCGGCGATGCGCTCGATCGTATCCTCCATCCCGTAAAACTCGGAGAAGGAGGGATATATCTTGACGGTCCGGTTCGAGAAAATGCGGCCGAGCCGCTCGTCCTTGCTGGTGTCGACCAGGTTAGGCTCGCCGATCGCCTCGACCATTCGTTCCGGCGCCGAGGCATACATCGATTTGTCCTCGCGGCAGGCAAGCAGATATTGCTGGAGGCTTATTTCCTCCTGGGCGGCGTTTGCATAAATTTCCGAAAAGAGGTGGAAGACGTCGGATTGGTTCTCTCGCATGATCGTTGCCTTCAGAGCCATTCTGGCGGGGCCCACGTATCAACTGCGGGATGGCATTATTTGTTCCGTCGGCGCGCGTGCATCTGGCATCAAAATCCTGGCATCGCTCCGGCCCGAATGGCTGCCCTATCCTGATTGAACGCTCGCAGCGTCCGCGGAGACTCTTGCGATCTGGAGATCGACCGCGACCTCGGCAGGGATGGGACGCGCTGACAGCCACCGCGCTGCGTGGCTGGATCATGCCAAAAGCGGCGGCGGGATATTGCCGTGCGGACGTCCGCGGGTGCAACTGCCCTTCGTGAATGGGAGAAATTTTGCATGAATGGCGCCGATGTCCTGTGCGAAGTGCTGCTGGCCAATGATGTGACAGTGTGCTTCGCCAATCCCGGCACATCCGAAATGCATTTCGTCGCCGCGCTCGACCGCAAGCCCGAGATGCGTTGTGTGCTTGGCCTGTTCGAGGGCGTGGTGACGGGTGCGGCCGACGGCTATGCGCGCATGGCCGACCGTCCCGCGGCGACGCTGCTGCATACCGGGCCGGGGTTGGCCAACGGTCTTGCCAACATGCACAACGCCCGACGCGCCAGGAGCCCGATGATCAACATCGTCGGCGACCACGCCTCATACCATCTGCCGCTCGACGCGCCGCTGACCAGCGATATCGAGGGCCTCGCGGCGCCGATGTCCAACTGGGTTCGACGCATCGAAGGGCCCGCCGATGTCCAGCCGGCCACGGAGGCGGCTTTTCGCGCCTCGCTGACACCGCCTGGTGTCACGACGCTGATCCTCCCGGCCGATGCCGCCTGGGGCGAGGCCGACGCGGTTTCGCCCGCCAAGGTGCAACTCGCGCCACCGCCGGCCGTCGACACGGGGGCCGTGCGAACGATCGCCGCGACGATCCGCGCGGCTCCGGGCCGTGTTGGCATGATTGTTCGTGGGCGGGCGGCACGGGCCGATGCTCTCGAGATCGCGGGTCAGATTTCAGCAGCCTGCGATGTCAGGCTGTTCAGTGAGGTCCTGATCGCACGGATGCAGCGCGGGCGTGGGCGTGTCGCGCCGACGCGCATCCCCTATCCGGTCGACGCGGCGACGGCGATGCTCGGGGATCTCGATGTCCTTGTATTGGTCGGCGGAAAGGAGCCGGTCGCCTTCTTCGCCTATCCGGGAAAGCCCGGGCGGCTTGTCCGCGATGATTGCATGGTGCTGATGCTGGCCGCCCACGGGCAGGACCTTCATGGGGCGCTGGAAGCACTTCGTGACGAACTGGGCGTCAAGCCGTCACAGCAGACAGTGGTTGCCAGCGCCTTTCCTGACGAGGCAACGCCGAACGGCCGGCTGACGGAAGACGCAATTGCACTGTCCGTCGCGAGAAAGCTGCCGGCCGACGCGATCGTCTGCGACGAGGCCGTCACCTCGGCGCGGCGTTTCTTCGCGCTGTCGGCCTTTGCCGCACCGCACGACTACATGATGGGCACGGGCGGGTCGATCGGCGGCGGCATCCCGCTGGCGACGGGCGCCGCGATTGCCTGTCCCGGCCGCAAGGTGATCAATCTCGAGGCCGATGGCAGCGGCATGTACACGGTGCAGGGCCTGTGGACGCAGGCGCGGGGACATCTCGACGTGGTGACGATCGTCTTTTCCAACCGCACCTATGCGATCCTGCATGGCGAGATGCGTAATGTCGGCGTGAACGCGATCGGCGAGAATGCCAGGCGCATGCTCGATCTCGACCATCCCGCGCTGGACTGGGTCTCGCTGGCCAAAGGGATGGGCGTGGAGGCGGCGCGTGCGGATACCTGCGAACGTTTCGACGCGCTGCTGGACAATGCTTTGTCGCGGCGCGGGCCGTTCCTGATCGAAGCCGTGATTTGACCGCCGCCGCCAAGCGGCGACGGAAACGGCCTTACCAGCGCGTCTGTTCGCCGGGCGCCGCAGGCTCGATCGCCAGCGCGTGCACGCCCGCCTTCAACTCGTCGGCCAGCAGCTCGTTGACGGCGCGGTGACGGTCGATGCGGCTCATGCCGGCGAAATTCGGCGAGACGATGCGGACACGGAAATGCGTCTCGCCGGTGCCGTCGAACTCGGCGTGGTGGCCGGATTCCACGTGATGATGGCCGGCGTGGAGATGGCTTTCGTTGAGGATGACCAGCCGCTCGGGCGCAAATGCCTTGTTGAGCTTGTCTTCCATGGTCGCCTGTATGGACATCGTCTTCTCCCTTCACCACATATGGTTGGCGCCGCCCGTGAAAACCAAAAATCGGTTTCACAAGGCCGCTGGCGCAACAAAATCAGTCATTCGCCCGCTTTATGCCGCGATTCAGCGGTTAGGGCGATGATCGCGAAAATGTCAATTCTTGTTTCGCATCTGCGAACGCCCCATAAATGGGTGAGATGAAGCCGTATCCCAAATATTTCGAGAAGATTCGCGTCCGCCCCGACAAGGACGCGGAGGTGAAGTCGCACGCGCCGATCTGCCAGTGGGATGGCTGCAAGGAGGCGGGCACGCATCGCGCGCCGGTCGGGCGCATGAAGGAGGGCGAGTATTTCCGCTTCTGCTTCGACCATGTGCGCGAGTACAACAAGGGCTTCAACTACTTCTCCGGCGTGCCGGACACCGAGGTCGCGCGCTTCCAGAAGGAAGCTATGACCGGCCACCGGCCGACCTGGAAGATGGGCGCCAACGGCGCCTCGACGCGATCGTCGCCCGATATGGCGCAGATGCGCTCCGGCCGCGCCGGCTACTACAACCGCATGCGTGACCCGTTCGACCTGTTCAAGGGGCCGAAGGATCCGCGCGAGGCGCGCGAGCGCAAGGCCAAGCCGCTTGAGGCCAAGGCGCTGGAAACGCTTGGCCTTGATACAAAGGCGACTGGCAAGGATATCAAGGCGCGCTATAAGGAACTGGTGAAGCGTCACCATCCGGATGCGAATGGCGGCGACAGAGGTTCGGAAGACCGGTTCCGTGATGTGCTTCAGGCCTATCGCGTGCTCAAACAGGCAGGCCTGTGCTGAGCGACCCTACGGTTTGTGTCGTTTTCCAACTTTCATAAGGTTGGAAAACGCTCTAAGACCGCCCCCGAACAAAATGGATTGCCGGCGAAACGCGACGTTTCGCCCGTGGAGACGTTGAGAGATATGAACAAGGTCGATCGCGACATCGCCAATCTGCCCGACACGACGGTGTTGGTGAAGGAGAAATTCGGCTTCGAGTCCAAGATGGTGGTGCCGGCCTATTCGGTGACATCAGAGCATGTGCCCGACATCGATCCCGACTATCTGTTCGACAAGGCGACGACCCTGGCGATCCTCGCCGGCTTCGCCTACAATCGCCGCGTCATGGTGTCGGGCTATCACGGCACCGGCAAGTCGACGCATATCGAACAGGTGGCCGCCCGCCTCAACTGGCCCTGCGTGCGCGTCAATCTCGACAGCCATGTCAGCCGTATCGACCTCGTCGGCAAGGATGCCATCGTGGTCAAGGACGGCCTGCAGATCACCGAATTCCGCGACGGCATCCTGCCCTGGGCCTACCAGCACAATGTCGCGCTCTGCTTCGACGAGTATGATGCCGGCCGTCCGGACGTGATGTTCGTCATCCAGCGCGTGCTGGAATCGTCGGGCCGGTTGACGCTGCTCGACCAGAGCCGGGTCATTCGCCCGCATCCGGCGTTCCGGCTGTTCTCGACCGCCAACACGGTCGGGCTTGGCGACACGACCGGCCTTTATCACGGCACCCAGCAGATCAACCAGGCGCAGATGGACCGGTGGTCGATCGTCACCACGCTGAACTATCTGCCGCACGACAATGAAGTGAACATCGTGCTCGCCAAGGCCAAGCATTATCGCGACACCAAGGGCAAGGACATCGTCAACAAGATGGTGCGCGTCGCCGACATGACGCGCTCGGCCTTCATCAATGGCGACCTCTCGACGGTGATGAGCCCGCGTACCGTCATCACCTGGGCCGAGAACGCCGAGATCTTCGGCGATATCGGCATGGCGTTCCGGCTGACCTTCCTCAACAAGTGCGACGAGCTGGAGCGTTCGGTGGTCGCCGAGTTCTACCAGCGCGCCTTCGGCCAGGATCTGCCCGAGAGCGCGGCCAACGTGGTGCTGGGCTAAGCAGAGCCTCGATGGCGGGTCCGGGCGACAATACGCGCAACAAGTCGAAGACGGGGTCTGAAGCCGACAGCTTCAAGCGCGCCGTGACCGTCTGCATGCGCGCCATCGCCGGCGACAAGGAGATGGAGGTCGGCTTCGCCAAGGACAGGCCGGCGCTGGCGGGCAGCCGCGCGCGGCTGCCCGAACTGCCCAAGAAGGCATCGAAGGCCGATATCGCGATCACCCGTGGGCTCGGCGATTCCATGGCGTTGAAGCGCGCCTGCCATGATGTTCGCATCCACAGCAAGCTGGCACCGGAAGGCAAGGCTGCCCGCGCCATCTACGATGCGGTCGAGCAGGCCCGCGTCGAGGCGATCGGCAGCCGCGCCATGCAGGGCGTCGCCGACAATATCGGCTCGATGCTGGAGGACAAATACGCCAAGGCCAATCTCGTCGACGTCAAGGACAAGGCCGACGCGCCGATCGAGGAGGCGCTCGCGCTGATGGTGCGCGAGAAGCTGACGGGCCGGCCGGTGCCGAAGAGCGGCGAGCGGCTGGTCGAACTCTGGCGGCCGTGGGTCGAGGAGAAGGCCAAGGCCGACCTCGACGGCCTGTCGGAGAAGCTCGAGGACCAGCAAGCCTTCGCCCGCGTCGTGCGCGAGATGCTCGCCTCCATGGAAATGGCCGAGGAACTCGGCGACGACCAGGAGACCGAAGACTCCGAGGACAATGACGACAACCAGCCGCAAGGCGAGGAACAGAGCGAGGAGGGCGGCGAAGACGATTCCGGCTCCGAGCAGTCGCAGTCCGAGGACGCCGAGGCATCGGCGGACGACGAGCAATCGGCGGAGACCGAAGCCTCCGACGCGACGGCCGACGATCTGTCGGACGAAGATGATGCCGATGCCGAGACCGCCGGCGAGGCGCGCCGCAACGACAATCCCTTCACCAATCTGCCGAAGGAAATCGACTACAAGGTCTACACATCAGCTTTCGACGAGACGGTCGGCGCCGAGGAACTCTGCGAAGAGGAAGAGCTCGACCGGCTGCGCGCCTTCCTCGACAAGCAGCTCGCCAATCTGTCCGGCGTCGTCGGGCGGCTCGCCAACCGGCTGCAGAGGCGGCTGATGGCGCAGCAGAATCGGTCCTGGGATTTCGACCTGGAAGAGGGCTATCTCGATCCGGCGCGGCTGGTGCGCGTGGTGATCGATCCGATGCAGCCGCTGTCGTTCAAGCAGGAGCGCGACACCAAATTCCGCGACACGGTGGTGACGCTGGTGCTCGACAATTCCGGCTCGATGCGCGGACGGCCGATCACGGTCGCCGCCACCTGCGCCGACATCCTGGCGCGCACGCTGGAGCGCTGCGGCGTCTCGGTCGAGATCCTCGGCTTCACCACGCGGGCGTGGAAGGGCGGACAGGCGCGCGAGAAGTGGCTGAAGGACGGCAAGCCGCCGAACCCGGGCCGGCTGAACGATCTGCGCCACATCATCTACAAGTCGGCCGACCACCCGTGGCGGCGGGCGCGGCGCAATCTCGGCCTGATGATGCGCGAAGGCCTGCTCAAGGAAAACATCGATGGCGAGGCGCTGCTGTGGGCGCACAACCGGCTGATCGCCCGGCCCGAACAGCGCAAGATCCTGATGATGATCTCGGACGGCGCGCCTGTCGACGATTCGACGCTGTCGGTCAATCCGGGCAATTATCTCGAACGCCATCTGCGCGCCGTCATCGAACTGATCGAGACGCGTTCGCCGGTCGAGTTGCTGGCCATCGGTATCGGCCATGACGTGACCCGCTATTACAGACGGGCCGTCACCATCGTCGACGCCGAGGAACTGGCCGGCGCCATGACCGAGCAACTGGCTTCGCTGTTTGCCGAGGAAAGCGCGAAGGATACGCGCCGCGGCGGCATGCGGCGCGCCGGATGATCTTTTCGCGAGGCGGGTTTCGGCACGCGCTTTTCGCCGCCATCGCCTTGCTTGCCGGCATGGCTTCGGCGTCAGCCGGCCCGGCTGCAGTTGAGCCTGTCGCAGTCTCGGCCCGCCCGATCACCGAATTCCATATCGACCGTACCGACGAGCAGTTTGGCCAGCTCGAATTCGTGGGCGGGCTGGAAATGACTTCGCCATCACGCGATTTCGGCGCGCTGTCGGCCTTTCGATTTCTGAAAGCCGGCAGCGATTTCATCGGTGTGGCCGATACCGGTTACTGGTTCTTCGGTTCGGTGGCCCGAGACGCCGACAGGCGACCCGTCGGCATCCAGAATTTTCGCATGCAGCAAATGGTGGACCAGAGCGGCCAGCCGATCGACGAAAAATGGGAAGTCGACGCCGAGGGCCTCGCGGTCAAGGACGGCATCGCCACTGTCGGTTTCGAGCGCAACCACCGCGTCGTCCAGTTCAAGATCGACCCGGACAACATGAAAGCGCCGTTCAGGCAGCTGGATTTCCTGGTGCCGGCGCGGGAACTGCGGCAGAACCGCGGCTTCGAGACAGTCACCCATTCAAATGCCAACGGCCAGCATCGAGGCGGCTTGGTCGTGGTCTCGGAGAAGAGCCTCGACAAATCAGGCAACATCTACGCCGCCATCATCGACGGGCCGCGTAAGGGCGTCTTCACCGTCAGGCGCAACGACGATTTCGACATTACCGATGGCGCCTTTCTGCCCGATGGCGATCTTTTGCTGCTGGAGCGCAGTTTCACCATGGCGGGCGGCCTCAGGATGCGGCTGCGGCGCATCCATGGTGAAAGCGTCGAGAAGGGCGCCGTTGCCGACGGGCCGGTGCTGTTGCAAGCCGACATGGGCTACCAGATCGACAATATGGAAGGCCTCGACGTCTGGACCCGCGATGACGGCGCGCTGATGGTGTCGCTGATCTCCGACGACAACCACTCGATCCTGCAGCGAAATCTCTACCTGGAATTCATCCTGCACCAGGATTGAGTGGCAGCTTCCTGCGCGATGTGCATTGGCAATCTTGTCCATTGCGTTGGCCATTCCCCAGCGTTGTCCCTGACAAGCCACTGAATCGGACCGGGTTTCGGCCATGACAGCGTTTGCGGAAACACTTTAGTCTCGACTTGACAAATGAAGGTGCGTGGGCAATACTCAAGTCCATGCTTAACCATTCAGAGATCGACAGCATCCTTCGCGCTCTTGTCGAGCCCACCCGCCGGCAGATCCTGGAACGGCTGGGCAGCGGACCGGCCACCGTCAGCCAGCTGGCGGAGCCGTTCGGCATGACCTTCGCCGCCGTGCTGCAGCATCTCCAGGCGTTGGAGGCCTGCGGTCTGATCCGCAGCGAAAAGATCGGGCGGGTGCGCACCTGCCGGATCGAACCGGGCGGGCTCGCCCCGCTCGCCGACTGGATTGCCGAACGCCGCACCCCGGCGGAACGCCATCTCGACCGTCTTGGCCAGATTCTGGCCGAGACAGACCAATCCCCCAAGATAAGTCAGGATCAGGAAAAGGACGAACAGCAATGAACCAGATCGCCCCCGTCAAGGACGAGCATTCCGTCATCCACTCCACCTTCACCATCGAGCGGACCTACCCGCAATCGCCGTCACGTGTCTTCCATGCCTTCGCCGACAAGGCGACGGTGCGGCGCTGGCGCGTGGAAGGCGATGGTTTTGCCGTTGCCGAATTCAGCTTCGACTTTCGCGTCGGCGGCGGCGAGGTGTCTCGCTTCAGCTATGGCGGCGGCCCGGAGGTCAGGCTCGACGCGCAATTCCAGGACATCGTCGCCGACCAACGCATCGTGTTTTCCTACAGGATGGCGATCGGGCCGCAGCCCATGTCGGCATCGCTCACCACCGTGGAACTGACGCCGTCGGGCGATGGCACGAGGCTGACCTACACCGAGCAAGGCGCCTTCTTCGACGGTATCGATTCCGCCAAGGGACGGGAGGAGGGGACTCGTGGGCTGCTGGAGGCCCTTGCCGCCGAACTTCAGCGATCAAACTAGCCGCGGCCGCCGTGGCCAAGATCATGAGGCTTTGGTGGCTATCCAGATGACATGGCGCGCGCCGCGCTTGCCGTAGGCGCGCGTGTTGACTTCCTCGACCGCGAAGCCTGCCTGTTTCAGCCGCCGCGTGAAGCCGGCATCGGGCCCCTGCGACCACACCGCCAGCACACCCCCCGGCTTGAGGGCGGTACGCGCGGCGGAGAGGCCAGCCGCGCTGTAGAGGGCGTCATTGCCCTTGTGGACAATGCCTTCGGGGCCATTGTCGACGTCGAGCAGGATCGCGTCCCAGGCTCCGGCCTCGGACCGTATCAACTGGCCGACATCGGTTTCGCGGATGGTGACGCGGGAATCATCGAGCGAGCCGGCGAAAATCTCGGCCATCGGGCCCCGCGCCCAGGCGACGACGGCCGGCACCAGTTCCGCGACAATGATTTCGGCATTGTTGCCCAGTTCGGCGAGAGCAGCGCGCAGCGTAAAACCCATGCCAAGCCCGCCGATCATGATTCTCGGCTGAAGATGGCCCGCAATCCTTTGACAGGACAGTTTCGCCAGCGCTTCCTCGGAGCCGCTCAGCCGGCTGTTCATCAGCTCGTTGGTGCCGAGCATGATCGAGAATTCGGAACCGCGCCGTTTCAGCCGCAATTCCTGCCGGCCGTCGGGCGTTTTCGCGGAGTCCAGCTGGATCCAGGGAATCACGGTTTAGACCGCGGCAACGGCCGGCTGGCTCCAGCGCGCGGCGAGCAGCCGGTAGGGGATCAGTGCCACGACAGCGATGATCAGTTTCACGCTGAGGTCGCCAAGCGCCCAGGACACCCAGCGCATGGCATAGACATGAAACACGCCCATCAATGGGGCGCTTTCGAGCGCGAAACTATCGCTTGGACCGACAAAGGCAAAAGCGGCAGAGAAGGCTACGCCGAAGAACACGACGGTGTCGAACACCGATCCGACCAGCGTGCCGACGATCGGTGCCCGCCACCAGCTCTGCCGGCGCAGCCGGTTGAACACGGTGACGTCAAGCAGCTGTGCGGTGAGGAAGGCAGCGCCCGAAGCCGCCGCGATGCGCACCAGCCGGTCGGCTGATGTCTCGAATTCGATGAAGCCATGGCGAAACAGGAAGGGCGGAACGAGGATGGAGCAGACCACCGCCGTCATGAAGCCGACAAAGACAATCCGGCGCGCCACCGCAGGTCCGTAGCGGCGGTTGGCGAGGTCCGTGACCAGGAAGGAAAAGGGATAGGTGAAGGCGCCCCAGGTCAAAACGTCGGCAAGCGACAGGCCGCCGATCTGGCCCTGCATGGGGAACTGCACGAGGATGTTCGAAGCCACGACGACAAGCGCCATGGCGGCCACAAAGGGCAAATATCGTGAGAAGGAAGACATTTTTTTATCCTGGGTAATGGAACCAGCGGAGAGTTTTGCCGAAACCGGATCACGCTCGCTTTGTTCGAGCATCGAATCCATGGCCGCTTCGCGATCTCGATCCGATGCTCAGTGGGCCAACAAGAGGTTGGCCAGGGCGGTTGTCCCCCGCCCGAAAGACGAATTAAGCCGCAGCCTGTTCGGCGGTCTTCTTGGCGATCTGCTTCTTCAAGAGACGCGCGCGCTGCGACAGCTCCTTGACGTCGGCCTTGGCCAGGAAGGCATCGAGGCCGCCGCGATGTTCGACCGAACGCAGCGCGTTGGCAGAAATGCGCAGGCGCACATTCTGGTTCAGCGCTTCCGAAATCAGCGTCACATTGACGAGGTTCGGCAGGAAGCGACGCTTGGTCTTGTTGTTGGCGTGGCTCACATTGTTGCCGGTCTGTACTGCCTTGGCAGTGAGTTCGCAGGTGCGGGACATGGTTCTAACCTTCAGTTCTCTCGTGACCTGCCAAACCTTTGTGCCCACGCCGGGTGGCGCGCGGTTCTGGTCAGGCGGCCTTATGGAAAAAGTTGGCGTTCCATAGTTGCATTTCACCGGGGCGTCAAGCTCCGGCTTCCCTAAGGAAGCGCCCGGCATTTCATATTAAGGCCGGATTTCCTCCTATAAGCGGTCTCATAGGGACATGCCAGACCGGAGTCGCCCGCCTCCGGCCGAAAATCAAGGATCCGATCCCGCCATGCCTCGTTCGTCTCACGCGCTGGTTGCCGCGCTTGCCATCGCCTTGCCGTCCGCCGCGTCCGCTGCTTCGCCGCAGTCGTTCAAGGGCGAATACACGGTGTCGTTCCTTGGCCTCTCGATCGCGAGATCGACTTTCTCCAGCAACTATCAGAACGGGGTTTATGCGATCAATGGCACCGTCTCAGCAGCGGGTCTGGCCAAGCTGTTCGACGATACGCGTGGCACGATCTCGTCCAAGGGTACGATCTCCGGGCAGAAGATGGTGCCGCAGGCGTTTCGTGCCGATTACACTTCCGGCAAGAAAGCGTCCGCGATCGACATCCGCTTTACCAATGGCAACGTGACCTCGACGCAGGTCATCCCCGCTCCGGGCAAGCGCGATCCCAAGGCCTGGGTGCCGGTCGGCGCCGGCGACCTGGCATCGGTGCTCGATCCGATGGCCGCGACCGTCATCCATGCCGATAGCCTCGACCAAGTCTGCGGCCGCAAGGTCAAGTTCTACGATGGCGAGATGCGCGCGGACCTGACACTGACCTATGCCTCGAAAGGAACGATCTCGGTGCCGGGCTACAAGGGCGACACCGTTACCTGCCAGATGGGTTTCGAACCGGTGGCTGGCTATCGCAAGGGCCGCAAGGCGCTCAACTATCTCAAGAACAAAAGCCGCATGATGGTGACGTTTGCACCGCTTGGCCAAACCGGCGTATATGCGCCGATCCACGCAACGGTTGGAACGCAGATCGGCACCTTGACCATCAGCGCCGGGCGTTTCGAAGCGGTACAATAAGGCACGCCACCGGGGACAGAGTGGGGCGCGCCACTGGGGGCGGAATGGCGCGCGCGACACTGATCGGCTTTTCGGCGGTCGCCATGTGGGCGTTGCTGGCGTTGCTGACGGATGCGTCCGGCAAGGTGCCGCCATTCCTGTTGTCGGCGATCACTTTCTCGATCGGCACGGGCGTAGGGCTTGTCGCACGACTGTTCATGCCGGTCACCGACAGGAGCCAGAAGATCCCGCCGCAGGTCTGGGTAGTCGGCATTGCCGGCCTGTTCGGATACCACTTCTTCTACTTTACCGCGCTGCGCAGCGCGCCGGCGGTGGAGGCGAGCCTGATCGCTTATCTCTGGCCGCTGCTGATCGTGCTGGGCTCGGCGCTGATGCCGGGCGAAAAACTGGCGTGGAACCATGTCGTCGGCGCCCTGCTCGGCCTTGCCGGCACCGTGCTGATCGTCACCAAGGGCGGCGGCCTGGCCTTCGACGCCCGCTATACCTTCGGCTACGCCATGGCCGCCGTCTGCGCCCTGCTATGGTCGTCCTATTCGCTGCTGTCGCGACGTTTCCCGTCGGTGCCGACCAGCATCGTCACCTGGTTCTGCGCGGCAACCGCCGTGCTGTCGCTCGCCTGCCACCTGGCACTCGAGGAAACAGTGCTGCCTGACGGCGCCGGCCAGTGGCTGGCCGTGCTCGGGCTCGGCCTGATGCCGGTGGGCGCGGCCTTCTACGCCTGGGATATCGGCGTCAAGCGCGGCAACATCCAGGTGCTGGGTGCTGCAAGCTACGCGGCACCGCTTTTGTCGACACTGGTGATGATCTCGGCCGGCGTCGCCGAGCCTTCGTTGCGCATTCTAGCCGCCTGCGTGCTCATCACTGGCGGCGCGGCGCTGGCGGCAAAGTCGCTGTTCCTGCGCAAGCCGGCGGCATCCGAAAGCGGAGCCAGGGCATCCGAAGGCGGAGCCCGGGCATCCGAAGGCGGAGCCCGGGCATGACGATGCCCTTTGCCGGCGGCATCGACGCCAACGCCAATGCAACGCTGATCTTTTCGCTGGTGGCGGCGGTGATCTATGCCTTCACGCTTGGCATGCCGCCGACGCTGGCCCGCTCGGCGGCAAAGACACTCGCCGTGGCCATGCTTGCCGTGCTGGCCGCAAAGCAGGGCGGCCCGCCGTTGCTGGTCGCCGCCCTTGGATTGAGCGCGGTTGGTGACGCCTTCCTGTCGCGCGACGGGGAAAAGGCATTTCTCGGCGGGCTGGCGAGCTTTCTCGTCGCCCACACCGTCTATGTCGCGCTGTTCCTGCGCAGCGGCGGCGGATTGGAGTTGCTTGCCGCCGAATCCTGGCGCGGCGCGATTGCACTGGCCATGGCGGCGTTCGCGATTGTCATGCTGGCGGCGCTCTGGCGTCGTGTCGGTCCCGGCCTGCGTATTCCGATTGCCGTCTATGTCCTTGCGATCCTGGCGATGGGCATGTCGGCGCTGACGATAGACAGTACCTGGGTGATCGGCGGTGCCGTGCTGTTCATGGCATCGGACGGGCTGCTCGCCACGGAGAAATTTTTAGTGCCGGCCATCTCGCCGCATCGCGCCTGGATGCGCCTAGCCGTCTGGGTGCTGTACTACGCCGCCCAATTGGCAATTACCCTGGGTTTCCTGCTGGGTTAAAGCGGCTTCGGCCGCCAGCCCGGCTCCGCGAGTTCGAAGGCGGCGAAATCGAAACCCGGCGCGACCGTGCAGCCGACCAGCGTCCACTCGCCCAGGCTGCGCGCCGATTGCCACCAGCCGGCCGGCACGACGATTTGCGGCCGTTCGCCCGCCGCGAGGTCGATGCCGAGAACCTGCTCGATGATGGCGCTGCCTTCTTCCCACATCGACAGCGCAAGCGGGGCACCCGCATGGAAATGCCAGACCTCGGCGGCATCTCTGACCCGATGCCAGGCGGAAAGCTGGTGCTGTTCCAGCAGGAAATAGATGGCGGTCGAATGGTCGCGCGCACCGCCGGCTTCGTCGCGAAAGGTTTCCGCGTACCAGCCGCCTTCCGGGTGCGGCTTCAGTGCGAGCGTTGCTATGATCTCTGCGGAACTGGTCATCGGCAGAAAGCTCGCATGTTGCTCAGAAATTGTCCTTGCGCTTGCGAATCTCGGCGAAGACCTCGGCGTCTCCAGCCTTTTCCATGCCCAGATGCTTGCGGATTGCCGGATCGTGCCAGCGCAGGAAGGGGTTGGTCGACAGTTCCTGGCCGACCGTCGTCGGCAGCGTCGGCTTGTTGTCGAGCCGCAGCGCCTCGATCCGCGCGGCGCGCTCCTTCAATGCCGAGTTGGTGGGGTCGACGCTCAGCGCGAAACGGGCATTGGCGAGCGTGTATTCGTGGCCGCAATAGACTGTCGTCTCGGCGGGAAGGGCCACGAGCTTCTTCAGCGATTCGTACATCACCGGCGGCTTGCATTCGAACAGCCGCCCACAGCCCAGCGCGAACAGCGTATCCGCGGTGAATGCCACTTTCGATGCCGGCAGATGGTAGGAGACATGGCCGGCGGTATGTCCGGGCGTGGCGATCACCTCGATGCGCTCATCGCCGAGATGAAGGACGGAACCTTCTTCGACGGTTTCGTCGATGCCGGGAATCTTGGCCTTTTCCGCCTCCGGCCCGACGATGCGCAGCTTGAAGCGCTCCTTGAGCGCCAGATTGGCCTCGACATGGTCGACATGATGATGCGTGGTCAGGATCATCGTCGGCGTCCAGCCGGTGCGCTTGATCGCGGCCAGGATCGGCGCTTCCTCGGGCGCGTCGATGATCGCGGTCTGGCCGCTTTTGGGATCATGCACCAGCACGCCGAAATTGTCGGTGCGGCACATGAACTGTTCGATTTCGACCGGCATCGCATCTCTCCATTTACCGCCGGAGACATAGGGCGCCGCTGCGTGAATGTCATCCCGGATGACAAAGCCAATGTCATCCTGGGATGTCAAATTGAGATCCGCCGTGCCGGCCGCTTTGGGCCTTTTATTGAATCCGGCCGATATCACGGCTACATCCCTGACATGCATTCCGACATCGTCGACCTTCGCTCCTTCTATTCGACAACGCTCGGCCGGTTCGCCGAGCGCTCGATCACCATGGCGCTGTCGTCGATATGGGCCGCTGTGCCCAATGAGCGGCTGGTCGGCCTCGGCTACACCTTGCCCTGGCTGGAGCGCTTCGGCTCCGATGCCGAGCGGGTCTTCGCCTTCATGCCGGCGACCCAGGGCGCCGTGGTCTGGCCGGCGACGGGGCCGACGGCAACGGCACTGGTCTTCGACGAGGAACTGCCGCTGGTCGATTCCTGCATCGACCGCATGCTGCTCGTCCATTCGCTCGAACATGTCGAGAACCCGCGCGAGACGCTGAACGAAATCTGGCGGGTACTGTCGCCGGCGGGGCGCGTCGTCATCGTCGTGCCCAACCGGCGCGGTGTCTGGGCGCGCTTCGAACATACGCCGTTCGGCAACGGGCGGCCTTTCTCACGCGGGCAGCTCACCGAACTGCTGCGCGAGGCGAATTTCACGCCCGCCGCGTGGTCCGATGCCCTGTTTTTCCCGCCATCGCGGCGGCGCTTCATGATGCGCTTCCACAATGTGCTGGAGCGCGCCGGCCGGCGGCTTTGGCCGATCTTCTCCGGCGTCATCGTCGTCGAGGCGCAGAAGCGGCTTTACCAAGGCGTGCCGGTGGCCCAGCGCGCGTCTCGCCGCGTCTTCGTGCCGGTGCTGTCGCCGCATGGCGCGACACGGCTCGGCCGCCGCGCCGAAGCATCGTCGGTTCGGCAAGTGACACCTTCGTGATCGCGATGGAAACTTGCATCGCGCGGCATCTTTCCGACCTATCTGTCGTGCTGGACTGGCTGAGTGGTTGACAGGCTGCCGTCGTCGGCTCTCTTCACCCGGTTTGAGCTTCGCACCTGAACGCAAGGACCTCGGCTATGGCTGATCAACTGGACAATCAGGCCACCGTTCAGCCGGTCGCCGTGGTCAGCAGCCTGCGCGATCAGGTGGCGACGATCAAGCGGGCGCTGATAGAATCGCCGGTTCGCAAATGGTTGCTATGGACGTCGGTCGGCATGATGGCCGTCATCGTCGCGACGTCGATCGGCCAGGTTCTGCTCAATCGCTGGAACCAACCCTTTTACGACGCGCTCGCGCGCCGCGACATGGCTGCCTTCCTGCATCAGCTTCTTGTCTTTGCCATGATCGCCGGCGGGCTGCTGGTGCTCAACATCGGCCAAACCTGGCTCAACCAGATGATCCGGCTGAAGTTGCGCGAGGCGCTGACGCTGGATTTGATCGACCAGTGGATGCGGCCGGCGCGTGCTTTCCGGCTGGCCAATGCCGGCGCCATCGGCGTCAATCCCGACCAGCGCATGCAGCAGGATGCGGCGCACCTGTCGGACCTGTCGACCGATCTTGGTGTCGGCCTGCTGCAGTCCCTCATACTGCTCGTGTCTTTCGTCGGCGTGTTGTGGGAGCTGTCTGCGGGCTTCGTTTTCCACGTTGGTGGCTGGTCGCTGGCGATACCGGGCTACATGGTCTGGGCGGCGTTCCTCTATGCCGGCACCGCCTCCTGGCTGAGCTGGCTGGTCGGGCGGCCGCTCATCCGTCTCAACAGCGACCGCTATACGCGCGAAGCGGAGCTGCGGTCCTCGATGGTGCGCGTCAACGAGAATGTCGATGCCATCGCGCTGTACCGCGGCGAGAATGATGCCAAGCGACGGCTCGAACTCGACCTCGGCACGGTGCTGGGCGCCATGCGACGCATCTACACCGCCCAGATCAACCTGTCCTGGGTAACCGACACCTATGGCTGGATCACCGTAGTGGCGCCGATCCTGGTCGCCTCGCCGGTCTATTTCTCGGGCGATATCAGCTTTGGCGGACTGATGATGGCGGTCGGCGCCTTCAACCAGGTGCATTCGTCGTTGCGCTGGTTCATCAACAACATCGGCAGCATCGCCGACTGGCGCGCCACGCTGATGCGCGTCGCCGACTTCCGCATCGCGCTCAATGAAACCGATGTGCTGCACGACAAGGAGAAGCGTATCTCCTTCGATGAAAACGCCAATGGCAGCCTGACGTTCGAGAAACTCCAGGTGGCCTCGCCAGAGGGCTGCACGAAGCTCTCCGACCAGCATGTCGAAATCCGTGCCGGGGAGCGCGTGATGATCACCGG
This sequence comes from Mesorhizobium sp. B3-2-1, assembly GCF_006439515.1. Classification (NCBI taxonomy): domain Bacteria; kingdom Pseudomonadati; phylum Pseudomonadota; class Alphaproteobacteria; order Hyphomicrobiales; family Phyllobacteriaceae; genus Mesorhizobium; species Mesorhizobium sp. B3-2-1. The sequence goes on along the minus strand of NZ_VFTI01000004.1, from coordinate 92,631 downwards.
TGAGCCGGGCGCCGGCAAGACGCTGTTCTTCCGCGCCATTGCCGGCCTGTGGCCATGGGGAAGCGGGAAGATCGGCATGCCGGCGGGAGAGGCCCCCATCTTCGTGCCTCGTGTCCCTTATTTCCCGGCCGGCACGCTGCGCGAGGTCCTTGACCATCCTTATGGCGTTGCTCCGGCAAGCGATGCCGATATCTCGGCGGTGCTTGCCGAAGTCGGCCTCGGGCGGCTGTCATCCTCGCTCGACCGGTCGGCCCGCTGGGGCCGTGAGTTGGGCGATGACGAACAGCGATCGCTCGCCTTCGCCAGGCTTGCTTTGCGGAAGCCGAAATGGGTGATCATCGATGAAGCGATGGATGCATTCGACGGCCCGTCGCTGAGGCGTGTGCTGTCGCTGCTGGATAAGCATCTGAAGGACGCCGCGATCATCAATATCGGACGCGGCCTGCACAACAATCAGTTCTTTCCGCGGTCCCTGACGATCGTGAAGGATACCGGCGCACCCGCGCTGAAACCCGCTCCCGTCAGGGCAGGTGCCATCGAACCGCCGCCAGTCGCCGTACAGCGCAAGGCATAGAACAGCCGGCAATCGGACCGACCGGGCGCGCCTGCGACAAGCTTTATTTCGCCGTGATCGCGAGCGAATGTCGCGATCGAAACATCGCTTGTGCTGGCCATGCTTGAGACAATGAGCCTGCTTGCCTGCCTGGCTTGCGCCGAGGCCGCTCCGGTTCCTTCGGCGCCGGATACGCTGCCCGTCGACGTCGAACTGGTGCTGGCGGTCGATATCTCCCTGTCGATGGACGAGACCGAGTTCGCCCTTCAACGCGCCGGCTACGTCGAGGCGCTGCGGCATGCCGATTTCATCCAGGCGGTCCGCTCCGGCCATACGGGACGCATTGCGCTCGCCTATTTCGAATGGGCCGGCACGGTGCGCGATGACGCGGTCATCGGCTGGCAGATCATCGACAGCGCGCAGAGTGCCAACAGCTTTGCCGACAAGCTCGCGGCCCGCCCCTTCAGGAGTTTCCGCGGCACCTCGATTTCAAGCGCGCTTGCCTTCGGCACCGAGCTTTTCGACGGCACCAATTTCGCGGGCGAACGCAGCGTCATCGACATATCAGGCGACGGCCCCAACAATATCGGGCCGCCGGTCACCGTGACGCGTGATGCGGCCATTGCCAAGGGCATCGTCATCAACGGCTTGCCGATCGTGATCAAGCCATCGCCGACCTTCAGCCATCTCGATCAGTATTATGCACAGTGCGTGACCGGCGGGCCTGGTTCCTTCGTGCTGCCGATCCATGCGGCCGACGAGTTTTCGACGGCGATCCGGCGCAAGCTGATCCTTGAGGTCAGCGGCGTTCGGGACAAGCCCAAAATCACGCCCGTCGAGATGGACGCACCGATCGACTGCCTGCTGGGGGAACGGGACCGGCGGTTCCTGTCGGATCCCTATTTTCCGGAACTGGACCGATAGGCCTGGCCGTCAGGCCGGTGGAATTCCAAACTTCCCGCGAACTTCGTCATAGAGATCGCGCCGCCAGCGACGGCCGTAAAGATAACCGGTGACCAGTTCCGGCAATGAATAACCAAGCGCGTCAGACGAACGGTTGGCCATGTATCCCGCAAATGCCTGTGGTATCCGCCCCCGGAGAATATCGGCGATGATCTGCCGCGCGATCATAAAGGGTGGGACATGGGGGTAAGAGCGAGCGATGTGCGGGTGCTTGCTCATCAGGATCGCATAGGCTTCGACATAGCCGTCCCTGCGGCCCGAAATCGAATTCTGCGAATTGTGCTTCGTCCAGTCGATATCTTCCGATAATTGGGCGCCGAAGCGCTGCGCGAAGCGCAGCAGAAGCTCCCGGTCCTGCATCCGGGGAATGTCGCTGTCATAGCCGCCGATGGCCAGCAAAGCCTCCCGCCTGGCCGTTATCGCCGACCCGGCGATGAAGGCCGTCTGCGCAACCACCGCCCGCTCCAGCATTGACGGACTGAGGAAAGCACCGCGGTTGACGCAGGCGGTGCCACGGCCGCCCTTCACCGAGACATATGAAGAGAGCAGGACTTCGAGCGCCGGATTGTCGTCGAACCATGCCAGCGTCCGTTCGAGCCGGTGCGGCAGGAAGAGATCGTCCGAATCGAGAAAAGTCACCACGGGCGCCCTCGCCAGCTCGATGCCGGCATTCCTGGCGGCATTGGCGCCGCGCCATTTCGCGCCGACATAGATCAGCCGAGGGTCGCGGATGCGCGCAAGCGCGGCTTCCGTCCCGTCGGTCGAGCCATCGTCGACGACGATATGCTCAAACCGCGTCATGCTTTGAGAAAGCACGCTTTCCACGGCGCGCAGCACCGTTTCGCGCCGGTTGTGGGTCGGTGTGATGACCGTGATGAGGGGCAAATGCTCCATCGCGTCAGCCGTTTCCGGCGCGAAAATGCACTTTCCGATAGCTCTTTTCGGTCTGCAGGATGGTTGAATGGATCGGACTTCCCCCTGGATGGCCCTCATCGGATTCGGTGCGACGCTACAAAAAACAACCTGTTATGTCACCCATTGAGCCGTGGTTCGACCGACCTGGCGTGATGAATTCCGGCTCTTAGCGCTTCAACTGCAACACCATTTCCATTGCTAAGGACGCGCAAGTCACCGTCGCCAGGATTGGCGGAGGCTCTGGCGACTGCGTCCATTCCATTACCTCGAGCGTAATCGCTTCCTGGCGAGTGCTTGGGGCAAAAGATCATTCACCAGGCCGGCCGGTCTCGAAATCAAAGGGAGTACCGTCATGACCGCCTACGCCGTTGCCCATATGCGCCAGGCTACAATGGGGCCGCAGATCGTCGAGTATCTGCATAAAATCGATGCCACGCTGGAGCCTTTCGGCGGTCGTTTCCTGGTCCACGGCGGCAATTTGGAGGTGATGGAGAACGACTGGCCGGGCCACCTCATCATCATTGAATTCCCTGACAGGGAGCGTCTGCGCGACTGGTATGATTCGCCGGCCTATCGGGCGATCCTGGCACTGCGGACCGCTAATTCGCGATCGGACGTGGTATTCGCCGACGGCGTCGAACATCCGCACAAGGCCACCGACGTCCTGAAATAGCGGCGTGCCCGAGCGGAAGCCTACCGCTTCAGCAGGAACACAGCCTGCTGGCCAAAGAAATTCCAGAACCACCAGGGCATCGACAGGCCGATCTTCTGGCCGCTGGCGTCGAGCGCGGTCGCCTTCTCCACCGTCGCTCCGAGCTCCTCGCACAAATTGACGAAGTCGCGGATGGTGCAGAAGTGGATGTTGGGCGTGTCGTACCAGGAATAGGGCAGGTCCTTGGTCACCGGCATGCGGCCCTTGACGAACAGCGACAGGCGCACCCGCCAATGGCCGAAATTGGGGAAGGACACGATCGCCCGGTTGCCGATCCTGAGCAGTTCGTCGAGCACCAGTTTGGGATTGCGGGTGGCCTGCAGGGTTTGCGACAGGACGACGAAGTCGAAACCCTTGTCGGGATAGAATTCGAGATCCTTGTCGGCATCGCCCTGTATGACCGAGAGCCCGCGCGCCACGCATTCATTGACGCCGCGCTGCGACAACTCGAGCCCACGGCCGTCGACCTGCTTGGTCTCCTGCAGCAATTCGAGCAGCGAGCCGTCGCCGGAGCCGACGTCGAGCACGCGCGATTGCGGCGGGATGAGATTGGCGATGACCTCGAGGTCGACGCGCTGGCTGCCGTTGACGCTCATGGCTTCGCCTCCTGTTTGGCGCATGGCCGTCCGAAAAGCCTGCAACTTTTCGGGCTCATGGCTTCGCCTTTCTGTTTGGCGCATGACCTTGATCCGAAAAGTCTGCAACTTTTCGGGGTCATGCGCCGAGCCCCCTGGCGCGCGCGGCCGAGCCGATGAAGCCGTTGATGGCGGCAAACAGTTCCGGCTCGTCCAGCAGGAAGGCGTCGTGGCCGCGGTCGGTCTCGATCTCGACGAAGGACACCGACGCGCCGGCGGCGTTGAGCGCGTGCACGATCGAACGGCTCTCTTCGGTCGGAAACAGCCAGTCCGACGTGAAGGACACCAGGCAGAAGCGGGTTTTGGTGCCGGCAAAGGCGTCCGCCAGCCGGCCACCATGGTCGGCGGCAAGGTCGAAATAATCCATCGAACGTGTCATGTAGAGGTAGGAGTTGGCGTCGAAACGGTCGACGAAGGTCATGCCCTGGTGGCGCAGATAGCTCTCGATCTGGAAATCGGCATCGAAGCCGAAGGTCAGCGCTTCGCGGTCCTGCAGGTTGCGGCCGAATTTGCGGTGCAGGGCGGCTTCCGACAGATAGGTGATGTGGGCGGCCATGCGGGCCACCGCCAGCCCCTTTTCCGGGCGCTTGCCGTGCTCGAAATATTTGCCGCCGTGCCAGTCCGGATCGGCCATCACGGCCTGCCGCCCGACTTCGTGGAAGGCGATGTTCTGTGACGAATGGCGCGCGCCGGTGGCGATCGGCAGCGCCGAGAACACGCGCTCGGGATAGCTCGACGCCCATTGCAGCACCTGCATGCCGCCCATCGAACCGCCCAGCACGCAGAACAACTTCTCGATGCCGAAATGGTCGACCAGCATGTGCTGCGCACGCACCATATCGCGGATGGTGATCACCGGAAGGTCGAGCCCAAAGGGCTTTCCCGTGGCGGGATTGGTCGAGGCCGGCCCGGTGGAACCAAGACAGCCGCCGATGACGTTGGAGCAGATGACGAAGAAACGGCTGGTGTCGATGATCTTGCCGGGGCCGATCAGCACTTCCCACCAGCCCGGCTTGCCGGTCACCGGATTGGTGCTGGCGACATGCTGGTCGCCGGTCAGCGCATGGCAGACGAGGATGGCATTGGAACGGGCGTCGTTCAGCGTGCCATAGGTCTGGTAGGCGATCTGGAATGGCGACAGCAGCGTGCCGGCATCGAGCTTGAGCGGCTTGTCGAGCCCGAAACGCAACACCGGGCTCGACGGTTGGTCGGCCTCGTTGTTGGTCTTTCCTGCACGCAGAGCAGCCATCACGTCTCTCTTGCTGCACCGTGCTTTTGCGGAAATCGCTGCCGATCTCCGCGCCGCCGATGCGTTCGTCCGGCCGGTCGCGGACAACAAAAAACCGGCATTGCCTTCGCAAAGCCGGTTACGTCACGCAAACGGCCCTTTAGCGAATTGTTTAACGTGGCTGCAAGCCGACCGGCCAAATCACCACGGAACTGTCACCGTCCTTCTAGAACTCGTCCGCCTCGCCGTCAATGGCAGCCGCTGGCACCACTGCCGCCCCTCGACATTGCCTGCCGCGGCTTGTATTTCCGCAGCGGCTTCCGGATGGAGGCATTTTTGACGGATTTTGCAAGATATGAACCAGACACTCGATCAGGCACGTCCAACCCCGCGCGCGGGCATCATGGACATAGACGCCTACGTGCCCGGCAAGAGCACGGCGCCCGCCGGTGTCGCCAAGGTCCACAAGCTGTCGTCGAATGAGAATCCGCTGGGGCCCTCGCCGAAGGCGATCGAGGCCGCGCGCGAAGTCGCCGGCAGGCTCGACGTCTACCCCGACGGCACCGCCAGGCGGTTGCGAGAGGCGATCGCCGAGGTGCATGGCCTCAACGCGCAGAACATCATCTGCTCGAACGGTTCCGACGAGATCCTCGGCCTACTGGCGCAGACCTATCTGGCGCCCGGCGACGAGGCCATGTTCACCGAACACGCCTTCATGGTCTACAAGATCTACATCCAGTCGGCGGGCGCCACACCGGTCGTGGTCAACGAGACCGACGAGCGCGCCGACATCGATGCGATGCTGGCGGCCGTGACGCCGCGCACGAAAATCGTGTTCCTGGCCAATCCCAACAACCCGACCGGCACCTATGTGCCGTTCCAGGAGGTGCGTCGCCTGCACGCCGGACTGCCGAAAAACGTGCTTCTGGTGCTCGACGCGGCCTACGCCGAATATGTCCGCCGCAACGATTACGAAGCCGGCATAGAACTTGTTGGCAGCGCCGAAAACGTGGTGATGACGCGCACCTTCTCAAAGATCGGCCTTGGCGGCGCGCGCATCGGCTGGATGTATGGTCCGATGCACATCGTCGACGCGATCAACCGCGTGCGCGGTCCCTTCAACGTCAATGCGACGGCGATCGAGGCCGGCATCGCTGCGATCCGCGACCGCGCTCATGTCGAGCGCAGCGTGGCGCATAACGAGACCTGGCTCACCTGGCTGAGTGAGCAGATGACCGGGCTCGGGCTGCGCGTGACACCCAGCGTCGGCAATTTCCTGCTCATCCATTTTCCCGACGACCAGAAGCATTCCGCAGCGGCTGCTGATGAGTATTTGAGCGCGCGCGGCTATATTCTGCGGCGCGTTTCAGGCTACGGCTTTCCCAACGCGCTGCGCATGACCGTCGGCACCGAAGAGGCCAATCGCGGCGTTGTCGCCGCGCTCACGACATTTCTGAAAAGCTAGAAGCCATGACATCACCGATGTTCGAAAAGATCGCGCTGGTCGGCATTGGCCTGATCGGGTCGTCGCTTGCCCGCGTCATCCGCCGCGAGGGTTTGGCTCGCCATGTCGCCATCTCGACCCGCAGCGCGGCCACGCTCAAGCGAGCCGAGGAACTCGGCCTCGGCGATTTCTACACCACGGATGCCAGGGAAGCGGTGCGTGATGCCGATCTGATCATCGTCTCGGTGCCTGTCGGTTCGTCCGGCGCCGTGGCACAGGAAATCGCGCCGGCGCTGAAAAAAGGGGCGATCCTCACTGATGTCGGTTCGACCAAGGCCTCGGTCATCGCGCAGATGCAGCCGCATGTGCCTGACGGCGTGCATTTCATTCCCGGCCATCCGCTGGCGGGCACCGAAAAATCCGGCCCGGACGCCGGCTTCGCCGATCTGTTCGACAATCGCTGGTGCATCTTCACGCCGGTGCCGGGCACTGATCCGGAAGCGCTGGAACGGCTGTCGGAATTCTGGCGCCGCTGCGGCGCCAACATCGACACGATGGACCCGCAGCATCACGACATGACGCTCGCCATCGTCTCGCATCTGCCGCACATCATCGCCTACAATATCGTCGGCACCGCCGACGATTTGGAGTCGGTGACCAAGACGGAAGTGATCAAATATTCCGCCTCCGGTTTTCGCGATTTCACGCGTCTGGCCGCATCCGATCCGACCATGTGGCGGGACGTGTGCCTGCACAACAAGGACGCCATCCTCGAAATGCTGGCGCGCTTCTCCGAAGACCTGGCGTTCCTGCAGCGCGCGATTCGCTGGGGCGACGGCGACAAGCTCTTCGACCTGTTTACCCGCACGCGCGCCGTGCGCCGCTCGATCATCGAGGCCGGCCAGGATATCGATGTGCCCGACTTTGGCCGCCAGGCGGTCGAGCATCCGGCAAAGAGCTAAGCTGTTTCAGGCCAGGTCGCTGCCATCATGGCGAGCGTCTCGGCCCGATACGGCGCGCCCAGCCTGCCGCCGAAGCGCAGGCATTTGAGCGCGGCGGCCGCACTTGCGAAACGCAAGGCCTGCTCGACCGGCATGGCTTCCGCCAGCCCGACGGCAAAGGCGCCATGAAAGACATCGCCGGCGGCCAGCGTGTCGACCGCCTTGATCCTCGGGGCCTCGACATGGCGGGATGATCCGGCGCTTCGATCGAACCACCAGGTACCGGCCGCGCCGCCGGTAACCGCAACGAACGCGTCGGTACGCGAGGCGAGGTCCGTGCAAGCGCTCTCCAGATCCAGCGCGTGGCCGCATATGATACGGACCGCCGGCTCGGAGGCGACGATGTGCGAGGCCAGCGGCAACAATTGCTCCAGCACCGCCAGCGGCGCGGTATCGGCATCGAGGATCGCCGGACGGCCAGCGGCTCGCGCCGCCTTCAAGGCAAGTGCCGCGGCACCCGGCCAGCGCACGTCGGCCAGCACGGCGTCGAATGCCGTAACGTCGGTGAACGGCAAAGCCTCGGGATCAGCCTGCGCGCGCGTGTCGTAGAACGGCACGATGATACGCTCGCCATGCGCATCGACCAGGATCGAGGCCAGTGCCGAGCGCGCGCCGCCGACGCGGCGCACATGGCTGCAATCGACACCCTCGGCCTCTATTCCCGCAATCAGCTGATCGCCGACCGGATCGTCGCCGGCGCTCGCCCATAGTGATACCTCGGCGCCGAGACGGTGCGCGGCACAGGCAGCGCTCGTGGCCATGCCCGAGGCGATCTGGACGCCGTCGGAGGCGATGAATTTTCCCTGATGGTTGGGCAAAGTATCGACACGCAGGATGGTATCCAGCGTCAGCGCCCCGACACTCAGGAGCCTCACGGGTCTTGCCATGGCGGGACTAGATAGGGATGACGTTTCGTCATCCCGATCAATCTCTTTGTTGGAGCATGATCTCTGGACAAACGGAAACCGTTTGTCCGCGAAAACGGGTTCCCACTTTTCGGGATCATGCTCTATTGCACCGGCTTGATCTTGCCCAGCGGGATGAAGCCGAGCGAGGCCTTGCCCTTGACCACTTTCAGCGGCATCGACGGTTCGCTGCCGAGCAGGGCCAAGGCGCCAAAACCCTGCTCAATCGCATTCTTCTGCTCGGGTATGGCGCCGGCAAGGATAGATGCCACGGCCTTGGGATCCTTGATCCTGATCATCAGATCGGCATCGACCAGGCCCTCGGCATCGACCGAAAGCGGGCCGGAAACGGTGACACGCGCGGTCCCCGACGACAGATCGAGGTTGCGGATTTCGATCTTTTGGCCACGCAGGCTTTTCACCTGCGTGCCGACCAATGCGACGCCGTTCTTCAGTGTCACGTCGCCGCTGGCATCGAGCGCCGGCAGCACGCGCCCGCCGATCGCGTCGGAATCGATCTCGAGATCGCCAAAGCTGCCGACATAGTCGAGATCCCCACCATTCGGCTGCAACTGGCCTGATGCCTTGCCGGCACTGAACAGTTCGACTGGATCGGTGTCGTCGGCCGGGTCGGTCTGGCCCGACAGGCCCTCGGCCTGCAGCGCTATACGCCGCGGCAGCGGGTACCACAGTTTGACGTTGGCCTGCAGATTGTCCCAGTCGATCCAGAGCGGCATCATGCCCGGGACGGAGGTCCGGAGCGGACCGCGCAGATTGGCAACCGGCGACAAGGGCTGGACGATCTGGGCGGTGGCATTGAAACTACCGGCCGAGGCGGCAATGTTCTTGGCATCGTCCTCATAGGCGAGGTTGTCGCAAGAGACGGCAAAGCTCAGGGGATAGCCACTGACCTGGAGGTTGGCGCAGCCGGCCTGGATACCGCTCTTGTTGAGCGTGGCAACCGTCTTGTCGGCTTCAGTCCTGACCCTGCTGGCCAGGTAGAACCAGCCGGCACTGTAAAGGGCGAACAGCACGAGGATCAACGCGGCAAGCCACCACAGGCGGCGACGGTTACCCGGTTGGCGTTCGTCACTTGACGTCATGCTTTGGCTCTCATTAACGCATGGATGGTGTGGACGGATTCTCGATTCCGAACACTAGGTAGACGGACACGGGCGGAAAAAACACCGGTTTCCGGTGCGGTGTTGCCATTCTTTTTGCAATCAGGGGCGGTGATATGGGCGATTTTTGGGTGTTCGGCTATGGTTCGCTGATCTGGCGACCGGGTTTCGCGCATGTCGAGACACGGCGTGCCCACCTGCATGGCTATCGCCGCTCGCTCTGCGTCTATTCCTTCGTGCACCGTGGCACGCGTCAGCGACCGGGACTGGTGCTCGGCCTCGACCATGGCGGTTCCTGCGTCGGCCTTGCCTTCCGAGTGCCCGGCGAATTGCGCGACGAGGTCATCGCCTACCTGCGCGAGCGCGAACTTGTCACCAGCGTCTATCTCGAGCGGACGCTCAAGGTTCGTCTCGACGGCGGCGGTGCGGTCGAGGCCGTGGCCTACATCGTCGACCGCAGGCATGAGCAATATGCCGGTGCGCTGGATACGGCGGATGCGGCGACCGTGGTGCGCGGCGCGGTCGGCCGATCCGGCAACAATGAGGACTATGTGTTGAGCACGCTGAAGCATCTGGAAGCGCTCGATATCCGCGACCACTGGCTGGAGGATGTGGCGCGCCGGATAGCGACTTTGTGAAGCGCTGGCTCTGCGGAAAAGGCGGCCAGGCCTTTGACCTCGATGCCGCAAGACCTAGCTTAAGCTCCGAACCTTAGCCTGCGGGCGCCGTCCGCCGATCCAATCCACGGAGATTAGTCTTGCAGAAACGCCGTCTCGGTCGCACCGACCTTTCCATCGCGCCGCTGGTTCTGGGCGGCAATGTCTTCGGCTGGACCGCTGACGAGAAAACCTCCTTCGACCTGCTCGACCGCTTCGTCGACGCGGGCCTCAATGCCATCGATACGGCCGACGCGTATTCGCGTTGGGTGCCCGGCAACAAGGGCGGCGAATCGGAAGCCATCATCGGCAAATGGATGAAGGATCGGGGTAACCGCGACAAGGTCGTGGTGGTCACCAAGGTCGGCTCGGACATGGGGCAGGGCCACAAGGACCTGTCCGCCGCCTATATCGAAAAGGCCGTCGACGCATCGCTGAAGCGGCTGCGGACCGAATTCATCGATCTCTATCTGTCGCACTGGCCGGATCCGACCACGCCCTATGAGGAAACGCTCGGCGCCTATGAGAAATTGCTCGCCAAGGGCAAGATCCGCTATGCCGGCTGTTCGAACCTCGATGCCGGCCAGTTGCGCGCGGCACTGGACGTGGCAAGCCTGCGCGGCCTGCCGCGCTATGAGGTGCTGCAGCCGGAATACAATCTTTACGACCGCTCTTCCTTCGATGGCCCGCTGCGCGACCTCTGCGTGGCCGAGGATATCGGCGTCATCACCTATTTCAGCCTGGCCAAGGGTTTTCTCAGCGGCAAGTACCGCACGGAAGCCGATCTCGGCAAGAGCGAGCGCGGCGAGGATGTCGGCAGCTATCTCAATCCACGCGGCATGCGCATTCTGGCGGCGCTCGACGCCATTTCGGCCAGGCATTCGGCCAAGCAGGCGGAAGTGGCGCTTGCCTGGGTTATCGCGCGGCCGGGCGTCACCGCACCGATCGCCAGCGCCACAAAGCCGAGCCAGATGGACAGCCTGATCAAGGCGATGTCGTTGAAGTTGAGCGCGGACGACATGGCCGAACTCGACAGAGCCAGCGCCTGAGGCTGCCGGTAACGCGGGACGCACGAACGTCCAAGACGATACTCATGTCTTGCCATACCGTCCCTTCGCACAGGGGTGCAGGGCGAGGATCAGATGGCCGGACCGCATGTTTCGCAGCCGGAGCTTTGGCGCCAATTGCTTGCGCTGTTGCTGGCCGCCACCGTCGTCATGGGCAGCCCGGGGCCGGCGACGATAAGCGTCACCGCCGTCGGCGCTGCCTTCGGCCTGCGCGACTCGCTGCGCTACGCCGGCGGCATTGTCCTGGGCACGACCGCCGTTCTGCTGGTCTTGGCGACCGGGGTCATGGCGGCGCTGGCTTCGATGCCGAAGCTGGCGCCATTGCTGGTTGTCGCGTCCGCGGCCTACATACTCTACCTCGCCTTCAAGATCGCCACCGCGCCGCCATTGGCTGCACGTGCCGCCGAGGCGTCGCGCCCGACATGGCTGGCCGGTTTTCTCCTCGCGGTGGCCAACCCGAAAGCCTATGTGGCGATCGCCGCCGTGTTCGCGGGTGCCTCGTCAGGCGCGGGCGATGCCGGGCTCCGGCTGTGGACGAAACTGACCGTTCTCGCGGTGATGATCGTTGTCATCCACGCCGCGTGGCTTCTTGCCGGTGCGGCGTTCGCGCGCTTGCTGCGCAGGCCAGTCGCCTCGCGGATCATCAATCTGATCTTTGCCGCGACGCTGGTGCTGACCACGGTGCTGGCTGTTTACGGCTGATTGCCTGGCCGGAGAGCCTTCAGGCCTTCCTGCCCAGATCCCGAAGCCGCTTGATCGCCGTCGGCGGCAGGGCCGGTGGATTGGGGGCGCGGGATGCCTCGACGAGAAGTTGGTCGCAGGCAGCCTCGGTCTCGCCGATCAGCCGCGCCATGAACTCTTCCTTGCCCAGACCCGGCGGTATGGGCGGCAGGAAGCGTGCCTTGACGGTCCCGGGATAGCGCAGGAACTTGCGGCGCGGCCAATAGAGGCCGGCGACATGGGCGACCGGCACGACCGGAACGCCAAGCTGCGTGTAGATTTCGACGATGCCGTATTTGTAGGCCGGCTCGTCGCCCGGCGCCCGGCGCGTGCCTTCGGGATAGATGATCAACTGGCGCGGGTTGCGCGCCATCTCTTCCCTGGTCGCGGCGACCACGGCCTTCAGCGCCTTGGAGCGGCTGCCGCGATCAACCGGGATCATGCGCATCTTCAAGATGTACCAGCCGAAGAACGGGATCCAGGTCAACTCGCGCTTCAGGATGTAAAGCGGGTCCTGGAGGAACGGGAAGAAGGCGATCGCGTCCCAGAACGATTGGTGCTTGGGCGCCAGGATGAAGGAGCCCTCGGGCAGGTTTTCCTGCCCGGTAATGTCGTTCTTCGTTCCGGCGATCTTGTCATAGAGCCACATCGAGGTGCGCGACCAGAATTTCGGCACGAACCAGGCGCGGTGACGGGGCGACAGGAAATAGTACGGGGTCCAGAGGATCATCTGGACGATCAGATTGACGTAGAAGACGAAATTGAACGCCAGCGATCTGACATAGAGCATGGGGGAGGTCCGGTGAGGAAGTGTGCGTTGGTTACACCAAGCGCAGGGAAAAAGGAAACAGTGCGATGCTGCCCGTTCTACCAGGTCGCCTGCGCCAGGCGTTCCCTCAGGCGCGGGGCGGCGAAGTCGAGGAAGGCGCGCAATTTCACCGGCAGCCGGCCCTGGCCCGCATGCACCAGGTTAACCGGCCAAGGCTCGGGTTCGAAATCCCCGAGCACGGGGCGCAGTGTTCCTGATCGTATGGCGGCGACGATCTGGTAGGAAAGCACCCGGGTCAACCCGACCCCGGCGATCGCCGCATCGATCGCCGCCTCGGCGGTGTTGACCCGGAGCCTTGAGCGGACCGGCACGACAAAATCAGCCTTGTCCACCGTGAAGGTCCAGGCGGCAAGCGAGCCAAGACCCTCGAAGGTGATGCATCTGTGTGTCTCGAGCTCTCCCGGGGTCCGTGGAATGCCGTGCGCGGCCAGATAGGCTGGGCTTGCGCAGACGACATGACCGATCGAGCCGACCCTGATGGCGACCATGCGCGAATCCGGCAGCCTGCCGATGCGGACGGCGAGGTCGATATGGTCCTCGGCCAACTGGCTTATCCTGTCACCGAGCGTGAGCCGGATATCCACCAGGGGAAAGGCGGCGAGGAACTCGGTGACAACCGGCAACACGTGAAGGCGGCCGAAGACGATCGGCGCGGTGATGATCAGTTCTCCCGTCGGGGCGCTGTATTCGCCGCCGGCGGTGCGTTCGGCGTCGCCGACCTCTTCGAGAATGCGGCGGCAGGCAGCGAGATAGGCATGGCCCGCGTCGGTCAGTGTCAGCCGCCGCGTCGAGCGGTTCAACAGGCGTGTCTTCAGGTGGCGCTCCAGCTCGGAGACCTTGCGGCTGACCGTTGCCAGCGGAACGTCCGAACGGCGCGCGGCGGCGGAAAGGCTGCCGCCTTCCGCTGCCGCGACGAAAAGGGACATGGCTTCGAGACGATCCATCATTTCTTCCAGAAAATGGAAGGGTTGATTGCAAATATGGCATCTACATCCGCAACATGGAAGGCTGCATATGGGCGTGGTACCTCAACAAGGAGATCTTCATGCCCCGCATTGCCACGCCTTCGTCCATCGCAGCCGCTCCCGCCGCCTCGCAGCCCATGCTGCAGGCGGTGGAAAAACAGCTTGGTGTCGTGCCGAACCTGTTTCGGATGGTCGCCAACAGTCCGGCCGCGCTGGAAGGCTATCTCGGCATGATGGGAGCCTTGGCCAAGGGCCGGCTTCCAGCGCCGACCCGCGAGCGCATCGCGCTGGCGATCGCCGAGATCAATGGCTGCAACTACTGTCTTTCCGCCCACACCTATCTCGGCAAGAACCTTGCAAGGCTCGACGATGCCGAGATGATCGCCAACCGCCATGGCGGCTCCTCGGATCCCAAGGCAGCCGCGGCGGTGCGTTTTGCCGCCAAGGTTGCGCAAAGCCGCGGGCATGTCGGCCAGGAGGATCTCGCCGCTGTCAGGCTCGCGGGCTATGACGACGGGGAGATCATCGAGATCGTCCAGCATGTCGTCCTGAACGTCTGGACCAACTATATCAACGAGGTTGCACAGACGGAGATCGATTTTCCAGTTGTTTCCGCGCGCGATGCTGCCTGAATCCGGAAAGGGGGCGGCGGTGCCCGCCGGCCCCAACCCTTCATGCCGCAGAGGAGATCCCATGTCTGATAGCCGCCCGCCGCTTCCCCCCTTCACCGCCGAGACGTCAGCGCAGAAAGCGCGCATGGCGGAGGATGCCTGGAACTCGCGCGATCCGGCGCGGGTGGCGCTCGCCTATACGGCGGACAGCCGTTGGCGCAACCGGGCCGAGTTCCTGCAGGGGCGCGATGCGATCCAGGCGTTCCTGACGCGCAAATGGACACGCGAGCTCGACTATCGGCTGATCAAGGAGGTCTGGGCTTTTCACGGCAATCGCATCGCGGTGCGCTTCGCCTATGAATGGCGCGACGACAGCGGCTCATGGTTCCGCAGTTATGGCAACGAGAACTGGGAATTCGACGAGCACGGGCTGATGCGCCTGCGCATCGCCAGCATCAACGACCTGCCGATCGCCGATGCCGAGCGCAAATATCACTGGCCGCTCGGTCGGCGGCCGGACGACCATCCGACGTTGTCGGAGCTCGGCCTTTAGAAACGTTTCACGCAAGGAGGTTTCGATGAACGCACACGCATTTGCGAGCGATGTCGCCTTCACGCCGACGGTCAAGGCGATCCAGGCGCGCAAGGGCTCGCGCCAGTCCTATGCCCGCGTCGAGGAGCGAGGCGGCTGGCAGTCGGCGATCACACCGGACCTTGCCGCCTTCATCGAAATGCAGACCAGCGTCTTCCTGTCGACGGCCAATGGCGATGGCCAGCCCTACATCCAGCATCGCGGCGGCCCTGCCGGCTTTCTCAAGGTGCTCGACGAGAAGACGATCGGCTTCGCGGATTTTTCCGGCAACAGGCAGTTCATCACACAGGGCAACCTGGCCGACAATCCGAGAGCCTTTCTGTTCCTGATTGATTACATGATGCGCCAGCGCATCAAGATCTGGGGTACGGCGCGCGTTGTCGAAGACGACGCCGAGATGATGACGCGGCTGATGCCGCCGGACTACAAGGCGCGTCCCGAGCAGGTCATCCTGTTCACCGTCTCGGCATGGGATGCCAATTGCCCGCAACATATACCGCAGCGCTTCGAGGCGGCTGATGTGGCAGCGGCGCTTGGCGAACGCGACCGGCGCATCCAAGACCTTGAACGGGAGATCGCGCGCCTCAAGGGCGTTTCAGGGGCTGGCGCCAAGCAATGATGCGGGCTCAGCCGCCGGCGGCGGTCTCGGCCAGCGCGATGCCTTCGGGCGTCGGCTTCACCGGGATAATGCCGCGAGCCAGCGCCAGCAGGTATTTGGTGTATTCGGTGAACAGCACGCGCACGGCCCGCGGCTTGGTCAGCCAACTGCCATTATCCAGGTTGGAATTGACCACCGGGTAGGGTTCGAGCTTGGCGCCATGCAGCAGCCGGCCCATCTCCAGCAGGCTGCGCGGCATGTGATAATTGTTGGTGACCAGGATCACCGTGCCATAGGCGTGGTTTTCCACCCATTTGGCGCTTTCCTCCGCGTTGCCTATCGTATCGAGCGCGGCGCGGTCGATGTCGACACAGCAGGAAAACAACTTCTTGTCGCCGCCGGTCGCCGCCTGAAGCTGGCGACGGCTGGCCGATGGATGCACGCCGCTGATCAAAAGCCGCTCGCCCTTGCCGGACGCCAGCAGCTCCATCGCAGCGTCGAGGCGCGACTGGCCGCCGGTCAGTACGATGATGGCGTCGGCCTTGGCCGGGTTGGTGGGCGTGGTCAGATGACTGACCTTGCTGGCAAACCAGCCGAAGCCGCCAGCGAACACCATTGCGAGCACAAGCAGGGAAAGAGCGGAGAGGCGCACGGCGGTCCTTAAATGACCAACCTTGCCGTGGGCGCGCCAACGGGAAACCACCACTGGCAGCTGTCCAGCCGTCCCGGTCGAGTCCCGCACGTCCATGGCCATATGGTTAATCCCGAAATGCGGCCTTTGATAGCTAAAAGACGCACTTTGCGTTACGCGAATTCTCGATCCGTGATCGCCGTGTTTCCATCCGCGCCAAGACGAGTTCCTTTCATGCGTCGGGTTGACGAACGTCGATGTCGCTAAGATAGGCGACGACGGTGGCGTGCGAGGTCGCCGCCGTCAGCGCGCCAATCACCAGCACCATCAGGACGACGCCCAGATAACCCGCGGAGCCGATGGCGAAGTTACCGAATAAAGCGGTCGCCTGATCGGCCTGAGGTGTTGCCATGTTACGCGACGACCACCATGAAAACACGATGAAGACGAGCACCGCCGCCGCTCCGCCGGCGGCCGCGCCCTTCATCCCGGTGACCAGGAAGTGCCGGCGGAATTCGCGCGCGATGAAGCGCGCCTCGGCGCCGACGAAATGCAGCACCTCGATGATGTGGCCGTTGCCGTCCATGGCGCCACGGGTCGCGAATACCACGGTCAGCACCGTTGCCGACAGCATCAAGGCCAGAACGGCGATGCCGATGGTCACCGTGGTGCGGGCCATGGCCACCAGCCGGTCGACCCAGGTACGGTGGTCGTCGAGCGATGCACTCGGCAGTTTCGGCGTGATCGCGGCGCGCATGGCGGCGAAGTCGGGCGGGCTGTTCTCGTCGATGGTGACGATGATCAGGCGCGGCACCGGCAGGTCGTCGATGTTGAGGCCCGATCCCAGCCAGGGCTCCAACAGCCTGGCGGTCGCTTCGCGGTCGATGATCCGGGTCGACTTCACGCCCGGGAATTCGGCGGCGATCTGCGAGGCCTGGCTAAGCGCCGCCTCCATATCGAGGCCGTCGGCCGGCTTGATCTGGATCGTCGCCTCGCGCGAGATCTGGTTTTCCCAGACCGAGGCCGTGTCGCGCACCAGCGTCACCGCGCCGAAGGTCAGGCAGGACAGGAAGGTCATGATGGCGATGACCAGCACCAGTGCGCGGCCGGCAATGTTCTGCGCCGGCACGATCGGCGCCATCTTGCGCTGGGCGCGCGGTCTTGCCTCGACCGCCTCGGCATCCTGCTGCTCGAAATGGTCGGCCGATAGCTCAGTCATAGATATCAAGCCTTCCGCCGGCCAGGATCATGCGGCGCGCGTCGACCTGTTCCATAAGGCCAAGATCGTGGGTCGCGATCACCACGGCGGTGCCGAGGCGATTGAGCTCGATGAACAGCCGCAGCAGGCGTCGCGCCAGCGGCGGATCGACATTGCCGGTCGGCTCGTCGGCGAGCAGGATTTCCGGCTGCTCGATCAGGGCGCGCGCGATCGCGGCGCGCTGCTTCTCGCCGCCTGACAGGACCGGCGGCAGCACATGCATGCGTTCGCCGAGCCCCACCCATTTCAACAGCTCGGTGACGTCGGTGCGGTAGCTCGCTTCCTCGCGCCCGCGCACGCGCAATGGCAAGGCGACATTCTCATAGGTGGTCATGTGGTCGAGCAGGCGAAAATCCTGGAACACCACGCCGATGCGGCGGCGCAGATGCGGCAGTTCGGTGCGTGAAATGCGCGAGCGGTCCTTGCCGAAGATGGTGATCAGCCCGCGCGTCGGCTTCAGCGACATGAACAAAAGGCGCAGCAAGGTCGTCTTGCCGGCACCCGAAGGCCCGCTCAGGAACTGGAAGGAGCGCTCCGGTATGTGCAGGGAGATGTCGCGGAGGATTTCCGGACCCATGCCATAGCGGAGGCCGACATTTTCGAAGCGAATCAATTTCGGCGACCTGAATTTCCTGGAGCATGATGCCGAAAAGTGTGACGCGGTTTTCGGGCGACATCATGCTCTGTCTCTTTTAGAGCCGGGGGCGAGCCGGCCTGTTCTGCGAAAAGACCATCGGCCGGCATGGTTAACCGGCGGTTAATTCCTGGGCTGTTTCGGCGCGTCACGTGAGCTCCGGTGGGGAAGCGTTAACCATTTGTGTTTACGCAAAAGAAACGAAAAGCGAACGTGCCGCAATGCTGGGGCCATGATGGCTGAGGAACGAACCGCGCGCCCGGTTTCCGGCGAAATCATGACCGAACCGCCGGCAATTGCCATGGCGGACCGGATCGTGCGCGGTCCGGCGGCCGATATCATCGATGCGGACTACGAAGTGATGCCGCGCTTTGCCCCTACGGTGGAAAGCGATTCACCGCCGCCGCGTGCGATCGTCCCCCCGCCCATCGAGGGCATGGACATGCTGCGCAAGCCGGAAGCACAAGCGAAACGGCTGCCGGCATCACGCGGAGGGCCGATCTTCTGGATCGCCGGCATCGGTGCCGCCCTTGCCGCCTTCTGGGTCTCCGGCGGTCATGCGCTGGTGCGGCAGGCGCCGTTCCTGGCCGGCACGCAAGCGTCGGCGCTGACCATTTCAGGCGTCACCTCACGCGTCGATGCCTCGGGCGCCAATCCGGTGCTGTTCCTCGATGGCGAGGCCGCCAATGATGGGACGAGGCCGGCGACAATGCCGCCGCTCGAAATCCGGGTGACGGGCAATGACGGACGCACGACCCGCTATACGTTGGGGACATCCGGCCGCTCGCTGGCATCGGGCGAAAGATTCGGCTTTGCCAGCCGGCTCGACGTGCCTAAGAACGGCGTTAGAACCGTTTTGGTTACTTTCGCCGAGTAGGCGATCACCGGAGAAGACCAGCAATGCCAATCGTACGCGGCAAGGACATCGAAGTCCTGTTTTCGGCATCGGCGATCGCGCGGCGCAATCTCGAACTCGCCAAGGAGATCGCCGCGCACGACTATCACGATCTCTTGGTGATTTCGGTGCTGAAGGGTTCGTTCATCTTCGCAGCCGACCTGATCCGCGCCATGCACGATGTCGGCCTGTCGCCCGAGGTCGAGTTCATCTTCATCTCCAGTTACGGCGCCGGCACCACCAGTGGCGAGGTGAGGGTGCTGCGCGACATCGACAATGAAGTCGCCGGGCGCGACGTACTGCTGATCGACGACATTCTGGAATCGGGCAAGACGCTGAGCTTCACGCGCGACCTGATGCTGTCGCGTGGCGCGAAAAGCTGTTCCATCGCCGTGCTGCTCGACAAGCGCATGCGCCGCCAGACCGCGCTCAATGCCGACTATGTAGGCTTCGACTGCCCCGATTATTTCGTCGTCGGCTACGGCATGGACGTCTCGCATGCGTTCCGCGAACTGCCGTTCGTGGGCGTCGTCAAAGGCGATGCTTGAACGACTTCCAAAAAGACTTGCCGACCTCTTCCGCCTTCAGGAAAAGTCAACTTTTGCCCGCCAAATATGCCGGCCATGGCAAAGCTTCTGATCGTCGAGGACGATGAGTCCGTCCGCACCCTCGCAGCCCGCGCGCTCGAACGCGCCGGCCACGCAATCGATATCGCCGCCGACGGCGCGCAGGGGCTTTCGCTGATCCGCGCCGCAAACGGCGGCTACGATCTCGTCGTCTCCGACATCCGCATGCCGGAGATGGACGGCATCGAGATGGCGGTTGCGGCCGCAGCGCTTTTCCCGGCGATGAAGATCATGCTGATGACCGGCTATGCCGACCAGCGCGAGCGCGCCGAGGAATTGAACGGCATCATCCTCGACGTCGTGCAAAAGCCCTTCACGCTGGCCGAGATCCGTTCACGCGTCGAATGGGCGCTGATCTGCTTCGCCTGATCAGGCCGGATCCCTGGCGACAAGCGCCGGCGCCGGGCCGGTCCGCCGCCCGGTGTTGAGCGCCAGCAGGCCGGCGCCGATGATCAGCGCCGCGCCGATCACGGTCGCCGAGCGTGGCACCTCGGCGAAGAACAGGAAGCCCCACAGCGGCGACCACAGGATGCCGGTATATTCGAATGTGGCGACGCGATTGGCGGGCGCCAGCCGATAGCCTTGCGAGAGCAGGATCATGCCGGCCGAAGCGACGAAACC
Organism: Mesorhizobium sp. B3-2-1; assembly: GCF_006439515.1. Classification (NCBI taxonomy): domain Bacteria; kingdom Pseudomonadati; phylum Pseudomonadota; class Alphaproteobacteria; order Hyphomicrobiales; family Phyllobacteriaceae; genus Mesorhizobium; species Mesorhizobium sp. B3-2-1. Next base: position 72,451 of record NZ_VFTI01000004.1, on the reverse strand, counting down.
GCACGCGGCCATCTTGAGGAAATCCGGCAGTGTCGGCCAGATCCACGGCCGCACCAGGAATTCGAGGCTCGGGTGGACGGCGTGGGTTATGCCGGCGAGGTGGAACGTGCCGGCGACCACGGCCGCGCCGGTCAGATAGGCGCCGTTCTGGTAGAAGGCCATCACGGTGGAGGATTCGGTGTCGCCGATCTTGCGGGCCATCAATTGCGAAAAGCCATAGAGCACGGCCGAGCCCAGCGACAGCAAGGCCGCCCAATCGGACAGTCCGGCGCCGGGGCGCAGCATCACCAGGACGCCAAGCATGCCGATCAGCACGGTTGCCAGGGTCTGCCAGGAAACACGCTCGCCAAGATAGGGACCGGCCATCGCCATGATGCAGAGCGGCGCCATGAAATAGAGCGCCACGGCGTCGGCCAGCGGCAGGGCGGCGATGGCCAGGTAATAGACCGTGTAGGACGTGAACTGGATGAAGGCGCGCATGGTCAGCATGCCGAAGCGCCGCGACAGGATGGCGCGCAGCCCGACATCGGCATGGACGAGAAGGATCAGGATCGGCAGGGCGATGATCGAGCGGATCGCCATCACCTCGGTCACCGGGTAGCCGCTCGACACGGCTTTGACGAGCGGGTCCTGCAGCGAGAAGACCAGGACGCCCAGGCACAGGCTCAGGATGCCGCGTACCATCCTATTCTGCATCCGCGTTCAGGCTCCCGCGCATATGATCCGGCGATCCTCTCCAGATCAAAAAGAACCCGCCACCGTTTTCGGGCAGCGGGCACGAGTGAGGACTCTTTGGTTGGTCCGCAGCCGATTTCGCGGCTGCATATCCAATGGGTGGGGCGACTATCGTCCGGCGTTTGACATGTTGCAAACGAATTGGAATGATGCCAGCAATCAAATTTGCTTATGATGGATGCGATGCGGCCAACCCTCGACAGCGATCTCCTGCGCACCTTCGTCGCCATCGCCGAGGCCGGTAATTTCACGAGGGCCGCCGAGCAGGCCGGCCGCACCCAGTCGGCCGTGTCGATGCAGATGAAGAAGCTCGAAGAGCTGGTCGGCGACAGCCTGTTCGAGCGCGGTTCACGCGGTGTCGCGTTGACGCGGCGTGGTGGCGAACTCATCGTCAATGCCCGCCGTATCGTCTCGCTGCTCGATGAGACGGCTGCTTCGATGACGGCGGCGCCGCTGGGCGGGCCCGTGCGCATCGGCATTCCGGAGGAATATGGCCACGCCATCCTGTCGCGCGCGCTCGGCGCATTCTCGAAGCGCCACACCAAGGTCGAGGTCACCGTGCGCTACGCCCATTCGGAGGCGCAGATCGCGGCACTCCTCGCTGGTGAACTCGATCTGTGCGTGGTGTTCGAATGGCAGGACCCATCTGGCGGCGAAGTGCTGATGCACGATCCGACGGTCTGGGTGACGTCGAACCTGCATCACATGCATGAGGAACGTCCGGTGCCGATCGCGCTCTACAACCGGGCCAGCTGGTGCAAGGATTTCGCCATCAAATCGCTGGAGCAGCGCGGCCTTGCCTATCGCGTTGCCTATACCAGCGACACCACCGGCGGCCTGAAGCTTGCTGTCACCTCGGGCTTGGCGATCGCGCCGATTTCGCGCAGCAACATCCCGGTGGACTGCCGCGAACTCACGGCCGCCGACGGGTTCGGCGACATCGATTCCTCCAATGTGGTGATGCATCGCAACCCGAACGTGTCAGGCGAGGCGATCGACGGCATGCAGGAGGCGATCCGCGAGGCGTTCGTCAACAGGCAGGTCCAACCCGCGTCATAGATGTCGCCGGTTGCTCCCGCCGCTTGCTATTTCAGCTCCAGCAGCCGTTCCAGATAGCTGCGCTCGATATCGGGGCTTAGCGCATTGCCGAGCCGCTTGCGGATCGCTTCCAGGATCTGGCGGGCGCGCTGCACGTCGATCTCGTCGGGCACTTTGACCGAATCGCCGAAATCGGGACCCCGGCTGGCGCGCGGCCGGCCGAGCGGATCACGGTCGGCGCCCTGCTGACGACCGCCTTCCTGGCTGCCGCCCTGGTCGCCCTGCATGGCCTGCATCTGCTTCATCATGTCCTTGGCGCCCTTGCGCAGCGCCTCGAGCGCCCGGCCCTGGTGGCCGACAGCCTCGTCGCCCTGACCCTCGCCAAGCGCCTTCTCGGCGCTGCCCATGGACTTGCCGGCCTCGCCAAATCCTTCATTGGGCTCCATGCCCATGCCTTCGAGGCCCTTCTTCAGCTGTTCGAGATCGCTCTTCAGCTGGCCCTGGCCTTCCTGCAACTGCTTCAGCGCATCGGCGAATTCCTGCGGCGTCATCGGTTTCGGCCTGGCGAGCGGATCGCGGCCCTGCCCAACGCCCGGCTTGTCCTGGTTCTCGCCACCGCCCTGGCCAAGCTGCTCGTCGCGGTTCTCGCCACGCTGGCGCTCGCCGCGCTGCATCTGGTCCATGCGGAAAGTGTCGTTCATCATCTCCTGCTGGCGCCGCAGGATCTCGCCGAGCTTGTCCATCTGCTGGCGCATCTGGCTGTCCTGCTCACCGCCCTGCTGCTGGCGGCCGGCCTGGAGATTGTTCATCATGTCCTGCAGCTGCGACAGCAATTGCTGCGCCTTGTCGCGATCGCCCGACTTCGCCAGATTCTCGATCTGGTCCATCATGCGGTCGATGTCGCTCTGGCGCAGTTCCTGGCCGTTCTGCTGCATTTGCGGGGCGTTCGGGTTCTGCTTGGCGCGTTCGGCGAACTCCTGCAGGAACTGGTTCATCGCCTCGCGCAGTTCCTTCATCGCCTTCTCGATCTCGGCGTCGCTGGCGCCGTTCTTGATGGCGTCCTGCAACGCCTGCTGCGCCTGGCGCAGTCGCTTTTCGGCGGCAGAAAGGTTGCCCTCCTCGATGCCGAGCGCGATTTCCCAGAGATAGGCGACCTCGCCGCGCAGCTGATCGTCGTTCCCGGCCAGTTTCAGCCGGCTCATCGCGCTCATGATGGCGAGGTAGTGGGACATGTTGCCGAACGTGTCTTCGGGCCGCAGCGTGATGGCCTCCATCAGATCGAGCACGCGCGGCTTGGCTTTGGCGTCGAGCGCGAGCAGGCGGCGCTGTTCGATCACGGCGCGCGCCAGCGGGTTGGTGAACGGCCGCTCGGGCATTACCAGTGTCTTGGTTTCGCTGGACGCGGTGTGTCCGGCGTCGTCGGTGGCGACCAGCGTCAGCTTGATGCTGCTGCCGGCCCAGACATGCTCGGTCTGATCCTTCGTGGTGCGGGCCGCATTCGACTTGCCGCCGCGGCGTGGCAGCGTCAGGGGCATGTCAGGTGGGCCGTAGAGCGGATGCGCACCTGGCGCCTGCGGATCGGCCAGCGCGAAGACCGCCTTGGCGGTCGCGGCGCCGTAGTCGTCATCGATCTGGTAGTTGAGCTCAAAGGCGCCGTTGGCGGCGCGCTTGGGCTCACCGACGAAGCGGATCTGCGGCGGCTTGTCCGGCAACACGGCGAAGGCCCAGCGGCCGAGTTGGTCGTCGCCGGACTTCAGCGTCAGCGTGCCGTCGCCGGTCAGCTTGCCGATGAACTGGCGTATCTTCGAAGACGAGGCGGGGGACGGCACCGCCGGGCTTGCTGCCGGCTTGGCGGCGGCTTGCGGGTCGATGGCGCGTGCGTTGCCATCCTTGTCGGCATAGGCAAGCGTTTCCTCGCCCGAGCCTCCGGTGACACGCAAGGAGACATCGCTGCCTTCCGGAATGGTGAAGGTCGGCGTCGCCTGGTTGGCATCGGCGGTCAGGAAGATCGGCGGCTTGCCGGTATAGGCCGGCGGCGTCACCCACGCGTCGATGCGTGGCGGCACGGCGTCGAGCGTGCCATGTGCGCTGAACCCATCGCTCAGCCTGCCGCCGGTCGGCCCGAAGGAGAAGGCAAAGGCGTTGACGAGCAGGAGCGCCGCCACGGCGCGCAGTCCCCAGGGGTCGCGTTCCGGCACGCGCGTGCGCGGCAGGTCGGCGCCGAGACTGTCGAGCCTTCCAGCCATGCGTTTCTGGTGCTCGCGCCAGAGCGCCTGCGAGAAACTGCTTTCGTGGCCGCTGGGTCGGTCGCTCTGCACCTGCACGGGGCTGTGCAGCAGTCTGTTGGCGGCCTCGATTCGGCGATCGACCTCGGCGGCGCCTGGCATGCGGAAAAAGCGCAGCGGATAAAGCGCGGCCAGCCCTGCCAGGCCGAACACGGCGACAAGGCCGATGCGCACCACATCCGGTAGCCGGGGAAAAATGCCGAACCAGGAGGCGCTGAGGAACAGGCTGGCAACAACAATGAGCGGGAGCAGCAGCGGCCAGCCGCGCTCGACCATCATCGAGACCCGCGTTGCCATCCGGCTCAATGCCAGGCGTCCGGCCAGGCCGCGATCGGTGCTGAAGATGGGTCGTTGCGTCATCGGCCCTTCCGAGAGCCTGTTCCGTCCTGAAAGGACCGGAATGGGGCTCTATCTCTTTGAGCATGATCTGTTCCGAAAACCGGACTCCACTTTTCGGGATCATGCTGCGAGGCGGGGCAGGATAGCCCAAGCCTCATGACTCGAAGAAGAATACCAGCAAACACGGCAAAGGCGAGGCAGTTTGAGAAAACGTGAAACCGGCCGAAATGGTTGCAATCAGAAATTGGCGGGGTTTGCGTTGGCGCCACAGACCAGCACTGCGACCCGTTCGCCCGGCGCCGGCGCGTAGCGGCCGGACAGGATCGCGGCGAAGGCGGCGGCACCACCTGGTTCCGAAATGATGCGCACGCGGTTCCAGAGCGCCTTCTGGGCGGCGATGATGTCGTCGTCGCTGACCAGGATGGAGCGTTCGACGAAGGCTTCGGCGATCGGGAACATCATTTCGCCGACGCGCTTTGGCGCCAGCGAATCGGCAGCGATGCCTTCGGCCGGAGCGTCGACCGGATGGCCGGCCTCGAACGCGCGGTGAAGCGTCGGCGCGCCCTCGGGCTCGACGGCGACGATGCGGATGCGGCCGGCATACCAGGCGGCGATACCGCCGATCAGGCCGCCACCGCCGACGGCGACCAGCAGCGTGTCGATCTCAGGCAGATCGCTTTCGATTTCGAGCCCGAGCGTGCCCTGGCCGACAAGCGTTTCCTCCTGGTTGAAGGCGTGAATCTGCAAGGCGCCGGTTTGCTCGGCGAAACGTTCGCTGGCCGCCAGCGCCTCGGCATAGCGGGCGCCACCGATGACGAGGTCGGCACCGTAGCCGCGAATGCGGTCCAGCTTGGCCTGTGGGCTCACTTCGGGAACGAAGATGGTCGCCTTGTGGCCAAGCCGCATGGCGGCATAGGCGACCGCCGCGCCATGGTTGCCGCCCGATGCGGCGACGACGCCAGCCTCGGGAACCGACCGCTCCATAAGGTTGGTGAAGGCGCCGCGCGCCTTGAATGAGCCGGAATGCTGCAGGCATTCGAGCTTGAGGTCGATCGCCAATGGCGGCCGGTCGAAGTCGGCCATGTCGACGCGCAGTACCGGCGTGTGCCTGATATAGGGGCGGATGCGCGGTTCCATCGCGGCAATGCGTTCGCGAGTGACGGTATTGCCCTGCGACATGATTTCCTCCCCGTACAGAGTTTCCGGTCTATGCAAGCCAGTCCGGCACGGAATCCAGGCCGATCAGCTCTTCATAGGTCAGCCGCGGACGCACGACATGGAAACGGTCGCCGTCGACCAGCACCTCCGGGACCAGCAGGCGGGTGTTGTAGGTGCCGGCCTGGACCGCGCCATAGGCGCCGGCGGTGGAAACGGCGACGAGATCGCCCGCCTTCAGCCTGGGCAGGTCGCGATCGAGGCCGAGATAGTCACCGGTCTCGCAGACCTGGCCGACCACGTCGACCATCATGCGCGGCGTATCGGCCGGCGGCTGCACGACCGGCCTGATTTCGTGGAAGGCGTCGTAGAGCGTCGGTCGGATCAGGTCGTTCATGGCGGCGTCGACGACGAGGAAGTTCTTGGCGTCGCCTTCTTTCACGAAAATTACTTCCGACACCAGGATGCCGGCATTGCCAACGATCAGTCGGCCCGGCTCGAACATCACCTTCAGGCCCAACTTGGTCACATGCTTGCGGACGATCTGGGCATAGGCGTCGGGCAACGGGGGCGGGTTGTTGTCGACGCGGTAGGGAATGCCGAGGCCGCCGCCGAGGTCGATATGCTCGATGGCGTGGCCGTCGGCGCGCAGCGCGCCGACCAGGTCGACAAGCAGGGCGAAGGCGTCGTCGAAGGGCTGCAAATCGGTGATCTGGCTGCCGATATGGGTATCGATGCCGGTGATCCTGATGCCCGGAAGCGTAGCCGCGCGGGCATAGACCTGGCGCGCCCGCTGCCACGGAATGCCGAACTTGTTCTCGGCCTTGCCGGTTGAGATCTTCTTGTGGGTCCTGGCGTCGACATCGGGATTGATGCGCAGCGAGACCGGCGCCACCTTGCCGAGAGCCGAGGCGCGTGCCGACAGAAGTTCGAGTTCCGGCTCGGATTCGACGTTGAAACAAAGGATGCCGGCCTCCAGCGCAAAGTCCATTTCACGCGCCGTCTTGCCGACACCGGAGAACAGGATCTTGCTCGGTGGGACGCCGGCGGCCAGCGCCCGGCGCAGTTCGCCTTCCGAGACCACGTCGGCTCCGGCGCCGAGCCTGGCCAGGGTACGCAGCACCGCCTGGTTGGAATTGGCCTTCATGGCGTAGCAGACCAGCGTGTCGAGCCCGGCAAAGGCCTTCATGAAGACACGGTAGTGCCTGGTCAGGGTCGCCGTCGAATAGCAGTAGAACGGCGTGCCGACCTGTGCGGCGATATCGGGGATCGCCACGTCCTCGGCATGCAGCACGCCGTCGCGGTAGTCGAAATGGTTCACGAGAGTGGTTCCGGAAGTTGGGGCACGATGCGATCGGGTTTGGAAAGACCCGCCTTCATCGGCGCTAGATCAGCGGGTCGAGGATGAACTTCTTGTCCACGACCGGTTTTTCCGGTTCCGGCGGCACGGGCTGGTGGGCTTTTTCGGCATCCTTGCGCGCCTGGACGGCCGCCTCGTAGGGCGTGTCGAGACCGGCCTTGCGGCCGCAGGCGGTCACGGAGGCAAGCGCCGCAAGCAGCGTCAGCGTCACCAAAATCCTGCTTCCGGTCATCGATCCATCCGTCCGAAACGTTTGCCAGCCGCCGCTTTTAGCCGAGTTCTCAGCGTATTGCACCCCGCATATTGCTGATCGCAAAATCGGGGATCACGCCTTGGCGATACGCTTTTTCCAGGCGCGTATCTGCTTCCGCACTTCCGATGGCGCGGTGCCGCCGAAGCTGGTGCGGCTCTTGACCGAGTTTTGCACCGCCAGCACCGAGAATATGTCGGGTGTGATGCCGGGGTTGATCGATTGCAGATCCTCCAGCGAAAGCTTCTCCAGGCTGACCTTCTTGTCTTCGGCCAGCGCCACCGCGCGGCCGGTGACATGATGCGCCTCGCGGAACGGCAGACCCAGGCTACGCACCAGCCAGTCGGCGAGGTCCGTGGCGGTGGCGTGGCCGGAGCCGGCGGCCTTCTTCATTGCGACTGCGTTCACCGTCATGTCCGCGACCATGCCGGTCATCGCCGCCAGCATCAGGTCGAGCGTCTCGGCGGCGTCGAACACCGATTCCTTGTCTTCCTGCATGTCCTTGCCATAGGTCAAAGGCATGCCCTTCATCACCGTCAGCAGGCCGATCAGATGGCCGTTGACGCGGCCGGTCTTGCCACGCACCAGTTCGGCGGCGTCGGGGTTCTTCTTCTGCGGCATGATCGAGGAGCCGGTGGAAAAGCTGTCCGACAGCCTGATGAAGCCGAATTGGGGCGTCGACCAGATGATGATCTCCTCCGCCAGCCGCGACAGGTGTGTGGCGCAGATCGCGGCCATGGCGAGGAACTCCAGCGCGAAATCGCGGTCGGAGACGCTGTCTAGCGAATTGCGCATCGGCTCGCGGAAACCGAGCGCCCTGGCGGTCTGGTGGCGGTCGATCGGGAAGCTGGTGCCGGCAAGGGCGGCGGCGCCGAGCGGGCTCTCGTCCATCCGTTCGATGGCGTCGCGCACGCGCGACAGGTCGCGCGCGAACATTTCGACATAGGCCATGCAATGATGGCCGAAGGTCACCGGCTGCGCCGCCTGCATATGGGTGAAGCCCGGCATGACGGTCGCCGCATGTTCCTCGGCTCGCGCCAGGAGGGCCATGATCAGGCCTTTCAACGCCTCGGCGACACGGAAGCATTCGTCCTTGACCCAGAGCCTCAGATCGACCGCCACCTGGTCGTTGCGCGAACGCGCGGTGTGCAGCCGGCCGGCCGCCGACCCGATCAGATCGGCGAGGCGGGCCTCGACATTCATGTGGATGTCTTCCAGCTTCGTCGAAAACTCGAAGCTGCCGGTTTCGATCTCTTTCAGGATCGTGTTCAGCCCGTGAGCGATTTTTTCTTGATCGGACGCCGAAATAATGCCCGTTTGCGCCAGCATCTCGCTATGGGCGATCGAGCCTCTTATGTCCTGCGCGTAGAGTTTGCGGTCGAACGAGATCGACGCGTTGATCGCTTCCATGATCGCGGCCGGACCCGAGGCAAATCGTCCGCCCCACATCTGGTTGCTGGTCTTTTTGTCGCTCATGGCTATAACCCGTGCTTCGGAGCAGTTTTGATAACATGGCAGACGGAAACAGATTTTTCCCGACCCCGCGCCTGATCCTCGCCGCCCTGGTGGCGGGAGCGCTGGCCGGCGCGGTCGCGGTATATGTCAGCGAGAGCCGGTCTGGCAACAACGCCGCGCCCCAAAACGCCGCGCCCCAAGTAGCCGCAAGCAGCAGCAAGGACGACGTCGCCTGCGCCGCCAAGAGCGATCGCGCCAAGAAGGTCGCGGCCGCGGCCACCGGCGAGGTCGCGGCACTTTTGCCGGCCGATCCGCCGCAGTCGATGAGGAGCCTCGCCTTCAACGGTCCGGACGGCAAGCCGATGACGATCGCCGACCATGCCGGCAAGACGGTGCTGCTCAATCTCTGGGCTACGTGGTGCGCGCCATGCCGTGCCGAAATGCCGGCGCTCGATGCGCTGCAAAAGGAGAAAGGCAGCGACGCCTTTCAGGTCGTCGCCGTCAACGTCGATGCCGGCGACGATGTGAAGCCGAAGAAGTTTCTCGCCGATACCGGTGTGCACACGCTCGGCTACTACCGGGATTCGACGATGACGCTGTTCAACGATCTCAAGACGCGCGGTCTGGCGCTCGGCCTGCCCGTCACGATGCTGATCGACGGCGAAGGCTGCCTGATCGCCCATATGAACGGTCCGGCCGAATGGTCCGGGCCCGACGCCAAGCGGCTGGTCGAGACGGCGCTCGGGTCGTGAGCTAGACCGAGCGCCCGCTCGGCTCGAGCAGGACGAGGCTGCCATCATGGCGGTCGGTGCGCATCGCAGTGCGCTTGCCGTGGCCGGTCAGGTCTCATCTCACCAGCACTTCGTCGTCCCTTTAGCCGGATAACCATAACGGTCTTTACGTCCGCGAGAGCCGCCCTAGCTACCTAAGGCGCCGGTGTAACGCTTTCATGCTGGCGCAACCGCCGAGGGGGAGGAAAGACCAGCTGTCCACAGGCCCGGGAGGCCACAACAGAACTGTCACATACCTTCTCTAAGAGAGCGGGCAAGGACTTGCGCAAGACCCTTGTCAACAGTCATTCAAGAGGGAAGAAACCATGATGATCATCAAGCGGGGCCTCGCTGCCCTTGCCGCAGGCGCGCTCAGCACCGCGCTCGCGGTTCCTGCCTTTGCGGAGCCGGTAAAATTCGACTTCTGGTTCGGCCTGTCGGGCGACCTCGCCCGCGTCGTCGATACGCTGTGCAAGAACTTCAACGCTTCGCAGTCCGATTATGAAGTCGTCTGCACCAGCCAGGGCAACTACGACGCCACGCTGCAGAACACCATCGCCGCCTTCCGCGCCGGCAAACAGCCCGCCGTCGTGCAGGTGTATGACGTCGGCACCGCCACGATGATGCTGTCGGGCGCCTACAAGCCCGCCGACAAGCTGATGGAAGAAAACGGCTACAAGATCGACTACGCCGACTACTTCCCCGGCATCGCCCGCTACTACGCGACCTCGAAGGGCGAGATGCTGTCCTTCCCGTTCAATTCCTCGACCGCGCTGATGTACTGGAACAAGGACGCCTTCGCCAAGATCGGCAAGACCGAGGCGCCCAAGACCTGGGAAGACGTCGGCGCCGACCTCCAGGCGATGAAGGACGCCGGCTATGAATGCCCGATGGCGATCAACATCTCGGCCAATGAAAGCTGGCAGCTGATGGAGCAGTTCTCGGCCATCCACAACCAGCCGATCGCCACCAAGAACAACGGCTATGACGGCCTCGATGCGCGACTCGAAGTCAACAAGACCAAGTTCGTCCAGTACGTCACCGACCTCAAGAAGTGGTATGACGCCGGCCTGATCAAGATCAAGTCCAAGGACCTCGGCCAGGACATGGTCCAGGCCTTCGCCTCGGGCACCTGCCAGGTGATCATGACCTCGGTCGGCGATCACGGCACTGTCGGCAAGACGCAGAAGGAAGGCATGAAGTGGGATGTCGCCGAACTGCCGGTCTATGCCGGTACCGAGCGCAAGAATTCGCTGGTCGGCGGCGCTTCGCTGTGGGTGCTCTCCGGGAAGTCGGACGCCGAGTACAAGGGCGCGGCCGCGTTCCTCAACTTCATCCACGATCCCAAGACCGCCTTGTTCTGGTCGACCAACACCGGCTACATTCCGGTGACGAAGTCGGGCTTCGACTACATGAAGGCCCAGGGCTTCTACGACAAGGCGCCTTACAAGGGCCGCGAAGTCGCGATCGCCAGCCTGACCGCGTCCGAGCCCACCGAAATCACCCGCGGCATCCGCCTGGGCAATTTCACCCAGATCCGCGCCGAGTTCGGCACGCAGATGCAGGCGATCTTCGCCAACAAGGTCAGCGTGCAGGAAGGTCTCGACACGCTGGTCAAGAATGGCGACGCCATCCTCGCCCGCTTCCAGCAGACCTATCCGGGCAAGACCCTGCCCTGATTTCAAAGATTGCCGAGGCCGCCCGCCGAGATTCGACGGGCGGCCGTTTCGTATATAATCTTATCTTGCTTTGGGCTGGCCGTTCCGCGGCCACGGCGGACCGATGGAAAAACGCGTCACTTTCGGCAGTTGGACGATCGGCATCCTTTTCGCGGTGCCGCAGCTCCTCCTGATCTTCACGTTCTTCTACTGGCCTGCCGGCCAGGCCGTATACTGGTCACTGACGCTGCAGCAGCCCTGGGGCGGCGGCAACATCTGGGTTGGGCTCGACAATTTCCGCTCGATCCTGGCCAACGCCGATTACTGGAACTCGATTACCGCCAGCCTTGTCTTTGCCGGCATCAGCACAGGGCTTGCGATGTTCGTCGCGCTCGTGCTCGCCGCGCTCACCGACCGCCAGCTTGCCGGCTCGCGTCTCTATCGCGTGGTGCTGATCTGGCCCTACGGCATCGCCGCACCGGCCCTGGCGATGGCGTTCCGCTTCATCCTGGCGCCGGAAGCCGGCTTCATGGCCGTGGTCAACCAGGTCTGGCCCGGCTTCTGGGATCCCGGCCTCGACGGCACCGATGCCATGGCTTCGATCATCATCGCCTTCTCGTGGAAATATGTCGGCTACAACTTCATCTTCTTCCTCGCCGCGTTCCAGGCCATCCCGCGCTCACTCATCGAAGCCGCCGCGATGGACGGCTCCGGGGTCATGAGGCGTTTCTGGGACATCCAGTTCCCGCTGATCACGCCGACGATCTTCTTCCTGCTGGTCATCAACATCACGGAAAGCTTCCAGGATTCGTTCGGCATCGTCGACATCATGACGGCGGGCGGCCCGGCAAATGCCACCAATCTGATGGTCTACAAGATCTATTCCGATGGCTTCAAAGGCCTCGATTATTCGGGCGCCGCCGCGCAGAGCATCATCCTGATGCTGCTCATCGTCGTGCTGACCATTTTCCAGTTCCGCTTCATCGAGCGGCGCGTGCACTACAGGTGAGACTGATATGGTCGAGCGCACCCCGTTTCTCAACTTCTTCACCCATCTGATCCTGTTTGTCGGCTTTGTACTTTGCATCGCGCCGTTCGTGGTTGTGGCCGTGGCCGCGTCGCACAACCTCAGGGATGTCAACGACGTGCCGATGTCGCTGCTGCCGGGCAACGATTTCTGGACAAACATCAAGACGGCGTGGACGACAGCCGACCTTGGCCCCAAGCTGCTCAACAGCTTCATCATGGCTGCCGGGGTCGCGGCCGGCAAAGTAATCATCTCGGCGCTGACCGCCTTCTCGATCGTCTATTTCCGCTATCCCGGCCGCACCTTCATCTTCTGGCTGATCTTCGTTACGCTGATGCTGCCGCTGGAAGTGCGCATCGTGCCGACCTACGCGGTCGTCGCCAATGTGCTGTCGCCCTACCAGACCATCCTCGACCTCACCGGGCTGAGCTGGCTGATCGGGAAGGTCTCGGGCGTCGAGGTTTCGCTCAGCCTCGGGCTGCTCAATTCCTATACCGGGCTGATCCTGCCCCTGATCGCCACCGCCACCGGCACCTTCCTCTACCGGCAGTTCTTCCTGACCGTGCCGGACGAGCTGACCGAGGCGGCGCGCATGGACGGCGCCGGCGCACTGCGTTTCTTCATCGACATCCTGCTGCCCTTGTCGCGCAACAACATGGCCGCGCTCGGCACCATCATGTTCCTGTGGGCATGGAACCAGTATCTGTGGCCGCTGCTCATCACCACCGACCAGTCGCACGCGACGGCGGTCACCGAACTCAAGCAGCTCATCCCCAATGTCGGCGGCATTCCGGAATGGAACATCGCCATGGCCGGAACGCTTATCGTCATGCTGCCGCCGCTGATCGTCGCGGTGCTCATGCAGCGCTGGTTCGTGCGCGGCCTGATCGCCACCGAGAAGTAACAAGGAGACAAAAGATGGCCTCCATCGCAATACGCGGCGTCAAGAAGAACTATGCCAAGACGCAGGTCGTGCATGGCGTCGATCTCGACTTCGCCTCTGGCGAATTCGTCGTCATCCTCGGGCCGTCCGGCTGCGGCAAGTCCACGCTGCTCAGGATGATCGCCGGGCTGGAGGAGATTTCCGAGGGCACGGTCGCCATCGACGGCACGGTAGTCAACAAGCTCGAGCCGCGCGAACGCGGCTGCGCCATGGTGTTCCAGAACTACGCGCTTTATCCGCATATGAGCGTGGCCCAGAACATCGGCTATTCGCTCAAGGTCGCCGGTGTTCCCTCGGCCGAGCGCACGCAGCGCATCCAGGCGGTGGCCCGCACGCTGGAGCTCGAGCATCTGCTCGATCGCAAGCCGATGGCGCTTTCCGGCGGCCAGAGGCAGCGCGTCGCCATGGGCCGCGCGATGATCCGCGAGCCAAAGGTCTTCCTGTTCGACGAGCCGCTGTCCAATCTCGACGCCAAGCTGCGCGTGCAGATGCGCTCGGAAATCCGCAAGCTGCATCGCCGGCTGAACGCCACCTCCGTCTTCGTCACCCACGACCAGGTCGAGGCGATGACGCTGGCCGACCGGCTGGTGGTGATGAATGGCGGACGGGTCGAACAGGTCGGCACGCCAGGTGAAATCTACACCCGCCCGGCCAGCCGCTTCGTCGCCACTTTCGTCGGCGCGCCGGCCATGAACATCCTTGAAGGCACGGTCGAACTCGACGGGCTGTCGCTGCTCGGCGGCAGCCGCCGCCTGGCCATGGCCCGCGCCGGCCTGCCGGTCGGCACGAAGGTCGCGATGGGCATCCGGCCGGAAGCGGTGCGGCTAGTGGCACCGGGAACAGCCGGTGCGCTCGATGCCACTGTCGACCTCGTCGAGGAACTTGGCGCGGGGCGGGTCATCTATGTCGACCTCGACGGCGCGCCGTTCTCGGTGATGACCTCGGAGGCCGTTCACCCCGCGCCCGGCAGCACCGTCGGCTTGAAGATCTCGCCGGACGACATGCACTTCTTCTCGTCGGAGACAGGCACCCGTCTCGATGTCTTCAAGGCTTCCGTGCCCGAACCGGCGCTTTGATTTCCGATACGCGCGTGGGTTCTGCGCCTTCAGCCTTCGAGCTTAAGCGAAGACGTGCGCCTTGCCCGATACGGTCAGCCGCACGATCTCGCCGACCGCTGGTGCGTCCATGCCGGATTTGCGCAGGATCAGCGGCGTGCCGCCGATCGCGGCAGCGTCCGGCGGATCGGGACTGTTCAGGAGCCGCACCGCAATCGTGCATGTCGAGCCGGCGAATTCGGATTCCGTCACCTCGCCGAACAACATATCGGGCGTGCCCGACATGCCCTCGCGCGAGGTGCGTTTGAGCCCGATCTGCTCCGGCCGCAGCATGATGCGGGCGACATCGCGACTGTCCGGCGCGTCGACGGCGATGCGGCCGAGCGGCGAACTGGCGAAGCCGCCCGAAATGCTCGCCGGCAGGATGATGGCATCGCCGAGGAACTCGGCGATCATCCTGTCCTTCGGCTTGAGATAAAGCTCGCGCGGCGTGCCGACCTGGGAAAATTTCCCGTCGCGCATCACCGCCACCTGGCTGGCGAAGGACAGCGCCTCGGCCTGATCGTGAGTCACCAGTATTGTGGTGATGCCGGCCGCCTCCAGAAGCTCGGCCACCGCCTTGCGCATCGAGGCGCGCAGGCCGGTGTCAAGCGCCGAGAACGGCTCGTCGAGCAGCATCAGCCGCGGCTTCATCGCCATGGCGCGGGCCAGCGCCACGCGCTGCTGCTGGCCGCCGGAGAGCTCGTGCGGACGGCGTTTGAGGATCGCCTTGTCCAGTCCAACGATATAGGCAAGTTCGACGATGCGCTCGGCGCGTTTGTCGTCGTCCCGTGCCATGCCGAAGCCGATGTTGTCCGAGATGGTCAGATGCGGGAACAGGGCGCCGTCCTGCGCCACCACGCCGATACCGCGGCGATGCGCCGGCACAGCGGCGCCACCATTGGCCAGCACCTGCCCGTCGAGCACGATGCGGCCCTGATCGGGCGCCTCGAAACCGGCGATCAGCCGCAGCAAAGTCGTCTTACCGCAGCCGGAAGGTCCCACGATGGCGGTGCGGCTGCCGCTGGCGACGTTCAGGTCGACGCCGGCCAGTGCGGCGACCGGGCCGTAGCGCTTGTGCAGATTGGCGAGTTCGAGAAAGCTCATCGCCCGGCCATCCGTTTCGACTGGACATAGAGCAGCCAGGTCAGGGGCAGCGACATCGCCACCATGATGAAGGCGTAAGGGGCCGCCGAGGCGTAATCGATCTCGCCGCTGTAGGACCAGAACGCCATGGCCAGCGTGCGGGTGCCGTTCGGCGCCAGCATCTGGGTGGCGGTCAATTCGTTCATGATGCCGAGCGCCACCAGCGCCATGCCGGCCGCGGCACCCGGCGCCGACAGGCGGATTGTCGTCGACCATAGCGCGTTGAGCGGCCGCCGGCCGAGGCTGGCCGCGGCGCGCTCGAGCTCGACCGGGGCCTGCGCGATCGACGCGCGCAGGCTGACCAGGGCACGCGGCAGGAACATCAGTGAGTACGCGACCAGGATGGTGAACAGGGTTTGGTAAAGCGGCAGCGCGATGCGCACCGTGATGGTGACCAGCGCTAGCGCAATGACGACGCCCGGCAGCGAGCCGACAATGTAGTTGCATCCCTCCAGAAGGCGCTGCAGCGGTCCCGGCGCCCGGATCGAGATCCAGGCCATCGGCATCGCCGCGACGGTGGCAAGCAACGCGCCGGCAAGCGACAGGAACAGCGTCTGGCCGAGTGCCAGGCCGATTTCGTCGAAGCGCCAGACATCGGCGCCGCCGGCGAGGAGCCAGCGCCCGATGGTCACGAACGGAACGCCAAGCGCCAGCAATGTGGTGACGACGAGCAGCAGCAGACTGGGGAGGGTGACGCGGCCGAGGCTCATCCGCTGCTGATACCGCGCGGCACCCGAGCCGACACGGGCATAACGCTCCTCGCCGCGCACCAGCACTTCGAGGCCGAGCAGCACGAAACAGCAGGTCACCAGCACGCCGGCCAGCATGTTGGCGGCCGGACCGTTGAAGGTCGACTGGAACTGGTCGACGATCGCGGTGGTGAAGGTGTCGAAGCGAATGAAGACGTAGAGGCCATATTCGGCCAGCAGATGCAGGCCGACCAGCAGCGAGCCGCCGCAGATGGCGAGCCTGAGCTGCGGCAACACGACACGCCAGAACACGCGCCAGGGTCCGAGGCCGAGTGCCGCCGCGGCATCCTCCAGGGCAGGATCGAGGCGACGCAGCGCCGCCGACACCGGCAGATAGAGGAAGGGGAAATAGGCAATGACGGAGACCAGCACACCGGCCCACAGGCCGTGCAGCCCCGGCACCATGGTGATCCATGCATAGGAGTGTACGAAAGCGGGGATGGCGAGCGGCGCCACGCAGAGCCAGGACCAGAACCGGGCACCGGGCAGGTCGCTGCGTTCGGTCAGCCAGGCCAGCGTCACCGACAAGGTGATGGCGATCGGCACGGCCAGCAGCACCAGCAGGCCGGTGTTGACCAGCAGTTCGCCGACACGTGGCCGGAAGACCAGTGCCGAGACGGTCTCCCAGCCGGTCTGCACCGCGATCCAGATGATGAAAGCGAGCGGCACCAACGCCAGAAGGGAGACTGATATGGCGGCGGCGACAAGCCAGGGCGCCGCCCGCCGCTGCGTCCTTCGGCGCATCTTGGGCGGCAAGCCCGAGCGTGCGAGATCGACCGCGGACTGCATCAGCTCACACGCCGCGCCATTGCCGCCCGGAGGCGGCAAGCAGGGGACCACGGTCGCGGTCGGATAAGCAGCGTGTCGTCATGGACGAATGCATCTCGGAACAAAACGCTCCCGCGGAAGGTGAATTCCCGCAGGAGCACGGTTTGACGTCCTTATTAGGAAGAACGACGACTAAAGCAAGCCGGCTGCGGTCATCAGGTCGGTGACCTTCTTGGAGTTCAGCGTCGTGGCGTCGACCTTCGGCGCCTGCAGGTCGGCCAGAGGCACCAGCTTCGGATTGGACTGCGCGCCCTTGCCGACCGCGTATTCAAAGGAGGTTCCGTTCTTCAACACGTCCTGGCCACCCTTGCCGGTGACCCATTTCAGGAAGGCCTGGGCTTCCTTGGGATGCTTGCTCGAGGCGAGCACGCCGCCGCCGGAGACCGATACGAAAGCGCCCGGATCCTGGTTCTTGAAATAGTGCAATGCGACGTTCCTGGAGTTTTCGCCGGTCTTGGCCTGATCGCCGAAATAGTAATAGTGGTAGATCACGCCGCCTTCGATCTCGCCTGCATTGACCGCCTTCATCACGGTGCTGTTGCCCTTGTAGGCGGTGAAGTTCTCCTTCATCGCCTTCAGCCAGTCGGCTGTGGCGGCCTCGCCCTTGAGCTGCAGCAGCGCGCTGACGATGGCCTGGAAATCTGCGCCCGAGGGAGAGGCGGCCCAGCGGCCCTTCCAGCTCGGGTCGGCGAGATCGAGCATCGACTTGGGCAACTGATCGGCCTTGAGCTTGGTCGTGTTGTAGGCAAAAACGGTGCTGCGCGCGGCGACGCCCACCCATCTGCCGCTGGATGCCTGATAGTCCCGCGGGACCTGAGCCAGCGTGTCGGCGTCGACCGGCGCGAACAGGCCGGCATTTTCGACCAGCACCATAGCCGGCGAATTTTCCGTCAGAAACACGTCGGCGGGCGAGGCGGCGCCTTCGGCGACGATCTGGTTGGAGAAGTCGCTGTCGCCGCCATTGCGCAAGGTGACCTTGATGCCGGTTTCCTTGGTGAACCCTTCGGCCCAATCCTTGGCCAGGCTTTCATGCTGAGCGTTATAGACGATGATGCCGGCATCTTCGGCCGTCGCCGGACCGGCGGCCAGGCTGATTGCAAGCGCCGCTACGCTGGCCAAGGCAAGAAAGGGGGATTTCATAAGGTACTCCTCGGGTTGCCCGCGGTGCGGGTGCGTCCGAGTATCAATTCATGAATGGGTTAGTCAAGATTGAAAGGCAATCGACGTCATCACGGTTTCGCGTGTCGGACGCCGATGGCATCACCCGACATGCGGTGCTGGTGGCTTCTCCTGCGGGATGCAACCATCGACCATCGGATGAATGGTCCAGCGCTGGTCCAGCCCCTGCTGTGTTCGTTTGGTGTCCGGATCGAACGCTTCGTTCAGCATGGCGCACCAGGTTCTGCGCAGGTTTTCGCAGCGTGTCCTGAACGCGGCGCTGCCAAGCCCGTCACGCATATCCTGCGCGGTGAGGTCGGTGGTCTCGCCCGGCGGTTTGGGCGGGGCCGTGCCCGTGTCGGGAAAGTCCGGGGCCCACTGAAGATAGTGTTTTGCATCGACACCAGCGGCCGCATCGAATTTGACCACCGCCATCAGCGGATGAAACTCGTGCCAGCCCTTGTGATAGCCGTCATAGACATGTTCGCCGAGGACGGCGACATGATCGCCCATCCTGATGGGGCCGAGCGCCTTGTCGCCGACATTGGCGTCCTCGACGTTGCCGGGGTTCCAGTTGAACAGCCCTTGCAGGACCGGCTTGACCCCACCGAAGTAGGACGCCGCGCCGCCGATGGCGCCGCCAATGGCCGCTCCGAGCAATCCTCCCAGAAACGAGCCGATGGCGCAGCCCAGCGCACCCAGGAAGAACGACCCTATGGCGCAGCCGACAGCCGCTCCGACACTGGCGCCGGCGGCCGCCGCGGCCGCCGTGACGACCAGGGCCGCCGTCAACAGGATGACGATGGCAGGCGCCCATTGGCGCATCTTGATCCAGAAGTCGCCCTCGGCCTCGCAGTGCAAGCCCCAGCGGGCATGATCGTCGGCGGGTGCGTAGCCCAGATCCGTCTTCAGGTCATCGCGCGGCAACAGCAGCTCATGACCCTGAAAGCCGTCATTGTGAATGTCGTTCGCCGGATGGGCCGTGATGCTGGCGGCGAATTCAGCGACGACGGTGCCGTCGGCATTGTAGCGATTGGCGGCGGCCAAAGCCGCCTCGTTGGTTTCGGCGTTGAGGATTTCGGTCGTCGGATGCGGCATCAGTATGACGTCGAAATACTGGTCGTTGTCGAAGGCGCCGAGATCGCTGCGGAATGGATTGTAGGAGACGATGCCGACGGCGCATTTCGGGTTGTCCTTGTCGAGGCAGACCAGGCGATGGTTGAGCCATTCCCCGGCGGCCTTGTCGATCGTCGCGGTGGCGGACGTCAGGAACGCGATTGCCGCGGCAAGTGCTGCACCGACCGGCCCCAGCAGCAAGCCGAAGGCGGCTGCCAGCCCGGTGATGACGATGATCTGCAGCGCTTGGCCGGCGAGGAAAGCCAACCGGTCGTCCTCGTTGTAGGGCTTCCCGCCAGACGGATAGAGAAAGCAGCTCGTATAGTGCTTGTAAGCCATCGGAACGCCTCAGCCTTTCGTGGCGGTGAGCGTCACGCCGCCGGTCATGGTGCGCGATCCTCTTTCGCCGATCGCGAAGACATGGACGTTGAAGGCCTTTGAGCCTCGGAAGCCTGCGTCCCTCGGTTCGATCTCGACGGTGATCTCGGTTATCTGGCGCGGCTGCAGTGAAAGCGTTCTTGGAACGATCCTGACCGACCAGTCGTCCGGAACGGGAAACCGGCCATAGGCCTGTTCCTCGAGCGCCTTGGCCCAGCGCGCCTTGCTCTCGGCGAGCCGCGGCTGCGGGGTGTCCGTGCGCTCGTCTCGACCTTGGCCGCGCGGGGCACATGGCTGCAGCTTCGGCAGGCCGTAGCAGTCCGCCTCGATCTGGAAACGCCGGACGACCGAGGCCTCGTTGCGGACGCTGAAGACGAACTTCGCCGGGGAGCGCGTCTCGGCAATGTTGACGTTCTTCTGGCCAAGGTTGTTGCTGGGGTTGGCGTCATCGCCCCAGGAAAGCTGTGCCTGAAGGCAATAATGGCCGCCGGTGGCGGGCGTGGTCCAGCTGAACTCGGCATAGGCAGGGCAATCGATCGTGCCCTTGGCCCCGAGATTGACGGCGGCGTTGGCGATCGGACGGGAAACGGTCTGTGTGCCGAAGGACAGGTAGGACAGCGCCACGCCAACGCCGACGGCGGGCGCATCATAGGATCCGTTCCAGACACGCACGCGAACGCGATAGGTACGAGAGGGCTGGAGCGCACCGGTGACTGGTGCGGCGCCGTCGAAAATGTCGATGTCGGGATTGTCCCAGGTGACCGCGAGACCCTGCGCCATCAGATAGTACTGGGCATAGAGAAGAGGATCGGCGCGCTTGTAGATGTCGGGCGGCAGCTGGATACAGCAATCGTTCTGCGCCGGGCTCGGCAGCCGCTGGCGCTTGGCCAGCCGGCACAGCAGCATGCGAATCGTCGCAAATAGCATCTTCAGCCCGACGGCAAGACGCTTCCAGAATTCGGCGGCGAACAACAGCAGTGCCGCGGTTCTGACGTGATTGACCAGAGATCCTGCCATGTCGTGTTTCCCACGCTGAGAGGACGCAACGGTAGTGATTTCCTGGCGGACGTGTCCCCACCGGTTCTCCCGGCTATTTCTTCAGTGATCCCTGTCTTCTGTAGAAGTAGATGGCGGCGACAAAGACTATGGCCGCAATGACAAGGCCGCTCTCGAAAGTTCCCGAGCCATTGTCGGGAGAAAATCCAAAAATGCGTTCAATGAAATCCATTTCGGCCTCCCTCCGATCCTTGACGCTACAGAAGGGTTTACCTTACGTCAATCAAAGCTTGGCCCGCGCTGTTCCCAACGCTCGGGCCGGGAACCAGGGAACCCGTCGGGGAATTTCGCGGGCCATCGGCAAACTTTCGTGATTTGCCCGCAGTTTGGCTTGGACATTATTTCGCCGGCCACGTAACAAATCGGTGCCGAGGTGCGAAGATCGGGGAGTGAACTCTTGTGAGCGGCAAGGACGAGGCCGAGCTTTCCCGGCTGATGCGGGCCGCGATCGCGGGAGATGAAAAGGCCTATGCCGACTTTCTCCACCGGATTGCCGCGCTGATCCGCGGCTTTGCCAGGCGCAAGATCGTGCAGGGCGGGGTCGACCCCGAGGATGTCGTGCAGGAAACCTTGCTGGCCATTCATGTGAAACGACACACCTGGCGCCAGGACGCGCCGGTGCTGCCCTGGATCTATGCGATTGCCCGTTTCAAGCTGATCGACGCGTTCCGGCGGCGCGGGCGGCGCATTGAAATCGATGTCGACGACATCGCCGAGACTTTTGCCGAGCCGGAAACCGAGACGGTCAGCGAGCGCGACATCAACCGGGCGCTCGACGGGCTGCCGCCGGCACAGCGTTCCGTGGTTTCGGCCGTGTCCGTTGAGGGCCGCTCGATCGGCGAGACGGCGGCGAAGTTCGGCATCAGCGAGACGGCGGTGCGTGTGTCGCTGCACCGGGGACTCACCGCCATAGCCAAGCGATTCGGACAGGGGCGGTTCGGGCGGGAATGACATGAAGACCGATGATCTCATCAAGGCGCTCGACGCCGATACCCGCAGCAAAGTCATGCCATTGCGCTCCGCCTGGTGGCTGGCGGCTGGCGCGGCCGTCGTCGTCGCGGCCGCTGTTTTCATGATGACGATCGGGCCGCGCCCCGACTTCATGGCGGCCGCGCACACGATGCGCTTCCTGTCCAAGTTTGTTTTCACCATCATGCTCGCCATCAGCGCCTTCGCCCTGATCCGAGCCCTGTCGACGCCGGGTGCGGCGACAGGCCGGGCAATGGCGGCAATGATCGCCGCGCCGCTGCTGGTCGCGGTGGCGGTGGTGCTGGAGCTCTTCGCGGTGCCGCAGGCGCTGTGGGGCACGCGCATGATCGGCTCTAACATGATGATCTGCATGAGCTTCATCCCGCTGATCGGCATCGGCCCGTTGGCCATCTTCCTGTGGATGCTGCGCTATGGCGCGCCGACGCGGCCGGTGCTTGCCGGCGCGGTCGCGGGGTTGCTTGCCGGCGGGCTGGCGGCGACCTTCTATGCCGCGCACTGCTTCGACGATTCTCCGCTTTTCGTTGCCACCTGGTACACGATCGCCATCGCGGCTCTCGCTTTGCTTGGCGCGCTCGGGGGGCGGTTTTTCGTGCGCTGGTAGCAGGATACCCGCGCCCGGTGAATACCGATCCTTAATCATGCCGGCAGTTTGCCGGTTTCCCATGTCGCCGGTGCCTGCAGCGCCAGCTTGCCCATGCCGCCGCCCATGATGCGCTGACCGGGCTTGCCAATCGCTCGAGCTTCATCCGCGCCATGGAGGGATTGGTCGATCAGGCGCGCAAGGACTGCACGACGGCTGGAGACCGCCATCAGTTCATGTTCATCGACCTTGACCATTTCAAGCGGGTCAACGACACGGGCGGTCACGCTACGGGAGACGCCCTGCTGAAGCGGGTCGCGGAGGCGTTGCGCGGCGTGCTTGGTTCTGAAGACATCGTTGCGCGCCTGGGTGGCGACGAATTCGTTGTGATCCTGAAGTCCGGTTCGGCCGCTGGCGCGAGGATCGCGGCGCGCTCGATCATCGATGCGATAGCCGGCCTCAGCTTCACCTGGGAGGGGTGGCCGCATGCAATCGGCGCCAGCATCGGGCTGACGGCCATCTGCGCCAATTGCGGCGAAGTCGACGAGATCATCGCAAGGGCCGACGCCGGCTGCTATGCGGCCAAGGCGGCCGGCCGCGGATGCGTTTGCGTGGTGCCGGACGGCAAGATCGACAAGTCAGAAACGCCCAGGCCGCTCGCTGCGGCCTCGTGAGCGGACGCGTCAGCGCGTCGGAACGGGGTGCTCGCCGCGATAGTCGTAGAAGCCGCGTCCGGTCTTGCGGCCGAGCCAGCCAGCCTCGACATATTTGACCAGCAGCGGGCAGGGACGGTACTTCGAATCCGACAGGCCGTCATGAAGCACCTGCATGATCGACAGGCAGGTGTCGAGGCCGATGAAATCGGCAAGCTGCAGCGGTCCCATCGGATGGTTGGCGCCGAGCCGCATGGCGGTGTCGATGGCATCGACCGAGCCGACGCCTTCATAGAGGGTGTAGATCGCCTCGTTGATCATCGGCAGAAGGATGCGGTTGACGATGAAGGCCGGGAAATCCTCCGAGACCGTGATAGTCTTGTCGAGCTGCTTCACATAGATCTTCGCCGCCTCGAAGGTCTGGTCCTCGGTGGCGATGCCGCGCACCAGTTCGACCAGCTTCATCAGCGGTACAGGGTTCATGAAATGTATGCCGATGAACCGCTCCGGCCGGTCGGTCTGCGCGGCTAGCCGCGTGATCGAGATCGACGAGGTGTTGGTCGCCAGGATCGCTTCGGGGTTGAGCTGCGGGCACAGCTGCGCATAGATCTTGCGCTTGACGGTTTCGTCCTCGGTCGCCGCCTCGATCACCAGATCGGCGCCGGCAAGATCGGCCATCGCCGGTGCCGACGCGATGCGTGCCATGGCCTGGTTACGGAGTTTCTCGTCGAGCTTGCCGGACCCCACCTGACGGGCCATGTTGCCGCTGATGGTGGCGATGCCCTTCTCGATACGGTCGGGCGAAATATCGTAGATCAGCACCTTGTAGCCCGAAAGCGCGGAGACGTGGGCAATGCCGCCGCCCATCTGGCCCGCACCAATGATGCCGATCGTCTCGATCTTGCTCATTACCCAATCCCGTCCGGAGCGTTTTTCGCCAGAATCGCGAACCGCCCCATCTCTTTGTTTTCCAGCAGTTCCCGGCGCAAAAACCCTGCGCACTGCCGCTGGAATTGCTCTCAGCCTTGTGGCCTGCTTATTGTGCGATGCAAACTAAAAGGGCGGGGTGACTTCGTCTACCCCACCCCTAGCAATTTAATACGGTTGCGCGGAAGCGTCAAAGTGCCTTCTGCAACTCCGGCAGGATGACGAAGAGGTCGCCGACCAGGCCATAGTCGGCAACCTGGAAGATCGGTGCCTCCTCGTCCTTGTTGATGGCGACGATGACCTTGCTGTCCTTCATGCCGGCAAGGTGCTGGATGGCGCCGGAGATGCCGACCGCGATGTAGAGATCGGGGGCGACGACCTTGCCGGTCTGGCCGACCTGCCAGTCGTTCGGGGCGTAACCGGCATCGACGGCGGCGCGAGAGGCGCCGACGGCGGCACCGAGCTTGTCGGCGACCGGCAGGATGACCTCCTGGAATTTTTCCGAGGAACCGAGCGCGCGACCGCCCGAGATGATGATCTTGGCCGAGGTCAGCTCCGGACGGTCGGTCTCCGACAGCTTGTTCTCGACGAAGGTGGACAGGCCGGGATTGGCCGCCGCATGAACCGTCTCGACCGAAGCCGAGCCGCCCTCGGGTGCCGCCTGGAAGGAGGCGGTGCGCACCGTGATGACCTTCTTGGCGTCGCTCGACTGCACCGTCTGGATGGCGTTGCCGGCATAGATCGGACGCTTGAAGGTGTCCGGCGAGACCACTTCGATGATCTCGGAGACCTGCGCGACATCGAGGAGTGCCGCCACGCGCGGCGCGACGTTCTTGCCGGCGGATGTCGCCGGCGCGATGATCGTGTCGTAGGCGCCAGCCAGCGAGACGACCAGTGCCGCCGCCGGCTCGGCCAGGCGCTCGGCGAGTTCGTCGGCCTCGGCCAAAAGAACCTTGCTCACGCCCTTGAGCTTGGCGGCGGCATCAGCCGCACCCTTGGCACCCTTGCCGGCCACCAGCACATGGACGTCCGAGCCGATCTGCAGGGCGGCCGAAAGCGCCTTGGCGGTCTGGTCGGAAAGCGTGGCGTTATCGTGTTCGGCGATGAGGAGAATTGCCATTTGTTCTGTCCCTGACTTTCGTCTTCGAAGCTCCCTGAAATCCGGTCAGGCAGAGCCGAAAACGGTTGGTTTCGAGAACCGGAGCGGAGCGTACTTCAGTACGTCGCCTCGGCGAGCGCTGAGACCGGCCGTTTGCAGGCCGGCCTCATTGGATTTCCTTACAAAACGCCGGCTTCGTTCTTGAGCTTGTCGACCAGTTCGGCGACGCTCTTGACCTTGACGCCTGCCTTGCGGCCGCCCGGCTCCTCGGTCTTGATGACCTTGAGGCGCGGCTTGACGTCGGCGCCGTAATCGGCCGGGCTCTTCTCGTCCAGCGGCTTCTTCTTGGCTTTCATGATGTTGGGCAGCGAGGCATAGCGCGGCTGGTTGAGGCGAAGGTCGGCGGTGACGATCGCCGGCATCTTCAGCTCCACCGTCTGCAGGCCGCCGTCGACCTCGCGCGTCACCTTGGCATGGTCGCCCTCGAGCACGACCTTGGAAGCGAAGGTGCCCTGCGCCCAGCCAAGCAGAGCGGCCAGCATCTGACCGGTCTGGTTGGAATCGTCGTCGATCGCCTGCTTGCCGAGAATGACAAGGCCTGGCTTCTCCGCCTCGACCACGCCCTTCAGCACCTTGGCGACGCCGAGCGGCTCGGTCTGTTCGTCGGTCTTGACCAGGATGGCGCGGTCGGCGCCCATGGCGAGCGCGGTGCGCAGCGTTTCCTGCGCCTGCTGCGGGCCGATCGAGACGACGATGATCTCTTCGGCCTTGCCGGCTTCCTTGATCCGGATCGCTTCCTCGACCGCGATCTCGTCGAACGGGTTCATCGCCATCTTGACGTTGGCGAGTTCCACCGCCGAACCATCGGCCTTCACGCGAACCTTCACATTCGCGTCCACAACCCGCTTCACGGGCACAAGGATCTTCATTTGCCTGTCACCTCTTCACGCTAATCGGGCGCGCTATAGCAGCCTGCGCCCTTTCTGAGTTGTCGAAAGCCGACATTCCTGACTGAATTCCGGCCAGACGGAATTCTGGCCGGATGGAAATTCTGGTCTTTGCCCGCCTTGGGGCTGCTCCTTAACCGCCTTGGGCTGCGACGGAGACGTTTCCGTAATTGTGGCAACCCTTGTCGTCAATACGCTGGAAGCAAGCTCAAATCGGTTCAGTTTGGGCCAGAAGGGTTTCCGCGACCCCAGCGCGCCGCAGTGGTGGACGTTTCGGGCGTCGCCGATTCGCCAACTGCCGGCTGCTGTTCGGGGGTCGGAACCACGGCATCCTCGTCAGCGGGGGCAAACAGCGGCACGCCGCGACTGCGCAGGACGAGCACCAGGACCGCGCCGGCAATGATGCCGCCGATGTGGCAGGCCCAGGAGATTTGATCCTCGCCACCGGCCGCGAACATGACGACCTGGAACAGCACCCACAGGACGAGCGGGATGAAGGCTGGTATGCGCAAGGGGATGCGGGCAAAGGCAAGCACCCACACCTTCACCCTGGGATAGAGGATCAGGTAGGCGACGACCACGCCGGCAATGGCGCCCGAGGCGCCGATCAGCGGCGCTTGCGAATCCCAGGCGACGAGCCCCTGGAAAGCGGCTCCGGCGATGGCGCACAGGAGATAGAAGATCAGGTAGCGGATGTGGCCGAGCGCGTCCTCGACATTGTCACCGAACACCCAAAGGAACAGCATGTTGCCGCCGAGATGGAAAATGTCGGCATGCAGGAAAGAGTAGGTGAGGTAGCTCAGGCTCTCGGGGATGATGACAAAGCGAGGGTCGAGCTCGGCCGTGTCGTGAACGACGGAGGGGATGAAGCCGAGGCCGAGCACGGCGGCATTGGTGAAGTTCTCGCCGCCGAGCGCCGTGGCGCAATAGACCACGGCGTTGGCGACGATCAGCCCGATCGTCACATATTGCAGCCTGATATGGCGCAACCTGTTGGTGTCGTAAAGCGGGATGAACATTTGTCGTCGGCCCCCCGCCTTTCGGTCCGTTCAGCGGTTCTTGCCGGGAACCCATAGCACGTCGGCATTTCCATTGTCATTGACCGCCCGGGCGGCGACAAACAGGAAATCCGAGACGCGGTTGATGTATTTCAGCCCGTCGCGGTTGACGTGTTCGGCCGGGTCCTGAGCCAGGGCCACCATCAGCCGCTCGGCTCGCCTGGCCACGGTGCGGGCGAGATGGAGGGCAGCCGCCGCCGGCGTGCCGCCGTTCAGCACGAAGGATTTCAGCGGCTGGAGTTCCTTGTTGAGGAGGTCGATGTCGTGCTCGACACGGTCGGTCTGCGCGGCAACGATGCGCAACGGCTCGTAGCCAAGCGGCTTGCCGTCATCAGGCACGGCGAGATCGGCGCCGAGGTCGAAAAGGTCGTTCTGGATGCGGGCAAGCATGGCGTCGATCGCCTGATAGCTCTGTGCGGTGTGCACGCGAGCCATGCCGATGCAGGCATTGGCTTCGTCGACCGTGCCATAGGCGTCCACCCTGAGATCGGATTTCAGCCGCCGCTCACCAGTGCCGAGCCCGGTTGTGCCGTCGTCTCCGGTGCGGGTGTAGATCTTGTTGAGCTTGACCACATCGCCTCCCGAAAGGCCTCACTTGCGGGTGAAATACACGGCCAGCAGGATCAGCGCCAGCGCCACCGCCTGCAGCAGAACGCGGGTCTGCATCAACTTGTTGGAGGTCATACCGGAGCCGCCGCGCATCATGTTGATGAGGCCCCTTATCAGAACGACCACCACGGCGGCCATGACCAATATGGCAAGGATCTTGAAGACGGTGGTCATTTTTTGCGTTTCCAGTTCTTTTCTTGTTCAGGCGCGCTTGGCGAGCAGGCGGTGGAGCATCGTTGCCGGCAGGATGCGTTTGAGCATGGTACCGATCTTGGCCGACATTGTTACCACATAGTGCGGGCGTGGGCGCCGCGACAGAAGTGCGTGGCAAAGCACCTTGTGGACCACTTCCGGCCCGGGCTTCAGGGCCGATTGACTGCCGCCGGCGCGCATGCGCTCCAGCTGCGCGACATAGTCGGCGCGATGCACGGAATTCTCGTGGTCGATATTCCCGAGGAACCAGGGCAGGCCATTGCTGGCGATCTTCGATTTCACCGGCCCCGGCTCGATCAGCGAGACATGGATGCCGCTGCCGGCCAGTTCCTGGCGCTGGCAGAGCATCAAGGCCTCCAAGGCATGCTTGGACGCCGAATAGGCGCCGCGGAAGCGCACCGGCACGAGACCCAGGATCGATGAGCAATGGACGAGGCGGCCGTGGCCCTGGCGGCGCATCACCGGGACCAGACGGCGGGTCAGGTCGTGCCAGCCGAAGAAATTGGCCTCGAACTGCTCCTTGAGCGCCGCAACGGGCAGATCCTCGACGGCGCCTGCCTGCGCGTAGGCGCCATTGTTGAACAGCGCGTCGAGCTTGCCGCCGGTGCGGTCGAGCACTGCGGTCACCAGGGCGGCGATCGATGCCGGTTCAGTGTAATCGAGATAGAAAGCCTCGATTCCGTCCGCTTCGAGTGCGGCGATGTCTTGCGGCTTGCGCGCCGTCGCGAACACCCGCCAGCCCTCGGCCTTCAATGCACGGGCGCAATAGGCGCCTATGCCGGAAGACGCACCGGTGACGATGATGGTGCGCAACTCTGCCGCTGGAGAATTCGAGGTCTGACGAAGGGTTGCCATTTGCAGCATTCCCTTCCCATATTCGCGGCGTCGAGACAATCGAAGGGAGCGCGCGTTCTTGCTGCGGAATATTGTCGCCCTGCGCCGCGTGCTCTACGACGCGCTCGGCCATTTCAACACCGATGACGGCTGGGCGATGGCCAGCCATCTGGCGATCACCTCGCTGATGGCGCTGTTTCCGTTCCTGATCTTCGCCACGACGCTGGCCAGCTTCCTCGGCGCCCAGGCCTTTGCCGACACAGCCGTGCATCTGGTCTTCGACACATGGCCCGAGCAGATCGCCAAGCCTATCGCGCGCGAAGTGCTGAACGTGCTGACCGTCAGGCGCACCGACCTGTTGACCTATGGCGTGCTGCTTGCCGCCTACTTTGCCTCCAACGGCATCGAGGCGCTGCGCACGTCGCTCAACCGCGCCTATCGGGTCACGGAGACGCGCGGCATCATTTATCGCCGGGTGCAGAGCATCTTCTTCGTGCTGATCGCGACCGCCGGGTTCCTGGCTATCAGCGTGCTGCTGGTGTTCGCGCCCCTGCTGGCGCGGCTGGCGGAAGCCCATTTCGTGTGGATCAAACCCTATACGGGTACGATCACGCTGTGGCGCTACGTCATTGCCTCAACTGTCATCATCGGCGGACTTTTCGCCGTCCACTACTGGCTGCCGGCCGGCAAGCGCCGGTTCGTCTCGCTGATACCGGGCATCGTCTTCACGCTGGCCGCATGGCTTATCGGCTCGACGATGTTCGCCACCTATCTCGACCATTTCTCGTCCTATGTGACGACCTATGCCGGTCTCGCCTCGATCATGATCGCGGTGGTTTTCCTCTACATCGTCTCGGCGATCTTCATCCTGGGCGGCGAGCTCAACGCCGCGATCAGCCGTTATTTGGAGGCGCGTGCCCGAGTCGGTTGACCGGCCGAGCTGAAGAATTGAGGAATTGAAGAAATGGGGAATTGAAGAACTGGAGAATTAATGAGTTGAGAAGAAGTACACAGCGCCAGATAGGCCGATTTTCCTCAATTCCTCAATTCCTCAATTCTTCCCTTGGTCTGTCGAGCCGTTGCCAGGCCGACGCCGAACGTGGTGATCGCCATGCCGGCGATCTGAAGTGCGTTGAGCTGTTCGTCGAACAGGGCCCAGGCGATGATGGCCGTCACCGCCGGCACCAGGTAGAACAACGACGCCACTTTCGACATCTCGCCGTCGCGGATCATCACCATCAGAAGCAAGATGGCGCCGAGCGACAGCACCAGCAGCAGCCAGGCCATGGCGAAGATCAATTCGCCAGTGATGACGACGGTTTGCGTTTCGAAGGCGAGTGAAGCCAGGATCATCAGCGAAGCGCCGCCGACATATTGCCACATGGTGGCCGATACAAGGTCGCCGCCGGAAGCAAAACGCTTCTGCCAGACGGTTCCGGCACTCATGCCGAGCACCGAGACCAGCGACGCGCTCAGCGTCGCCGCCGTCACGCCACCGCCGAGCGCTCCGAGTTTTGGCCAGAGCACGATGACGATGCCGATCAGCCCGATAGCAAGGCCAAGCCAGTGGCGCGGCAGGATGGCTTCGCCCAGAAATTTGCCGGCAAGCACCGCGGTGATCAGCGGCTGCAGGCCGACGATCAGCGCCGAAAAACCGGCCGGCATGCCCCTATGAATGGCCCAGAAGACCGCGCCGAGATAGATGCCTTGCATCAGCACGCCGGCGCCGGCGGCGTGCAGCGCCTCGGTGCGGGTAGCTGGTTTCGAGCCTAGCACAAGCGTCAGGACGGCCAGCAAGATGGCGGCCAGCACGAAACGCGCGGCGAGGAAGGTGAACGGCTCCGCCCACGGCATGGCGTAACGCGCGCCGATGAAGCCGGTCGCCCAAAGGACGACGAAGGTGGCGGGGATGAACCGCTTGATGCTGGACATTTTCCGGAAACCGCCACGCTGGTGAGAATTGACCGTGACGATGCTCTAATCCTGTTCAACCCGGCGCGCAAAACGAAACGATTGATCCATGCGTCACGGGAATTGAACGTGTCGCGCGTCCGGGGAGCGTTTCTCCAGACATGGTACTGGTCAAAGCCCGACCATCCTTCTGACGTCGTGAGGCGAAGCGCCCGCGTCGCGCAAGGCGCCGAGGCCGGTATCCTTGAGGCTCTTCGACAGTTTTCGCCCGTCCGGCCCGAGGATAAGCCGGTGATGGAAATAAGCCGGCTGCGGCAACCCAAGAATCTCCTGGAGCAGCCGCTGCACCCCGGTCGCGGAAAACAGGTCCTGTCCGCGTACGACATGGCTGACGCCTTGCAGCGCGTCGTCCACGACGACGGCGAGGTGATAGCTGGTCGGGATGTCGCGGCGCGCCACGATCACGTCGCCCCAGTCCTGCGGGCAAGCCTCGACGGAACGCGTCGCGGAGAGCGTCTCACCGCTGAATTCGGCCCATGCGAGGTCCTTGCCGGCACGCGCCATGGCGGCGCCGACGTCCAGACGCCAGGCGAACGGCGCATTTTCGGCGATGCGCCGCTTGCGTTCCCTGATCGGCAGCGCCTTGTCCGCCGGCGGATAGAGCGGCACACCATCGGGATCGCGCGGCCAGTCGCGCCCGCGCTTTTCGGTGTCGGCGATGAAAGCCCTGATCTCGCCACGGCTCATGAAGGCGGGATAGACCAGTTCCTCGCGGATCAGCCGCTTCAGCACCGTCCCGTACTCGGCGAAATGCTCCGACTGGCGGCGCACCGGCGCTTCCCAGCCCAGGCCCAGCCATTTCAGGTCGGCAAGCATGCCCGCCTCGAACTCCGGCGTGCAGCGCGCCGTGTCGATATCCTCGATGCGCAGCAGCAGGCGGCCGCCCGCATGCATCGCCAGCTTCTGATTGAGCAGCGCCGAATAGGCGTGGCCGAGATGCAGTTCGCCGTTGGGGCTGGGCGCGAAGCGGAATGTCAGGAGCGTCATGTCTCGGGCGGCAATCGGGTTGTGCTGTGGTTTTGGCGGTTGCTACTTTGCTGCACATTCGCGGACAAGGATACCATGGAGCGCATCGCGACACTGGACGACGTTGAGCGGGGGCTCGATGCGCTCTGCGCGCTCGACCCACGGCTGGAAAAGGTGCGCGGCATGGCCGGCGAGGTGCCGCTCAGGCTTTCGGAGCCCGGTTTCAGGAGCCTGGCCTCGATCATCGTCTCGCAACAGGTGTCGCGGGCCAGCGCCGATGCCATCTTCGGCCGGCTGACAAAGCTAGTCGATCCGCTGACGCCGCAGGCGATCCTGGCCGCCGGCGAGGACATGTTTCGCGAGGCCGGCCTGTCGCGGCCCAAGCAGCGCGGCCTCATCGCGGTCGCGCAGGCCGTAGCCGACGGGCTCGACCTGCATCACCTTTGTTCGCTCGACGCCAGGGAGGCAATCACCAGGATGACCGCCGTGCCCGGCATTGGTCCCTGGACGGCGGAAGTGTATCTTTTGTTTGCCG
Source organism: Mesorhizobium sp. B3-2-1 (assembly GCF_006439515.1). Lineage (NCBI taxonomy): Bacteria > Pseudomonadati > Pseudomonadota > Alphaproteobacteria > Hyphomicrobiales > Phyllobacteriaceae > Mesorhizobium > Mesorhizobium sp. B3-2-1. The sequence continues at coordinate 40,529 of NZ_VFTI01000004.1, read as the reverse complement.
CCGGGCACCCCGATATTTTCCCGGCGCGCGATGTCGCCCTGCAGAGCGCTGTCGGCCACGCGCTGGGCATCGACCCGCGTCCAGCGGAGAAAACGCTAATCGAGCTGGCCGAATCATGGAGCCCGTGGCGAGGTGTCGCATCGCGGCTTTTCTGGTCCTATTATCGCGAAACCAGGGGCCGGGACGCCGCACCGCCGGCCTGAATCCGCAAAAAAGCATAAAGAACATGCTTTTTTGGCACGTCGCGCGAGCGACAATCCGCTTCACATCCCTGTCATGTCAGGCTTACAGTATCCGCGCCGAACGGTCGGGCTTTTGAAGCAGCGCGTGACCCTTTCCGAAAGTCGAATTCGATTTTCGGGGTCATGTGCGAACCAAGGAGGTCAACAAGGTGACGGTTGCCGTATCTCCGGATGGGCTTCCAGCGCTGGTGCTGAATGCGGATTACCGTCCGCTCAGCTATTACCCCTTGTCGCTCTGGTCCTGGCAGGATGCCATCAAGGCGGTGTTCCTCGACCGGGTGAACATCGTGGCCGAATACGAACACGCAGTGTCCTCGCCGACCTTCTCGATGAAGCTGCCGAGCGTGGTAAGCCTGAAGGCCTATGTGAAGCCGTCCAGGCATCCGGCCTTCACCCGCTTCAACGTCTTCCTGCGCGATCGTTTCCAGTGCCAGTATTGCAGCACGCCCGACGACCTGACCTTCGACCATGTCATCCCTCGCCATCGCGGCGGTGCCACGACATGGGAGAACGTCGTCGCCGCCTGTTCGCCCTGTAATTTGAGGAAGGGCGGCATGATGCCGTCGCAAGCCAAGATGTGGCCTCTGCAGAAGCCGTACCAGCCGACGGTGCACGATCTGCACAACAACGGCCGGCTGTTCCCGCCCAACCATCTGCATGAAAGCTGGATGGATTATCTATACTGGGATGTCGAACTGGAGCCATAGAGTTCGTCAGAAATCCGCCATGCTGGCCGCCTGACTCAGCTTTCTGCGCTTCCGGTGGTCACGTACTTAAGTACGCTCCGCTCCGGTTCTCGGAAGCCGCGCCATTCGATTCAGCCTGCCGAATTTCTGGACGAACTCTGCGTCGCGCTGGTTTAATCGCGGGCCAGCGCGCCGCGGAAGGCGACGGCGGCGAGGATCAGGCTGGCGATGGCGTTCCAGCCGGCCAGTGACAGGCCGAGGATGCGCAGCGCCGCCTTGTCGCAGGAGGGCGGCACGAATTTGTCGAGCGCGTCGAGCACGCCCTTGCCGCCGGTGTCGACCGGGCCGGCGCCTGCCGTGCAATCGGCCGGACCCTGCCACCATGCCCATTCGACGCCGGAGTGGTAGACGCCGAGATAGAGGCCGTAGAGCATCAAGAGGCCGCCGATGGCCAGCAGGCCGCGCGTCACCCATGCCGGTGCTCGCAGCATCGATGTGATCGCTGCCAGCACCATCAAGGGCACGCCGATGTAATATGGCGTGCGCTGTTCCAGACAGAGATGGCAGGGGATGTAGCCGCCAATGTGCTGGAAGCCGAGCGCCGAACCAACGGTCGCGGCCATCGCGACCGCGAGAAACAAGGCTGCTCGCGTCCGCTGGCGTCCGGTATCGGCATTCATGGTCGCTGTCATCGGTTTCTCGTCCACTGTGTTCGCCGTCCGCCAGGTCTGCTTGCCCCTCTCCAAACCGTCACCCGGTTTCGAGAGAGCCTCAGAGAGCGTATTTGATCAGAATATAGAGCAAAATCAGGGCAACCGCGGCGGCGCCGGCGATCAGGCCCAGGCGCTTTTCGATGAATTCGCGGATCGGCTCGCCATAGCGGCGCAAAAGCCACGCCAGGAGCAGGAAGCGGCCGCCGCGCGCGATGATGGCCAGCACGATGAACAGCGCCAGGTTGACGCCCAGGGCGCCGGACAGGATCGTCACCACCTTGATGGGCGGCAGATGCGCGGCACCCGAGGTGACCAGCATCAGGGCAATGAACTCGATGCTTATGCCCGCAGAGGAGCGCAATTGCTCGAACTCGTCATACTTGCCGTAGAACTCCAGGATAGGCCGCGCCACCGCGTCATAGGCGTAGTGGCCGATGAACCAGCCGGCAATGCCGCCCAACACCGAGGCGACCGTGGCGATAAAGGCGTAGCGATAGGCGCGATCCGGCCGCGACAATGCCATCGGCAGATAGAGCACGTCGGCCGGCACCAGGAATACCGAGCTTTCGACGAAGGCGATGAAGGCCAGCCACCATTCGGCGGATTTGCGGGCCGCCAGCGACAGGGTCCAGTCGTACAGTCCGCGAAGCATCGGCTCTCCTAGTGCATGTGACCCAAAACCGCGCCGCACCCATGTCTCCAGACACGCCGTGCTTTGATGCGCAGCCTGTCTAGAAAGATTTTCCGCGCTGCACAATGGCAGCAGCGCCACGAAATCAAAAAGGCGAAGATTGGTCGCATCCAGTGCGATACCGAGAATTGGCCAGTTGACGAACAGGCCCCCGACCGTATAGTCCGCGCCCATCCAGGCCGCCCGGCCTGAGCCCCTATGGCGGAATTGGTAGACGCGCTCGACTCAAAATCGAGTTCCGCAAGGAGTGCTGGTTCGATCCCGGCTAGGGGCACCACGGGCCGCCCGGTAGGTCCATGAAGTCAATTGTCAACTTAGCTGCCGTCCGAGGCGGGTCATCGAGGTGGATCGTGGTCCAGCCAAAATAATGCGCCGGCAGGTAAAGGTGAAATCACCATAGCGTGGGAAAGGTCAAGGACGCGTGTTCGCGAACGATCGGAAGGTACATCGTGGAGCAGACATTGGCGTCGCGCGGGGTGAGTTGTGAGGTGTCAATAAGACCGAGGGCGTGAGCCATTTTGGTCAGACCACATTTTAGCTCGCTGACCTCAGGGCTTCGCGCTAGGCTCTATCTTTAACGTTCATCGTTGGGAGGAAACGCGGTGAACATGACGCGGCATCGGATCTTACCTCGCCTGACAAGCGAAGAGCTTGTTTCCATAACGCTATTAGGGCGGGAGGCATTTGCGATAGTCTCCACCCGGGAAGTGATCGCGGAGGTTCGACGCCTGGCGCCGGACTGGCCATGCAGCGATGATGCCCTGGTGGAGGCGGTGGTCAATTTCGCAATTGGTCGGACCATGGCCGTTTGTTTTGATCATCGCGACCAATACGCCCTTTGAAGTTCAGCAAGCAGTCACCGGAGGTTGCGCCCGGAAGGCTTTCAAAGCGGAAGGCGCCGGTGTGGCCGGAGTTTTGCCAGCGTCAGCCAGTTCTCGATCTGCAAGACCAAGCTGAGGGGACCGCAGCCGTCTGCCCAGGACGGAAAAAAAGGACGCCGGCCCATGCCGGCGCCCTCTCAGCAAAATGGATGTTTGAACGAACTACCAGGTTTGGCGGCGATACCAGTCGTCGACCTCCTGGCGAACGCGATCCTTCGCGATGCCGTAGCGTTCCTGAATCTTGCCCTCCAGCTGGTCGCGCCTCCCGGCGATCTGGTCGAGATCGTCGTCGGTGAGATCGCCCCACTGTTCCTTCACCTTGCCCTTGAATTGCTTCCAGTTTCCTTCGATGCGGTTCCAATCCATGGTTCTCTCCTCGATGCTCTGTCCAAAGCAGGGCGAGCATGGCCCCGTCATGACATCCAACATCCAGCTCTGCTAAAATGTTCCGGAATAGCTTGCCTATATTCAGTTGCCGGTAACCAGGACCTGTTGGGTCGCGTCGCGCGGGCGCGCGCTGCATTTGTTAACGCCGAGACCGAAGCCGACGTCGTTGGTGACCTGCTTGCCATTTCGGGCTCGCGCCGTAGTTTTAGGTGGCGGTGAGCGCTCCGGAGCCATTCATGTGCAACGATTACGAGCAACATGTCGCTTGGGCCGAATATTGCCGCACGATGGCGTCGCTGGCGCTCAAAGTCCCGGATCATCAAAGTGAACTCGATTTGCCAAGGGTGGACGACATCCACATTAACGATCCGGCACCAATCATGCGCGCTGCCGGCGACGCGGTAGAACTGGCTTCGATGGCGTTCGGATTTCCACCGGTCGGGCCAAGGGGCGGCCCTGTCTTCAACTTCCGCTCGGAAGGCCGGCAATTCGGGAATAGCCAGCGCTGTCTGGTGCCGGCGTCGGGCTTCTTCGAATTCACGGGCACGAAGTACCCCAAGGCAAAGCATCGGTTCACGCTGAACCGCGCGCCATTCATGGCGATTGCAGGCTTGTGGCGCGAAGGGACCGGCAACAAGCCGCCGACATTTACGATGTTGACGACTGAGCCGGGACCAGACGTCGCGCCGTACCACAATCGCCAGGTCGTGGTGCTCCAGCCAGAGAAGTGGTCCGCCTGGATCAATCTGACGGAGCCCGAGGCCGACCTTTTACAGCCGCTTCCGGCCGGGTCGCTTTCCGTGGAGACAGTTCGATCCGAACGCTCGTGACGAGCGACGGCCGATCACCGGTCAAACCATCTCGAGCATGAGACGGGATGGCTCCTGCGGCTAATTTAGCAAAGTGAACGAAACTGGTACAAAGTGGCAACCCCACTCTTGACGAGAGAGGAATATGTTCCTCTTTCTGCCGTATGCCCGACCAACCCGAACGATGGCACAAAGGCGCCCCATGGACCCTTATGCATGCCCACAATGCGGGGCAGGTCGCGCTCATTCGTTGCCGGAACTGCAACATCAAACGGTTCTTCAAGCCGGCAGAGTTGAGAGAAGTCTACGGGAATGTACCGATCGAGGCGCTGCGCGGCAGGATGACCTGCCAGATATGCCGCACGAGCGAGAGCATAGATGCGGAATTGCTCCACCTTGTCGGTGAGGAGGCGGTTAGAGTTCGATACCGTCGGTTGGTTGGGATCAAATTCGTGCGCCGCGTGATCTGGCGGGATGAATAGCGCTAGAAGGGAATTCACCAATCTATGCCTTGCAAGGGCACCCAAACTTCCTCCCGCGGCCGATCCATGCTCTCGATGGCACTACCGCCTTTTCAGCAAACTCTTCATCCGGTTGCGCAGCAGGCGCGCCATGTTGCGCGTCTCGCGGTAGAGGTGCAGTTGCGAGGCGGCCTGGCGGGCGAGACGGTCGGAGTCCCTGGTCAACCCGATCACCAGCGTGCCGACCGGTTTGCGCTCGCTCCATAGCCGGCTCATCACCGGGTGGTCGGGCACGGCGCAGGAATCGGTCATCATGATGTTGGGGTCGTCGAGGTGCTGCCTGGTGACCTCGATCATCAGCAGCGTGCCGGGCGAATAGACGGCCAGCGTCTCGTCATAGGCGGTCTTCCAGGTATAGGCGACGCCGGCCTCGACGAAGACGATCAGGCAAGCGATGGTGCGGCCGTCCAGCGTCAGCGAATGAATGCGGCACATGTCCTGTTCGGCCAGCCGGTGCACCGCCTCGCGCGCAAAGGCGGCGCGGAAACGGTCGATCGCCATGGCGGTGCGCTCGCGGCCTTTCCAGCCGGACGCTTCCAGCGTCAGGAAGTGCTCGATGGCGTGGCGGATCTCCTCGGGGCCGCGTGCCACGACATGCTCGAGCTTGCCGAGATCGCCGAGGCGCCGCTTGAGGCGGCGGAACTCGCGGTAATGGTGCGCGCGCAGCGAAGCCTTCAGATAATCGTCGCCCTCGAGCTCGCTCTCCAGCACCGGGCGCGGGGTCTGGCCGGTGGTGACCAGCATCAGGCCGCGCGTCTCGGCCACGGTGCCGATCAGGCTCGCCACAGGACCGTCCAGCCTGATGTCGGGCAGGACCAGGACTTTCGGCAGCTTCAAATGCGGGCGCGACAGCATCGAGAAGAAATCCTCGACCACGCCGACCGGATCGTCGCGGTCGATCAGCGGCGTGCCGAGCGGGCCGAACGGGCTCGACCATGTGCGCATGACCGGCACGCCCAGCGGTACCACCGGCCGTTCCACCGAGATCGGCACCAGCAGGCGCAGCCGGTTGCGGTATTCATCACCGTCGCGGATCACGGCAAGACGCACCTCGCGGTCTTCCAGCCGGGGCATGGCCGGCGCCAGGAAGCGGGGGTTGAAGAAGACGTTCGGCTCGATCGTGCGGGCGCAGAGATAGTCCAGTTCCTCGACCAGGTCGAAGCCGGCCGATGCCGGGTAGATGGCCAGTTTGCGCTCGGGCCGGTTGTTGGCGAGGATCTCGATATGGGCCGGGTCGGCATCGCGCGCCAGCCCGGCAAGGCCCGACACCATGGCGCCGGCGGGACCGCCGCTGGTTTCCTCGAGCAAGGGGATGGCGGCCATCAGGCGGCTCCTTTGGCAGGCACGAAGATCGCCATGACGATGCCGAGCTTGCGCCAGACCGTGAAGGACAGCGCGCCGGCCTCGAAGATCATCGCAAAGGCGGTGGCCATGGCCGCGCCCCACAGGCCGAAAAGCGGGATCAGCACCACGTTGAGCCCGATGTTGAAGGCGAGTGTCATGGCATAGACGGCGGCGCAGACATTCTGGTTGCCGCTCATGGTGAGCAGGCTTTCGCAAGGACCCACGGCGGCACGCGCCACGACGCCGAAGACGAGCAGGAACAACAGCGGATAGCCGGACGTGAATTCCGGGCCGAACAGCACCAGCATCGGTTCGCCCAGCGCCAGCACCAGGAACGCCATCAGCAGCGAGGGCCAGAATGTCCACGACACCGTCTCGCGGGCGAAGACGGCAAGCTTTTCCGGCTCGCCATGGGTGAACTGCGCGTAGCGCTGGGCGACGCCGGCCTTGACCGCGAAATAGACGAAATGCACCAGCGCCAGTGTCTTGACAGTGGCGAAATAGACGGCGACGTCGTTGGGATCCATATAGGCGCCGACCATCAGCACATCGGCATTGGTCAGCAGGAAGAAGAAGCTCTCGACCAGGAAGATCGGCAGCGAGACGACGAACCATTGCGCGAAATGCACCTTCATCGGGCCGGCCGGTATCTGCCTTTCCATGCGCTGGGTGATGCCGATGAGCTGGCTTAGCGTGGTGACGTAGGTAGCGGCGATCGAGGCGAAGATCGCCGTCCGCGCGTCGGGGGCGTAGCCCGCCCACAGCATCAGCGCCATGAACAGCAGGATCAGCACCGGCCGTATAAGGTAGGTCGGCGACAGCGCGAACAATGCCCATGAATTGGCGCGCGCCAGCCCTTGCAGCAAATCCGACAGCGCGATCATCGGCAGGCAGATGACGCCGAGGATGAACGGTATCACGTAGTAGTTTTCGATCCAGGGTGCGGCTAGCCAGACACCGAGGGCGCCGAGCCCGGCGATCAGTGTCGAGGCGATCAGCACGAACAGGCGGCTGGCCACGACGATGCCGCGCAATTCGTCCATCAGGCCGCGCTCGCGGTATTCGGGAATGAAGCGGATGACCGATGTGTGGAAGCCGAGGCAGGCGAGGTTGCCGACGATGACCATCGTCACCCAGACCAGCACGAAGATACCGTATTCGAACGAGCCCATCCAGCGCGCCATCAACACCTGGCTGATGAAGGCGATGACGGCGCTGACGATGCGGATGGAGAAGGCGATGACAGACATGCGGCCGGCCTCGCCGCGTTCATCGGCGGTGAACAGCGCGGCATCGATGCGGTCAAGCAGCGGCCCCACGCGCAGCGCCAAACGCTGCGGCAAGAACCGCCCGGCAGTCGTGGCCGCGGAAAAGCGCACCCCGATTTCTCTCCGTTTTCCGCCTCTTTTCAGGCTTTGGTGTAGCGAAGACACCTTAAGAAACGGTTGGGTGAGGAGCTTCCTTCTACCCGTCACTATAAGGGGGAGAAGGTGCCGGTCCACCTCCGCAGCTGCTGCGGAGGACGGGCAGGCGGATGAGGGGCGGCGCCGGGTTTCGGAGATTTTGCGCTGAGGCGGGAAGAGGAAGGAAGACCATCTGCGGACGAACCGGCTCGCGGGGGAGCGGGCGAGGCATCGTTTTTGCCACAAACAAACGCTAATTGCCGAACTTGGCGCCGCCCCTCATCCGACCCTTCGGGCCACCTTCTCCCCGTGAAACGGGGAGAAGAAAGAGCGCGCCCTTAGGCGAACGCGCCGTGGCAGTGCTTGTATTTCTTGCCGGAGCCGCAGGGGCAGGCCTCGTTGCGGCCGACCTTGCCCCAGGTGGCAGGGTTGTTCGGGTCGCGATCCTCGGGGGCGACGATGACATTCTGCTCCGGACGGACCAGGAGGGCGGTCTCGCCACCTTCGAAATCATTCTCGCCGGTGGTGCCGTCGATGTGGCTGCCGAACATGTCGGGCGCTTCCGGCGGCGGCGCTTCGGCGGCCTGGCGGACCAGTTCGACGCGCATCAGCTGCGCGGTGACGGCCTGGCGCAGATTGCCGAGCATCGCCTGGAACAGCTCGAATGCCTCGCCCTTGTATTCCTGCAGCGGATCGCGCTGGGCGTAGCCGCGGAAGCCGACCACCGAGCGCAGATGATCGAGATTGACGATGTGCTCGCGCCACAGATGGTCGAGCGTCTGCAACACCACCGAGCGCTCGACATAGGTCATCACCTCGGGGCCGAAACGGTCGGCGCGTTCCTTGGCGGCGGAGTCGGCGGCGGCAGAGATGCGCTCGCGGATGTCGTCCTCGGCGATGCCTTCTTCCTTCACCCAGTCCTCGACCGGCAGGTCGAGATTGAGGAATTCGGCGACCTCGGCTTTCAGGCCCGCGACGTCCCATTGTTCGGCATAGGCGTTTTCGGGAATGGCCTTGGCGACGATCTCGTCGATGACGCCTTCGCGCATCTCGACGATGGTTTCCGAGAGGCCTTCGCCGTCCATCAGCTCGATGCGCTGCTCGAACACCACCTTGCGCTGGTCGTTGGAGACGTCGTCATATTTCAGCAGGTTCTTGCGGATGTCGAAGTTGCGCGCCTCGACCTTCTTCTGCGCCTTTTCCAGCGCCTTGTTGATCCAGGGATGGATGATAGCCTCGTCTTCCTTGAGGCCGAGCTTCTGCAGCATGCCGTCCATGCGCTCGGAGCCGAAGATGCGCATCAGGTCGTCCTGCAGCGACAGGAAGAATTTCGAGCGGCCGGGGTCGCCCTGTCGTCCCGAACGACCTCTGAGCTGATTGTCGATGCGGCGCGATTCATGGCGCTCGGTGGCGAGCACGTAGAGGCCGCCGGCGGCCAGCGCCTTTTCCTTCAGGCGCTCGACGTCGGCATTGATTTCCTGTTCGCGCGCCTCGCGCTCGGGACCTTCGGGCATGTCCCCCAGTTCCTCGGCGATGCGCATCTCGGCATTGCCGCCGAGCTTGATGTCGGTGCCGCGGCCGGCCATGTTGGTGGCGATGGTGATGGCGCCAGGCTTGCCGGCCTGGGCGACGATCGCGGCCTCGCGCTCGTGGTGGCGGGCGTTCAGCACCTCGAAATCGCTGAAACCTTCCTTGCGCAGGCGCTCGGCCAGCTGCTCGGACTTTTCGATCGAGGTGGTGCCGACCAGTGTGGGCTGGCCCTTGGCGCTGGCTTCGCGGATCTCCCTGACGATGGCCTTGTACTTCTCCTCGACCGTCCGATAGACCTCGTCGTCCTCGTCCTTGCGGATAACGGGCAGGTTGGTCGGGATCTCGGTGACTTCGAGACCGTAGATGTTGCCGAATTCCTCGGCCTCGGTCAGCGCCGTGCCGGTCATGCCGGAAAGCTTCTTGTAGAGGCGGAAATAGTTCTGGAAGGTGACGGAGGCGAGCGTCTGGTTCTCCGGCTGGATCGCCACGTGCTCCTTGGCTTCGAGCGCCTGGTGCAGGCCTTCCGAATAGCGGCGGCCGGGCATCATGCGGCCGGTGAATTCGTCGATGATGACGATCTCGCCGTTGCGCACGATATAGTCCTTGTCGCGCTGGAACAGCCGATGCGCCTTCAGCGCGTTGTTGACGTGATGGACGATGGCGACGTTCTCGACGTCGTAGAGCGACTCGCCCTTGAGCAGGTCGGCATCGCGCAGCATGTTCTCGAGCTTCTCGGTGCCTTCCTCGGTGAAGATCGAGGTCTTCTGCTTCTCGTCGATCTCATAATCCTGCGGCTGCAGCTGGATGATGAAGGTGTCGATGGTGTTGTACATTTCCGAACGGTCCTCGAGCGGACCGGAAATGATCAGCGGCGTGCGCGCCTCGTCGACCAGGATGGAATCGACCTCGTCGACGATCGCGTAATTGTGACCGCGCTGCACCATCTGGGCGCGCTCGTACTTCATGTTGTCGCGAAGATAATCGAAGCCGAGTTCGTTGTTGGTGGCGTAGGTGACGTCGGAGGCGTAGGCGACGCGGCGCTCCTCGTCCGACAGGCCGTGGACGATGACGCCGACCGAAAGGCCGAGGAACTTGTAGACGCGGCCCATCCATTCGGAGTCGCGGGTGGCGAGGTAGTCGTTGACGGTGACGACATGGACGCCGTTGCCGGCGAGCGCGTTGAGATAGACCGGCAGCGTCGCGACCAGGGTCTTGCCCTCGCCGGTACGCATCTCGGCGATGCCGCCATTGTGCAGCACCATGCCGCCGATCAACTGGACGTCGAAGGGGCGCATGCCAAGCACGCGGCGCGCCGCTTCGCGGGCGGTTGCGAAGGCCGGGATCAGCAGATCGTCAAGGCTGGCGCCGTTGGCGATGTCCTGGCGGAATTTTTCCGTGCGGCCGGCAAGCTCGGCGTCGGACAGCGCCCGCATCTCGTTTTCCATGGCGTTGATCGCCTCGACGCGGGGGCGGGTCGATTTGACCCGACGGTCGTTGGAGGAGCCGAAAACCTTACGGGCGAGACCGCCGAGACTGACCATCCAATGGTCCTTTCGATAGAATTCTCAATCTTGAGACAGGCGCCGGCCGGCCCCATCACATCCACGTGAACGCACCGCCTGAATACGGGCAAACACAAAAAGCGCCCGGAAAACGGTTCTGGACGCCAAGTCGATGGACAGATAAGAGGGGGCTCAACTGATGTCAACGCCGCGCTGGCCCTGCCGGTCGCGCCAAATTCCGCCACAATCTGGCTGATCTGGAAGCCGCCTCCTTACAATCCCTCACCGGAGTCATCCTTATGTCCTTGTTGTTCAGCCGTGCGTCGCTTGCCAGCCTTGGCCTGGTCCTCGGCCTGTCGGCTCTTTGCCTGTCACCGTCGATGGCGCAGGAGACCGCTCCCGCACCGGCCGCCCCGGCGGATGCGGCGGCACCTGCCGCGGCGCCGGTCGACCCGAATGCCGTGGTCGCCACCGTCAACGGCCAGCCTTTGACCGAAGCCGATCTGGTGCTCGCTGAAGGTGAGCTGTCGCAGCAGTTCGCGCAGTTGCCGGCTGAACAGCGCCGCGCGGCGGCCCTTTCGGCGGCCATCGAAATCCGCGTCATGGCCGCCCAGGCGGTCGCCACTGGCCTCGACAAGGATCCCGACTTCCAGCGCCGCATGGCTTTCCTGCAGCAGCGCGCGCTGCATGGCGAAATGGTCGAGAAGGGCGTCGTCGACAAAGTCACCGACGCCGAGGTTCGCGCCCGCTACGACCAGGAAATCGCCAACACGCCGCCGGTAAACGAGGTGCATGCCCGTCACATCCTCGTGAAGACGAAGGAAGAGGCCGAGGCGATCATCAAGCAGCTCGATGGCGGCGCCGACTTCCAGAAGCTTGCCAACGAACACACCTCAGATCCGAGCGGCAAGAGCAATGGCGGCGACCTCGGCTGGTTCGGACCTGGCCAGATGGTGCCGGAATTCGACAAGGCGGCGTTCGCGCTCGATGTCGGCAAGTACACCGAGCAGCCGGTGCAGTCGCAGTTCGGCTGGCATGTCATCAAGCTCGAGGACAAGCGCGCCAAGCAGCCGCCGGCCTTCGACGACGTCAAGGACCAGGCCAAGCAGGCCGTCATCCGCGACAAGTATTTCGCGCTGGTCAAGTCGCTGCGCGCCGGCGCCAAGGTCGAGATCCCCGACGCCAAATTGAAGAAGACCGTCGACGCGCTGGAAAGCGCCAAGTAAGCCCGAACGGCTCGAAAGAAGGGCGCGGCAGCCAAAAGGCGCCGCGCCCTTTTTCGTTGGCACGTGCCAGCGATGCCTACCTGTCGGGTGCCGCTATGCCTTGCAGGAGGTAGCGGACCACCTTGCGGATCGTCGCTTCGGATTCGTCGAGCCGGTTGGTCAGGAGATGCCGCCAGGCGTAGGACGCCACGAGGTCGGCGACCACGCCCGGATCGATGTCGCTGGTGATCTCGCCCCTTGCCTTGGCGCGCTCGATGATCTGGCCGGTGTGGGTCCGGCGTCCTCCGGCATAATCGGCAAGGGCTTCGGCCGCGGTTTCATCCGACTGCGCCTCGGCGATCAGCGACCTGAACACGCTGCCCGACGATGTCTCGCGCCAGTGCGTGAACAGGTTCATCAGGAAGCCGACGAGATCCTCTTCCAGTTTTCCCGTATCGGGCACGTCGACGCGCTTCTGGCGTTGGTAGACCTCCAGCAGCAGGGCCGCCTTGCTCGGCCACCAGCGGTAGATGGTCGGCTTGCCGGCGCGCGCGCGCCGCGCCACCGCCTCGATCGAAAAACTGGCATAACCGGCTTCGACGAGGACGGCCTCGGCGGCCTCCAGAATGGCGTCCGCACTGTCGGGATTGCGCCGCGCACCGATCGATTTGCGCGCCGTATCCGCCTCGGCCATTCCTGTCGTCCTCGTTTCAAGTCGTCGGCATGATAAGTGATCCGGCGATGAAACGAAACGACCCGTTTTTGGAGAAGGTCATGTTGGCGGAGGGGTCATAAAGGCGCTTGACGGTGGCGTGCATGTCCTCGACGTCCGGCGACAGGTAGTCGTCGCGCAGGACCCCGGCGACGCCAACAGATTTGAAATGCAAGCTTCATCCTGAACGGGTTGGCCCCTGGCGGGAGCGACGAAAACGCGCTTGCACCGGCGCGCCGTATCGGGCAAACCGGCCTTCCCCTTGCGATTTTCCCGCCCGAGGTCCCATGTCCACGACGATTTCGCCGCTCGCGCCGAAGAAATACCCCAAGATGCCTGAAATCGAGGGGGTGCGCATCGCCACCGCCGAAGCGGGAATAAAGTACAAGAACCGCACGGACCTGCTGGCCATGGTGTTCGACGCCGGGACCGCGGTCGCCGGCGTGTTCACCAAGTCGAAATGCCCCTCGGCGCCGGTCGATTTCTGCCGGCAGAACCTTGGCGCCGGCAAGGCGCGGGTGCTGGTCGTCAATTCCGGCAACGCCAACGCCTTCACCGGCAAGAAAGGCCGCGAATCCACCGCGATGACGGGCGAAGCTGCGGCAAAGGCCGTCGGCTGCACGCCAGGCGAGGTTTTCCTGGCCTCGACCGGTGTCATCGGCGAGCCGCTCGACACAACCAAGTTCAGCCATCTGCTCGCAGGGCTGGTCAGTGACGGCAAGCCGGACCTGTGGACCGAAGCGGCAAAGGCCATCATGACCACCGACACCTATCCGAAGGTGGCGACGCAGACGGTCAAGCTCGGCGATGCCGATGTCATCATCAACGGCATTTCCAAGGGCGCGGGCATGATCGCGCCCGACATGGCGACGATGCTCTCCTTCATCGCCACCGACGCACCGATCGCGGCACCGGTCCTGCAGGACCTGCTGTCGCGGGGCACGGCCAAGACATTCAATGCGGTGACCGTCGACAGCGACACCTCGACCAGCGATACGCTGCTGTTGTTCGCCACCGGCAAGGCGGCAAAGCGCGGCGCGCCTGAAATCACCGATCCCAGAGATGCCCGCCTTGGTCAGTTCCGCCGGGCGCTCGGCAAGGTGCTGAAATCGCTGGCGCTGCAAGTGGTGCGCGACGGCGAGGGCGCCCGCAAGCAGGTCGAGGTCACCGTCACCGGGGCCAAGTCGGCCCGTTCGGCCAAGCGCATCGCGCTGTCGATCGCCAATTCGCCGCTGGTCAAAACGGCGGTCGCCGGCGAGGACGCCAATTGGGGCCGTGTCGTCATGGCCGTCGGCAAGGCCGGCGAGCCCGCCGACCGCGACCTTCTGTCGATCTGGTTCGGCGACAACAGACTGGCACATGAGGGCCAGCGCGATCCCGCGTATTCTGAGGCCGCGACCTCGGCCTACATGAAGCGCGATGACATCCGTATCCGCGCCGATATCGGCATCGGCCGCGGCAAGGCGACGGTGTGGACCTGCGATCTCACCAAGGAATATGTCGCCATCAATGGCGACTATCGGAGCTGATCGCCTTGGTTTCGCGCAATCCGGCAAGCATGCTCGCGACCGTGCGCCGCTACGAGGCGGCCGGTTTTCGCGCCTGGCCCGCGGCCGCCGTCCATTATGACGGCACCTGGGTGGTGCGCCTGACCGCCGGCCATCCGGCAAAGCGGCTTAACTCGGTCAATCCGCTCGATCCCGGCGACATCCAGCACATGGCCGACCGCATCGGTCGCGCGGGCCGCCGTTTCGACGCGTACGGCCGGCCGCTGACGTTCCGCATGTCGCCACTCTCCGGTCCCGATCTTGCCAGCCATCTCGACAAGGAGGGCTGGAGCCGGTTCGACGAATCGCTCGTCATGCGGCTGCCGCTGGCCGACGCGCGGCTCGACGCCGCCATGGACCAGATCCCGCTCAAGGACATCAGCCGCTTCATCGGCGCATCGCTCAAGGTCAGCGGCTCGGATGTATCGCTGCGGCCGGGCCTGTCGGAGATCATCGGCGCTATCCAGCCCGAGGCCGGGCTATTCGCACTGGAGGATGGAGCGGAGCCGCTGGCGACGCTGATCTGCGTGCATGACGGCGATCTCGCCGGCCTGTTCGAGATCGCCACCGACAAGGCGGCGCGCAACAAGGGCCACGGCCGCAACCTGATCCTGTCGGCGCTGAAATGGGCGAGGCTGCGCGGCGCGCGGGAAGCCTGGCTGCAGGTCGAGGCCGGTAACGCGCCTGCGCTGGCACTCTACCACGCGCTCGGCTTCGAAGAAGTCTATCGCTATCATTACCGCCGGCCGCCCGGACATGAATGATCTGGCATCCGGCGGCAAGCGCCTGCTCCTGGTCGCCGCATGCGCGCTGGTCGATGCCGACGGCCGCGTGCTGCTGGCACAGCGACCGCAAGGCAAACAACTTGCCGGCCTGTGGGAGTTTCCCGGCGGCAAGGTCGAAGCCGGCGAGACGCCGGAGCAATGCCTCGTCCGTGAACTGCATGAGGAGATCGGCATCGAAACCGAGATCCCCTGCCTGGCGCCGCTGACCTTCGCAAGCCATTCCTATGACGACTTCCATCTGCTGATGCCGCTATTCGTCTGCCGCCGCTTCCGCGGCATCGCCCAGCCGCGGGAAGGGCAGGCGCTGAAATGGGTGCGGCCGAAACAGATGCGCGACTATCCGATGCCGCCGGCCGATGCGCCATTGATCCCGTTCCTCATCGATCTTCTTTGAGGTCTGACCGGACCACGGTCCATATCGGCCAGCGTTAATGGAAGATTTATCTCATCATGAAAAATTGATGCATGGCCGTTTTCGTGCGGCAGCCGCCATTCGTTGGGGAGCGATAGAATGAGCCTGGACAGGGATTGGGATTCGATCCGGCCCGACCGCGGTTTTCGTGCCGCCGATGCTGGCATGGGGGTCCTGCGGGTCACGCTGCTGTTCGGATCGGCGGCGGTGGCGCTGGCGCTGATCGCGACCCCTTTCCTCGACAGCCAGACGCGTTCGCAAACGGCTCGCGATGACTTCCCCGGCCTCGATATGACGGCCACCGGTTCGATCGGCCATCGCAGCACTTATACGGTGCGCCGCAGCGTGCTGCAGGCCGCGCCCGATGGGGTCTGTATTATCCGCTCCGATGGCAAACGCAGTGGCGACTGCTGACAAAGGTTAAGACATTTCCGAAAGGCGGCGATTTCATCGCCTGTTAAGCCTTTGCCGTTAACCTTTCTTAACAGATCGGCGGTAAGGTCGCGGCAAGAGGGAATTGAGTGATGAAAACAGTGCTGCTGCGCTTTCTGAAGGACGAAAACGGCGCCACGGCCGTCGAATACGGCCTGATTGTCTGCGTGTTGTCGCTGACGATCATCGGCGGTATCAGCCAGGTCTTCAATTCGATCACCTGGTTGTTCAGCGACGATTCCAGCAAACTTGCCAACGCCTTCGCCCCCTAGAGCTAGTGCCCGCGAACGGGTCAATGTCCTTCAGGATCCTCCAATATAGTCTTTAGCGAAACCTTGGCCGAACCGGGTTTCAGCGGCTTTTGCTGCGACGCGTCGGGCGCCCAGCCTGACATCCAGACAATCGAGAAGCTTGCCCTGATGCGACCATCGGGATCGGAAAAGCGTTCGGCGTAGATTTCCGCGGCGCGGGCAAACAACCTGCGTGAGCCTGGCCGCCGGCTACGATCGGCAAGCGCGGTGGTTTCGCCCATGGCACGCAGATCGGCCATAAGCGCAAACAGGTTGGCATAGCGCACGGTCACCGTCTCGACGTCGGCGACCGGCAGCGCGAAACCGGCGCGCTGCAGCAGTGCGCCGGCGTCGCGCACATCGGTGAACGGGATGACGCGCGGGCTGGCGCCACCGTAGATGTCGGTTTCCGCGGCAAGCAGGCTTTCGCGCAGTTCCGAAAGCGTGCCGGCGCCTGCGAAGGCGCCCAGGAAAAGTCCGTCCGGCCGCAGGGCGCGGCGGATCTGGATCAGCATGCCCGGGATGTCGTTCATCGCCTGCAGCGACAAAAGCGACACCACCAGATCGAGACCCTGCGGCTCGAACGGCACGGTCTCCAGCGGTGCAATCAAACCGGCGGCACCATTCAGGAAAGCCGCGTCCGTCTCGACACGGGCGATGTCCGCTACCTTGCCGCTCCGCGCAAGGACATCGGCCGCGGCCGAGGTCTGGCAAAACAGCACCGCCGCCTTGGCGAACCTGCGCTCGACGGCGCCCAGCCGGTCGGCAAGGTCCTCGGCGGCGCGATGCATGAGGAAGTCGGCACCGTCAACCGGATGGATCAGCGCGCGCCGCTTGTGCGCCATCCATAGAGAGGTATCCATTATAGGCTGCAAGGGATGGGTCCTTGTATGTCCGCGCCCTGATATGGTTCGTATAGTGGCGACGAGAAACCAATCACGTGGCCGATCCGATGCCTAAGATCAAGTCCGACGAGATCAGGAAGCTGGCCGGGTCGGCAGCCCGGTCGGCAGCTCGCTCGGTTTTGGGCTGGCCAGCGAGGATCCTGTTTCCGCCGGTCTGCGCCGGTTGCCGCCGGCAGGTCTCGCAGCCCGGCGTGCTGTGCGGCGCCTGCTGGCCGAAGCTGCGGCTGCTGGAGCGGCCCTGGTGCCCGGTGATGGGCACGCCGTTCACTCACCACATGGGCGAAGGCTTTCTGTCGGCGGAGGCGATCGCCGATCCGCCGCCCTTCGAACGGGCGCGGGCTGCGGTCGCCTATTCCGGTGTTGCCCGTCAGATGGTGCAAGGGCTGAAATACCAGGACCGCACCGATCTCGCTCCCTGGATGGCGCGGTGGATGGTCCGCGTGGGCGCCGACCTCATCGCCGACGCGGATGTGGTGGTGCCTGTGCCGCTGCATTGGCGCCGTTTTTTCAGGCGGCGGTTCAACCAATCGGCGGAACTGGCGCGCGCGGTTTGCGAACTCAGCGGGCTGTCTTTCGCGCCTTCCGCCATGCGGCGTGTCAAACTCACCCGCCAGCAGGTCGGACTGGAACGGCAGGAGCGCGAGGAAAACGTGCGCGCCGCCTTTCGCGTACCCGCCGAGGCCGAGATCGAGATTGCCGGCCGCCGGGTGCTTCTGATCGACGATGTCTACACCACCGGCGCCACCGTGCGTGCCGCCACCAAGGCGCTGAAAAAGGGAGGTGCCGCCGCCGTCGACGTGCTGACCTTTGCCCGCGTGTTGCCGGGGGACTTCCGGGCGGACGAGTCCGCGACTATATAAGTCGGCAACGGAAGCGGAATTCGTCATGGTCGATGTCACGATCTATACGCGCATGATGTGCGGCTATTGCACGGCGGCCAAGCGGCTGCTGGAGCGCAAGGGTGTTGCCTATACCGAGCACGACGCTTCCTTCTCACCGGAACTGCGCCGGGAGATGATGTCGCGGGCTCACGGGCGCACGACCTTTCCGCAGATTTTCATCGGCGACACGCATGTCGGCGGCTGCGACGACCTCCACGAACTGGAGGCAGAAGGCCGACTGGACAAACTGCTCGCCAACGGCTCGTCGATTTGAGGGTATGACAATGGGTGTTTTCAAGGCGGCGGCAGTGCAGATGCGTTCGGGCGAGAGTCCCGAGCGCAATGCGGCCGACATGGAGTGGCTGGTGCGCGAGGCGGCCGGCCAGGGCGCGACCTATATCCAGACACCGGAGATGACCGGCGCGCTGATCCGCGACAGGCAAGCGCGCGCCGCGTCCTTCACCTCCGAGGACAAGGACATCATCGTCGCGACCGCGCGCGGGCTGGCGCGCGAGCTCGGCGTGTTCCTGCATATCGGCTCGACCGCGATCCTGCGCGCCGACGGCAAACTCGCCAACCGCGCGCTCCTGTTCGGCCCCGATGGCGCGACGCTCGCGGCCTACGACAAGATCCACATGTTCGACGTCGATCTCGACAATGGCGAGAGCTGGCGTGAATCGGCCGCCTACGAGCCCGGCACGGAGGCCGTCGTCACCGGGATCGGGGGCGCGAAGCTCGGCTTTGCCGTCTGCTACGACCTGCGTTTTCCGCAATTGTTCCGCGCCGAGGCGATGGCCGGCGCCGACCTGCTTTCCGTGCCCGCCGCCTTCACCCGCCAGACCGGCGAGGCGCACTGGCACGTGCTGCTGAGAGCGCGCGCCATCGAGAACGGCGCCTTTGTCGTCGCCGCCGCGCAGGGTGGCCTGCATGAGGACGGCCGCGAGACCTATGGGCATTCGCTGATCGTCGATCCGTGGGGCCGCATCATCGCGGAAGCCGCGCATGACGAGCCTGCCGTGATCGTTGCCGAGATCGACCCGGCGCAGTCGATTGCCGCGCGCAAGAAGATCCCCAATTTGAAAAATGCGCGGGATTTCACCATCAATACCGGCGAGGCGCCGCGTCTCAGGGGTGCCGCCTCTTGATCCGTTTTTCCCTCATCTGCGAAAACGAGCACCAGTTCGAGGGCTGGTTTCGCAGCAATGACGATTTCGACACGCAGAAGAAGCGCGGCTTTGTCGATTGCCCAAGCTGCGGCTCGCACAAGGTTGAGAAGGCTCTGATGGCACCCGCCGTTTCCACGGCCCGCAAGCAGGAAACCATAGCCCTTGCGATGGGCGAGGCGCAGAAGCAGGCCATGGCGCAACTGAAGGCGATGGCCGAGAAGGTGCGCGAGAATGCCGACTATGTCGGCGACAAGTTCGCCGAGGAAGCCCGCAAGATCCATTTCGGCGAAACCGATGCGCGCGGCATCTATGGCGAGGCGACGCTGGAAGAGGCCAAGGGCCTTGCCGAGGACGGCGTCGATTTCATGCCGATTCCGGTGTTTCCGGAGGACCGGCACTGAGCGCTTGGCTCACGCTGCTAATCAGTTTTTCCAGCAGGCGCGAAAGTGTCTCCCGTTCCGCCTGCGTCAAGCCCGCGAGAACTTCGTGCTCGTTCGCCACATGGGCGGTGACAGCCTCGTCGATCAGTGCGAGGCCTTTTTCGGTTAGCCGAACGACGATGCCGCGCCGGTCGTTGGGGTGTGGCGCGCGCTGGATCAATCCGGATGCTTCGAGCCGGTCCAGCCTGTTGGTCATGGCGCCGGAGGTGACCATCGTGGCTTCGTAGAGCGCTGTCGGCGTCAGCGCATAAGGCGAGCCGGAGCGGCGCAGCGTCGCCAGCACATCGAACTCTCCGGCTTGCAGTCCGAAACGGGCAAACAGCGGCGCAAGGCGCTCGCGCGCGATCAGCGAGGCGACCTCGTTCAAGCGCCCGATCACCGCCATCGGCGACACGTCGAGATCCGGCCGTTCCCGCTGCCATTGCTCGATGGCTTTCCCTGCACGATCCATCTATCTCACCATAATGTATCTTGACGTTAAGAATCTTTGCATTATCTTACCCCAAGACACAATGCCGGCCAAGGGCCGCACGCGACAAGGCTCGATCATGAAACTTCTCTGGGATTCGGCGCTCGGCCTGTTGGTCGTCACCGGCGGCCTGCTTGGCCTGACGCTGCCTTTCGGCAAGCTCGCCACGGCGGCCGGCGTGCCGGCCATGGTCTGGGCCTTCGTCATCTCGCTCGGCGCCGGCGGCGTGCTTCTTATCGTATTGCTGCTGCGCGGCCAGCGCATCCGGCTCACCGCGCATAAACTGCGCTATTTCTTCGTCACCGCCGCCGTGTCCTATGCCGTCCCCAATCTCCTGATGTTTTCGGCCATTCCACATCTGGGCGCAGGCTACACCGGGATCATGTTCACGCTGTCGCCGGTCGTCACGCTGGTGTTTTCGATCCTGCTCGGTGTCCGGCGCCCCAACATGCTGGGCATCGCCGGCATCGCCGTCGGCTTCGTTGGCGCGGTCATGGTGGCGGCGACGCGTGGCGAGGCCGGCCAGCCGGCGGAAATCGTCTGGGTCATCATTGGCCTGCTCATTCCCGTCAGTCTCGCTGCCGGCAACATCTACCGCACCATCGACTGGCCGGAAGGGACCGGTCCTATCGAACTCGCGGTCGGCAGCCATCTGGCGTCGGCGGCGATGCTGCTCGTCGGCATCCTGACCTTGTTGGGAGGCAAGGCCTTCATCGAACTTGGCACCGTGCCGCTCACCGCAGTGGCGCAGATGGCATCGGCATCGGCGATGTTTGCTTTCTTCTTCCGGCTGCAGGCAGTGGGCGGTCCGGTCTATCTCAGCCAGATCGGCTATGTCGCGGCGGCCGTCGGCTTGTTTGCCGGTACGATCTTCCTTGGCGAAAACTATCAGCCGCTGACCTGGATCGGCGCCGTCATCATCACAGCCGGCGTGTTCATCACCACAAAGGCGCAGAGCCAGACCGCTGCGAGGGCGCAGAACCAGGCCGCCTAAGCTTCTTTAGCTCGCCTCCGGCTCCGGCCGTGGGTATCGGCGGGAGGATTGGCTGTTCAGACCGATCCCTTCTCCGCCAGCACCATGTAGTTGACGTCCATGTCCTTCGACCGCGACCAGCGGTCGGCAAGCGGATTGTAGGAGACGCCGGTGCGGTCGATGATGGTCAGGCCGGCGGCGCCAAGCGCCTTTTCCAGCTCCTCCGGGCGCACCAGCTTGCCGAACTGATGGGTGCCGCGCGGCAACCAGCGCAACACATATTCGGCGCCGATGATGGCCAGGCCGAGCGCCTTCAGCGTGCGGTTGATGGTGGCCACGAACATGATGCCGCCGGGCTTGACCATCTCGCCGCATTTGGCGACGAACAGGTCGATGTCGGCGACATGTTCGACCACTTCCATGTTGAGGACGACATCGAATTTTTCGCTGGCGTCGGCGAGATCTTCTGCCGTCGTAGCGCGATAGTCCACGCTCACATTGCCTTCGGCGGCATGCAGTTTCGCCACTTCTATGTTTATTCCGGAGGCATCCGCTCCGACCACATCGGCGCCGAGTCGCGCCATCGGCTCGCACAAAAGGCCACCGCCGCAGCCGATGTCGAGGATACGTAGGCCCTCGAAAGGCCGCGCAGCCCGCGGGTCGCGACCGAAGCGCGCCGCGATCTGGTCGCGGATATAGGAAAGCCGAACCGGATTGAATTTGTGCAGTGGACGAAACTTGCCGTTCGGGTTCCACCATTCGGCGGCAAGGGCGGAAAAGCGTTCCACTTCTCCGGCATCGATCGTCGATCGTCGGGGCTCAGGCATCGGTTGGTCTCCTCGGACGCTAGGAAGTCGGGCGTGAGGCATCGAATGTCAAGGCAACAATTTTGAATGCTGACAAAGTGACTGGACCAACCAAAGGCCAGCCTATTTCGTGTCCAGCACTTCGCGCAGCTTCGCCGCCAGTTGCTCGATGGTGAACGGCTTGGCCAGGAAGTGCACGTCATGATCGAGCACGCCGTTGTGGACCACGGCGTTCCTGGTGAAGCCTGTGGTGAAGACCACTTTCAACCCGGGCTTGCGCGCGAGCGCTTCCTCGGCGAGCTTGCGGCCATTCATCACCGGCATGACGATGTCGGTGAAAAGCAGGGCGATGCCGGGTGTCGCGGCGAGCTTCTGAAGGGCCTCTTGTCCGCTCGCCGCATGGATGACGGTGTAGCCGAGTTCGCGCATGACGTCCGTCGTGGAAGCCCGCACGCGGGCGTCGTCCTCGACGACGAGGATCGTCTCGGTGATCTTGACAGCGCTCTTCTCGCGCCCGGCGGGCGCTGCCGGCTCTCCCGGTCCGAAAAATCGGGGCAGATAGATCTTGATCGTCGTGCCTTCGCCGGGCTCGGAGTAGATCTTGACGTGGCCGCCCGACTGTTTGACGAAGCCGAACACCTGGCTCAGCCCAAGTCCCGTGCCCTTGCTGACCGGCTTGGTCGTGAAGAAGGGCTCGAAGGCCCTGGTGATGATCTCAGGCGACATGCCCGCACCGGTGTCGGTAACCGCGATCATCACATATTGGCCAGGCGCGACGTCGGCGTGCGTCGATGCATAGGCCTCGTCGAGGTGGCTGTTGACGGTCTCGATGGTCAGCTTGCCATCATTCTCCATGGCATCGCGGGCATTGACGGCCAGATTGAGGATCGCGTTCTCGAGCTGGTTGGGATCGGCGTGGATTTTCCACAGGCCGCCCGCCAGCACGGTTTCGATGCTGATGCCTTCACCCAGGGCACGGCGCAGAAGATCGGACATGCCGGTCAACAGCCGGTTGGTGTCGACAACCTGCGGCGCCAGAGGCTGCAGGCGGGAGAAGGCAAGCAAGCGCGAGGTCAGGTTGGCGGCACGGCTGGCCGCGTCCGTCGCGGCTTCGACGAGCTTTTCGATGTCATGTTCGCCTCGCTTCAGCTTGCGCTGGGCAAGGTTCATGGCGCTGAGGATGACCGCCAGCATGTTGTTGAAGTCGTGGGCGATCCCGCCGGTCAACTGCCCGACGGCTTCCATCTTCTGCATCTGGCGTATCTGGGATTCCGCCTTTTCACGCGTCTGGATCTCGTTGCCGAGCTCGATGTTCTTGCGCATCAGCTCTTCCTGGGCGACGACCACCTCGCGGAAGCGGCGGCGGGATTGACGGATGGTGTAGACGCCAAGCAGGAAAATCCCCAGCAACGCAGCCAGCGAGCCGATGCGCAACCAGGCCTCGACCTGGTCGGTATGCTCGTCGCGCGCGGCCACTGCGGCGGCGCCAATACGCCGGATCGTATCCATGCTGGCGCGGATGTCGTCCATGGCTGACTTGCCCTGGCCGCTGCGGACCAATTGCAGGGCCTTTGCCGCATCGCCTCGATCGTAGAGAGCTATGGTCTCGGCCAGCTCAGCCTGCTGTTTTGAAAGCGCGGCCTTGATGTGGCCGATCTGCTGGGCGATCTGATCGTCGGGAGCAGTCGCGCTGTCGATCCGTGCCAGTTGTCCCGGAATTGCCTCGACGGCCCTCCGGTAAGGCTCCAGATAGGATTTTTCACCGGTCAGCAGGTAGCCGCGCTCACCACTCTCGGCGTCTTGCGCCAGTGAAAGCAGCCCGGAAAGCTGCTCTTGGTATTCGATTGTGTCGCGTGCGGCGGCACGATTGGCCCTCTGGCTCTCGACGAGCACGGCACGGGCGCCGACGATCAGCGCCAGCGTGGCGAAGCCGGCAATAATCGGGAGCGGCTGCAATCGAATGGCGCGCCGAAGACGAGCAATCATCTGTTATGCCGAACCAAAAGGAATTCCCCCGGGCAGCATTTGGTAAGCGGCGCCGGCCTGGAAGGCAATATGCCGTTTTGTTACGCAATTCGCCGTCAGCCTTGCGAAACCTTCCTCATTTGGTTAAGGAGGCCGCGCATTCAGCGGCCGGCGCCAGCCGGGCGCTTTTCCCCGTTTTCGGCCTCGGGCCGACTCCAGTCAAAGGCATTTCGCTTCCATGGCGCGTATCGTGATGAAATTCGGCGGAACCTCCGTCGCCGACATCGCCCGCATCCGCAATGTGGCGCGTCACGTCAAACGCGAGGTCGACGCCGGCCACGAGGTGGCGGTGGTGGTTTCGGCGATGGCCGGCAAAACCAATGAACTGGTTGGTTGGACGCGCGAAGCCTCACCGATGCATGACGCACGCGAATATGACGCGGTCGTCGCTTCCGGCGAACAGGTCACCGCCGGCCTGCTTGCCATCACCTTGCAGAACATGGGTGTGCATGCGCGCTCCTGGCAGGGCTGGCAGATCCCGATCAAGACCGACAACGCCCATGGCGCGGCGCGCATTCTCGACATCGACGGCGCCTTCCTGGTCAAGCGCTTCGGCGAAGGGCAGGTGGCGGTCATCGCCGGTTTCCAGGGCATCGGGCCAGACAACCGCATCGCAACGCTTGGCCGCGGCGGCTCCGACACCAGTGCCGTTGCCATAGCCGCGGCGGTCAAGGCTGACCGCTGCGACATCTACACCGACGTCGACGGGGTCTACACCACCGATCCGCGCATCGAGCCCAAGGCGCGCCGGCTGGCCAAGATCTCCTTCGAGGAAATGCTTGAAATGGCCTCGCTCGGCGCCAAGGTTCTGCAGGTGCGTTCGGTCGAGCTTGCCATGGTGCACAGGGTGCGCACCTTCGTGCGGTCGTCCTTCGACGATCCCGATGCGCCCGGAATGGGGGATTTGCTCAATCCTCCGGGAACGCTCATTTGCGACGAGGAAGAGATCGTGGAACAGCAGGTCGTCACCGGAATTGCCTACGCCAAGGACGAGGCGCAGATTTCGTTGCGCCGTGTCGGCGACCGGCCAGGCGTCGCCGCCGGCATCTTCGGCCCGCTGGCCGAGGCCAACATCAATGTCGACATGATCGTCCAGAACATCTCCGAGGACGGCAAGCTGACCGACATGACCTTCACCGTGCCGTCGGGCGATGTCGACAAGGCGCTGGCCGTGCTCGACCGGCTGAAAGCCGAGATCGGCTACGATGTCGTGCAGTCGGAGGCCGGCATGTCGAAGGTTTCGGTCATCGGCATCGGCATGAGGAGCCATGCGGGTGTTGCCGCCACCGCCTTCAAGGCGCTGGCGGACAAGGCGATCAACATCCGCGCCATCACCACCTCCGAGATCAAGATTTCGATACTGATCGACGGTCCGTATACGGAACTTGCGGTTCGCACTTTGCATTCCGTCTACGGTCTGGATAAGCAGTAGCAAGACTGAATCAGTTGTTGCGTGCATGCCGGCCGCGGCGGAAACTGCGCCGGCAGGTGTTTCATTGGAGAAGAAGCCGCGATGCGTGACCAGGCCAGCGGCCCGCGCGTTTTGCTGAAGCGGCTCCGCGAGCTCATGCAGGAGCCGCTGGAGCCGCAGGAGCGGCTTGACCGTATCGTGCGCGACATCGCCTCCAATATGGTCGCCGAAGTGTGCTCGCTCTACGTGTTGCGCGCCGATTCGGTGCTCGAACTCTACGCCACCGAAGGTCTGAACCCGAACGCCGTCCACCTGGCGCAGCTGCGGCTGGGGCAAGGCCTGGTCGGCACGATCGCGGCAAGTGCCAGGCCGCTCAACCTGTCCAACGCGCAGGAACACCCGGCCTTCGCCTACCTGCCGGAGACCGGGGAGGAGATCTACAATTCCTTCCTCGGCGTCCCGGTGCTGCGGGCAGGGCGCACGCTGGGCGTCCTGGTCGTCCAGAACAAGACCATGCGCCATTACCGCGACGACGAGGTCGAGGCGCTGGAAACCACCGCCATGGTCATCGCCGAGATGATCGCCACCGGCGATCTGGCGCGGCTGACCCGGCCTGGCCTCGAACTCGACCTGCGCCGGCCCGTCAGCTTCACCGGCCTGTCTTTCAACGACGGCGTCGGGCTTGGCCATGTCGTGTTGCACGAGCCGCGCATCGTCGTCACCAATTTGTTCAACGAGGACAGCGAGGAAGAGGTCCGGCGGCTCGAAGCCTCGCTCGGTTCGCTCAGGCTCTCGATCGACGACATGCTGGAGCGCCGCGATGTCGCCTTCGAGGGCGAGCATCGCCAGGTGCTGGAAGCCTACCGGATGTTCGCCAACGACAGCGGCTGGGTACGACGCCTGGAAGAGGCGATCCGCAACGGCCTGACAGCGGAGGCGGCGGTGGAAAAGGTGCAGAGCGACATGCGCGCCCGCATGCTGCACATGACCGATCCCTATCTGCGCGAGCGGATGAGCGATTTCGACGATCTCGCCAACCGGCTGTTGCGCCAGCTGATGGGACGTGGACCCGAGGATGTCGCGGCCTCGCTGCCGAAGGACGCCATCATCGTCGCCCGCTCGATGGGCGCCGCTGAACTGCTCGACTATCCCCGCGATAAGCTGCGCGGCCTGGTGCTGGAGGATGGCGCGGCGACCAGCCACGTCGTCATCGTCGCTCGCGCCATGGGAATACCCGTCGCCGGCCAGATGAAGGGCGCCGTTTCCATGGCGGAAAACGGCGACCCCATCATCGTCGACGGCGAGGAAGGCGCGATCCATCTGCGGCCGCAATCCGATCTCGAAGCCGCCTATGCCGAAAAAGTGCGGTTCCGGGCGCGTCGCCAGGAGGTCTACCGCGAGCTGCGCAAGAAGCCGTCGACGACCAGGGACGGTGTCCAGGTCGATCTGCTGATGAATGCCGGGCTTGCCGTCGACCTGCCGCAGCTGGTCGAGTCGGGCGCTGCCGGCATTGGCCTGTTCCGCACCGAACTGCAGTTCATGGTCGCCTCGACCTTTCCACGCGCCGAAGCCCAGGAAAAACTCTATCGCGACGTGCTCGAGGCCGCGCGCGGCAAGCCGGTCACCTTCCGCACCATCGACATCGGTGGCGACAAGGTGCTGCCCTACTTCAAGGGCGCGATCCAGGAAGAGAATCCGGCGCTCGGCTGGCGGGCGATCCGCCTGACGCTCGACCGGCCGGGCTTGTTGCGCACCCAGATCCGCGCCTTGCTCAAGGCCAGCGGCGGGCGCGAGCTCAAGCTGATGCTGCCGATGGTGACCGAGCTTGGCGAGATCGCCCAGGCGCGCGAAATCGTCGACCGCGAGGTGCGGCACCTCTCACGCTTCGCCCACCATCTGCCGACCAGTCTCAAGCTGGGCGCCATGCTGGAAGTGCCGTCGCTTCTGTTCCAGCTCGACGAATTGATGAAGGCGGTCGACTTCGTCTCGGTCGGGTCGAACGATCTGTTCCAGTTCGTCATGGCGGTCGACCGCGGCAACACGCAACTGGCAAACCGCTTCGATACGTTGTCGGCGCCGTTCCTGCGCGTGCTCAAGCAGATCGCCGACGCCGGCGCCCGCAACCATACGCCCGTCACCCTGTGCGGTGAACTCGCCGGCAAGCCGATCTCGGCGATGGCGCTGATCGGCCTTGGTTTCCGCTCGATCTCGATGTCGCCAGCCTCGATCGGCCCGGTCAAGGCGATGCTGACCGAGCTGCCGCTGGAGGAACTGGAGGCTTTCTTCGACGACAATCTGATGGCGCCGGCGCAAGGGCTGCCGATGCGAGCGTTGCTGCAGGCCTTTGCCGACGACCGCTCGATCCCGTTGTAGCACGTCATCATGGTCAATTTGCCCCGCGATCGTATGGATCAAGTCGTCAAGCGTTTCGAGATGCTCGAAGCGCAGATGTCGGCCGGACCGGCGCCGGATGCCTATGTGAAGATGGCATCCGAATATGCCGAATTGCAGGACATGGTGGCCAAGGTCAGGGAATTGCGCTCGGCCGAGCATGAGCAGGCCGACCTCGAAGCGATGCTCGCCGACAAGGGCACCGACGCCGAGATGCGGGCGCTCGCCGAAGCCGATCTATCCGGCGTCGAGGAGCGCATCGAGGCGCTGCAGAAGGACATCCAGATCCTGCTCCTGCCCAGGGATGCCGCCGACGACAAGAACGCCATCCTCGAAATCCGCGCCGGCACCGGTGGCGACGAGGCGGCACTTTTCGCCGGCGACCTGTTTCGTATGTATGAGCGCTACGCCGCCGAACGCGGCTGGCGGTTCGAAACGGTATCGGCAAGCGACGGCGATGCCGGCGGCTTCAAGGAAATCATCGCCACGATCTCAGGCAAGGGTGTGTTTGCCCATCTGAAATTCGAGTCCGGCGTGCATCGGGTCCAGCGTGTGCCCGCAACCGAGGCCAGCGGGCGCATCCACACCTCCGCCGCCACAGTCGCCGTGCTGCCGGAAGCGGAAGAGGTCGACATCGACATCAGGGCCGAGGACATCCGCATCGACACGATGCGCGCCTCAGGCTCCGGCGGCCAGCACGTCAACACCACCGATTCCGCGGTTCGCATCACCCATTTGCCGACCGGTATCATGGTGGTGCAGGCGGAGAAGTCGCAGCACCAGAACCGGGCCAAGGCCATGCAGATCCTGCGTGCCCGGCTCTATGACATGGAGCGCAGCAAGGCGGACGAGGAGCGTTCCGAATCGCGCAAGTCGCAGGTCGGCTCCGGCGACCGCTCGGAGCGCATCCGCACCTATAATTTTCCGCAAGGCCGCGTCACCGACCATCGCATCAACCTGACGCTCTACAAGCTCGACCGGGTGATGATGGGTGAACTCGATGAAGTCATCGATGCGCTGATTGCCGATCACCAGTCGAAGCTGCTGGCCGATATAGGCCTCGATGGCTGACCATCCGCCCGAGGCGCTGGGGCCGCTGCTGCGGAAGGCGCGGGCCAGGCTTGCCGCGGCCGGTATCGATGATGCCGCGCTCGATGCGCGGCTGATCGTCGAGCATTATTCCGGCACGACGCGCACGCAGGCCACTGCCGACCCCGAGCGCAAGATCGACGGCGGCGCCGTCGCCGCGATCGACGGCGCCCTGAGACGGCGAGCCGGTGGCGAGCCGGTGCATCGCATCCTCGGCTATCGCGAATTCTACGGTTTGCGGCTGTCGCTGTCGCCGGAGACGCTGGAGCCGCGGCCGGACACCGAAACGCTGGTCGAGGCGGTGCTGCCCTTCGTCAAGGCAATGGTCGCGCGGGAGGGTGCATGCCGCATCCTCGATCTCGGCACCGGGACGGGCGCCATCGCCCTGGCGCTGCTGAGCGTCGTGCCGGCCGCGACGGCCACCGGTGTCGACATTTCCGCCGGCGCGCTGGCAATGGCGGCCCGCAATGCCGGGCAGCTCGGGCTCGGCGATCGGTTCACGACGGTCCAATCGGACTGGTTCGAAAAAGTTTCCGGGCGGTACCATGTAATTGCCGCAAACCCTCCCTATATACCAACTCAAGAGATTGGAAATCTGCAGGACGAGGTCCGCGATTTCGACCCGCATGTTGCCCTGGATGGTGGCGTTGATGGGATGAACCCCTATAGGGTCATCGCCGCAGAGGCGGCAAGATTTCTGGAAGCCGAAGGCAGAATTGCGGTCGAGATCGGCCACACACAAAGCAACGACGTCGACGATATATTTCGCGCGGCCGGTTACGCGGGCGGCGAGGTGTTTGGCGATCTCGGCGGAAACGACAGGGTTCTTGTTTTTCAGCGGGCAACGTCTTGACGCAGTGCAAAAAAAGCGCTTGGCAATACCGGGGAATGCGGCTAGGGTCGCCTAACCGGATGAGACGAAGCAGGCAGTGCTCTTAGCGATTCGGTTTCCTTGGATATAGCTGCCTTCTTGCGCAAACGACGCCCAAGCTTCGTGCGGGAATCGTCCGGCAAGTGATGTAACCGGAACAGGATGGCACGTGGCGCCAACGCAATCGATGCGGGCGAACGCCGGTGAAGAAACGAAACGGCTGGCTGCATGAGCGCCTCCGTTCGTGAAGAGTTTTTCGAAAATTTCAAGATGAAGAGAGTCGAATGAGGCCACAACAGCAGAACAGGCGCATGCGCGGTCGCAACAACAATGGCGGCGGCGGTGGGAACAACAATAACAACAACAACAACCGCAAGGGCCCGAATCCGCTAACGCGCAATTACGAGAGCAACGGCCCGGACGTGAAGATCCGGGGATCGGCTCAGCAGATCGCCGAAAAATACGCCACCCTGGCCCGTGACGCGCAAAGCTCCGGCGACCGGGTGATGGCGGAGAACTACCTCCAGCACGCCGAACACTACAACCGCATCATTGCCGCCGCACAGGCGCAGATGCCGATCCAGAACGTCCAGCAGTCGCGCGACGAGTTCGATGAGGACGGCGATGAGGATCGCGACGAGTTCGACAATGCCGGCAACAGCGGGGCCGGCAACAGCGGGGCTGGCAATAGCGGGGCGGGCAATAGCAGCGGCAACGCCGGTTCCGATCCGCAAATTCCGGTGGTCAACCATGGCGCCGGCCCGCAGCCAGTGATCGAGGGCATGCCGGCGGAAGTTGCGCTGAACCGGGAAAGCGGTCGCGACAACCGTGACGGTGGCGGGCGTGACGGTGGCGGGCGCAACAATGGCGGCCGCGATGGCGGGCGTCATCGCGATCGCCGCCCTAACGGCGGCTACGGCCAAAACAGCCAGCGCGACTATGCTTCTTCAGCCGAACAAGGCGGCCAGCAGCAGCGCAACGAGGCCTCGGGGCAGACAGAAGTCCAGGCAGTGCCCGCTTCACCGTCCGAGACTGTCGCGGCAGCAGAGCCGGCTCCACGGTTCGAGAATTTCTCGCCAGCCGGTCTGGCCGCCCAGGCCGAACTCAATGAGGCGGCCGCCGAGAGCGGTGCGGCCCGCCGCCCACGGCGCCCGCGCCGTCCGCGCGCCAATCCCGATCAGGTCGAGGGCGGCAGCGACAATGCGGATGCCGGTGAGACGACCGCGGCTCCGGGCGAAAGCGGTAGCGCTGAACCCGTGATCGCCGACATCGACAACTGATCGAGCGGCACTGCAGGACATCGAACGGCGGGGAGCAATCTCCGCCGTTTTGGTTGGGATGCTCGGGGAATAATATGGATTGACCGACATCAAGGCGTCTTGAGACACCCCGTCCTATGCACCATATCTGGCCTGAACAGGATCCGGCTCGAATGGGCGGATCCGTCACCGCAATCTGATCCGGTGCCGCAAAGCGGGCCGGTGATGGAAGGAGACAAATATGAACCTTGAGAAATACTCCGAGCGCGTGCGCGGCTTTATCCAGTCCGCGCAGACGATGGCGCTCTCCCGGAACCACCAGCAATTCACTCCCGAACACATTCTGAAAGTCCTCGTCGACGATGACGAGGGTCTGGCCGCGTCGCTGATCGAGCGTGCCGGCGGCAATGTCCGTGACGTCAAACTCGGCGTCGAGACGGCGCTCGAGGCGATGCCCAAGGTGGAGGGTGGCAATGGCCAGCTCTATCTGGCGCAGCCGCTGGCCAAGGTGTTCTCGACCGCAGAGGACCTGGCCAAGAAGGCCGGTGACAGTTTTGTCACCGTCGAGCGGCTGCTGCAGGCGCTTGCCATGGAGAAATCGGCAAAGACGGCCGAAATCCTGGCCAAGGCCGGCGTCACCGCACAGGCGCTGAACCAGGTCATCAACGACGTCCGCAAGGGGCGCACCGCCGATTCGGCGAGTGCCGAACAAGGCTATGACGCGCTGAAGAAATATGCGCGCGACCTCACCGCGGACGCACGCGCGGGCAAGCTCGATCCGGTCATCGGCCGCGACGACGAGATCCGCCGCACCATTCAGGTGCTGTCGCGCCGCACCAAGAACAACCCGGTTCTGATCGGCGAGCCGGGCGTCGGCAAGACGGCGATCGCCGAAGGCCTGGCGCTGCGCATCGTCAATGGCGACGTGCCGGAATCGCTGAAGGACAAGCAACTGATGGCGCTCGACATGGGCGCGCTGATCGCCGGTGCCAAATATCGCGGCGAATTCGAGGAGCGGCTGAAGGCCGTGCTCTCCGAAGTCACCTCGGCCAGTGGCAACATCATCCTGTTCATCGACGAGATGCACACACTGGTCGGCGCCGGCAAGGCGGACGGCGCCATGGATGCGTCGAACCTCCTGAAGCCTGCCCTGGCGCGCGGCGAACTGCACTGCGTCGGCGCCACCACGCTCGATGAATACCGCAAGCATGTCGAGAAGGATCCCGCACTTGCCCGCCGTTTCCAGCCCGTCTTCGTCGACGAGCCGACGGTGGAGGACACGGTCTCGATCCTGCGCGGCCTGAAGGAGAAGTACGAGCAGCACCACAAGGTGCGTATCTCCGATTCGGCGCTAGTGGCGGCGGCGACGCTGTCCAACCGCTACATCGCCGACCGCTTCCTTCCGGACAAGGCGATCGACCTGGTCGACGAAGCCGCCTCGCGGCTTCGCATGCAGGTCGATTCCAAGCCTGAGGCGCTGGACGAGATCGACCGCCGCATCATGCAGCTCAAGATCGAGCGCGAGGCGCTGAAGGTCGAGACGGACGAAGCCTCGAAGGACCGGCTCGCCCGCCTGGAAAAGGAACTTGTCGGCCTGGAGGAAGAATCGACCGAGATTACGTCGAAGTGGCAGGCCGAGAAGCAGAAGCTTGGGCTTGCGGCCGATTTGAAGAAGCAGCTCGACGAGGCGCGTAACGACCTTGCCATTGCCCAGCGCAAGGGTGAGTTCCAGCGCGCCGGCGAGCTTGCCTATGGCAAGATTCCGGAACTGGAAAAGAAGCTGAAGGCGGCCGAGGCCCAGGACGGCAAGGCCGGCATGGTCGAGGAAGTGGTCACACCCGACCACGTCGCCCATATCGTGTCGCGCTGGACCGGCATTCCGGTCGACAAGATGCTGCAGGGCGAGCGCGACAAGCTGTTGCGCATGGAAGACGAGATCGGCAAGCGTGTCGTCGGCCAGGGCGAGGCGGTGCAGGCGGTTTCCAAGGCGGTGCGGCGTGCCCGCGCGGGCCTGCAGGATCCGAACCGGCCGATCGGCTCGTTCATGTTCCTCGGGCCCACCGGCGTCGGCAAGACGGAGTTGACCAAGGCTTTGGCCAACTTCCTGTTCGACGATGAGACGGCGCTGGTGCGCCTCGACATGTCCGAGTACATGGAGAAGCACTCCGTCGCCCGGCTGATCGGCGCGCCTCCGGGCTATGTCGGCTATGAGGAAGGCGGTGCGCTGACCGAAGCGGTGCGGCGCCGGCCCTATCAGGTCGTGCTGTTCGACGAGATCGAAAAGGCGCATCCCGATGTCTTCAACGTTCTGTTGCAGGTGCTCGATGACGGCCGACTCACCGATGGGCAGGGCCGCACCGTCGACTTCCGCAACACGCTGATCATCATGACGTCGAATCTCGGCGCCGAATATCTGGTCAATCTCGGCGAGGACCAGGATGTCGACGCCGTGCGTGACGAAGTGATGGGCGTGGTCAGGGCATCGTTCCGGCCGGAGTTCCTCAATCGGGTCGACGAGGTCATTCTGTTCCACCGGCTGCGCCGCAAGGACATGGACCGTATCGTCGAGATCCAGCTCAAGCGGCTGGAGAGCCTGCTGACTGATCGCAAGATCACGCTGTCCCTGGATCCCGAGGCGATCGAGTGGCTGGCGGCCAAGGGTTACGACCCCGCTTATGGTGCCCGGCCGCTGAAGCGGGTGATGCAGAAGGAGCTGCAGGATCCGTTGGCGGAAAAGATCCTGCTCGGCGAGATCCTGGACGGCTCGACGGTCAAGGTCACGGCCGGTTCCGACCGGCTGAATTTCCGCTCCAAGCCGACGATCGTGGCGGCCGAGGCGGCGGCCTGATCGGTGCATGTTGCCCAAAAGCGACCTCGGTTTTGGGACGACGACATGCATTAAACCAAAGATCTGCAGCGCGCCGCGCTTTAGAGTGCCGCGTGCCCAGTGTGGGCACGCGGCGTTTTCATGTCACTGGAGCCCGGATGACGCTGGACGACTACAACGGCTTCTGTGCCTCGCTGCCTGCAACGAACCACGTGGTGCAATGGGGCGGCGCCCATGTCTGGAAGGTCGGGACCAAGGTTTTCGCGATCGGTGGCTGGGATGAGGGTCGGCAGCTCTTCGTCACTTTCAAATGTTCCGACATCGCCTATGACGTGCTCAAGGAGCAGCCAGGCCTGCGGCCAGCGCCTTATCTTGCCTCCCGCGGCATGAAGTGGATCCAGCGTCAGACAAGCCAGAGCATGGATGATGGTGCGCTGAAGGACTATTTGCGCGAGAGTCATCGCCTGGTTGCCCTGAAGCTGACCAAGCAGGCGCGCAAGGAATTGGGCTTGGCGGCAGGCTAGCTGATATTCCTCGAGGCGCTGGCAAACCGCCATCTTCATGCCCGGTTCATGTTGGAACCATATGGTGGGCAACTGGTTTGCTGGCGAAGGGGTTCGCCGAACTGCACAATGCCGGGCGGCGGCACATACGGACCGGAGAGTTTCGCCACTATGCTGCGCACTATCTTCACCCTTTCGGCGCTTGTTGCGGGACTGGTGTTTTCCAACGCGTTCGCGGCGCCGACGCATGACGGCGCTGCCCAGCCTGTCTGCACGGCCGAGGGCGGCGGCATTCTGCTCGCCCAGGACGGCAATCTCGATATTTACTACGACGCCAGGGGCAATCGCGTCATCGTCGATGCGGATACCGGCAAGGTAATCGCCATCCAGCCGCCGCAGACACGGCTTGACCGCCGGGCGCTACGCCGCGAGACAAGGCTGCGTCAACTAGGCCGTGCCCCCGCCGATGACCGCTATTATCTCGACGATCCCCAGGACATGGCCCGCTTCCGCCGCAAGCAACTGGAAGAGGAAGGACGAGTCATCCCGCCGCCAGCCGACGAATATGATCCTGACAGCAACAATTCCGTCGATGCCTATCCGCCGGCGCCGCAGGACGACGGCAACTACGACAGCAACTATCCCGATGCGCCGCAGCCGCACACCATCCAGCGCCAGCCGCTGAACGAGGCGTCGATAAACCCTCTCCAGCCGGCAGTTCCGACGGAAGAGGCGGCGCCCTCCGATCAGGCGGCACTACCGCCAAATGTTGGCGGCAAGACGTCGGTCGATCCGTCGCTTTCGCTGGGCGCACGCCAGGATGTCGCGGCACTGCAGGTGCTGCTCGACCGGGGTGGTGCTTCGCCTGGCGTCATCGACGGACGCTTCGGTTCGAATGTCGACAAGGCGCTGGCGGCCTACAACCAGATCAACGGCAGCAGCCTCAAATCGACCGATGCGGTCGGCATCCAGTCGGCACTCTCGCAATCCGGCGGCGACGCGTTCGCCAACTATACCATCACGGCAGAGGATGCAGCCGGTCCCTATGTCGCGTCGATACCGGAAGATTACAGCCAGAAGGCGCAGCTCAACTGCATGTGCTACACCTCTGTCACCGAGGCGCTGGCGGAGCGCTTCCACATGGACGAGAACTATCTGAAGTCGATCAACAAGGGCCTCGACTTCAACCGCCCCGGCACGATCATCAAGGTCGCCAATTTCGGCAAGCTGGTGTCGACGCCGGTCGCGCGCATCGTCGCCGACAAGACCAAGAAGGAGGTGTACGCCTACGATGCGGGCGGCAAGCTGGTAGCAGCCTATCCCGCCACCATCGGCTCGGCGGACACGCCGTCGCCCACCGGCATCCACGCCGTGTCGCGCATCGCGCTCGACCCGAACTACACCTACAATCCGAACATCAATTTCAAGCAGGGCGAGAACGACAAGATTCTTACCGTTCCACCAGGCCCCAACGGACCTGTCGGGTCGGTCTGGATCGCCTTGGACAAACCGACCTACGGCATCCACGGAACGCCCGAGCCGTCGAAGATCGGCAAGACTGAAAGCCATGGCTGCGTGCGCCTGACGAACTGGGACGCGCGCGAGCTCGCCAAGCTAGTGTCGCCAGGCGTTACCGTGGAATTCGTTGGCGGACCTTCAGCCGATGACGTTGCGCAGCAATGAGCCGCGTAGCGCCGCGGCATAGATCAACTGCACGACCAGAATGAAGCCGACGCTGAGCAAAGGGTTGATCAGGCAGAGTGCGGTCCCGACCGCCCACAGAACCTGCGCCTTGACGATGCGCAGGTAGACCGTGCGTTTCGTTTCCGCGCCGGCATCTTCCGCGACAAAGCCGCACTTCACCGCATAGTGCCAACTGGCGAACAGAGTGATGCCGAGCATCAGCAGGTTCAGCCAGTAAACCAGCACCGCGGTCCGGAATTCGAGGAAATCGGCCAGCAGATCGGTGGAGAACGGCAACAGCGCGATGAAGGCGAGAAAGCACAGGTTCAGCGTGGCCAGCCGTCTGTCGGATTTGGCGATCAAACCATGCTGCGCCTGTTGGCCGAACCAGAAGATGGTCAGGGTCAGGAAGCTCAAGGCATAGGTGAGGAAGCGGGGCGCCAATGCCGCGACGGCGACGAGAAGATCGTGTTCGGAATGGATGGCCTCATGTGCCGGCACCCTGATCTCGAGCACGATCAGCGTGAGTGCGATGGCGAACACGCCATCGGTGATACCGACAATACGGCCGCGCCCTTCAACCGATGCTTCGAGTGGACGCTTCATCGATTTCTCCTGCCCGCGGCTCCTGGGAAACTAGCATGACTGCCGCGGTTTGCATCGGGGCAGATGCGATCCCTGGCAATATGGCTGGTTTCAAGGACAACAAGCCTCTGGCTGGTTGTTGCCGGCGCGCCGGCAATCTAATTAGGATGGCATGCATTCACCCGATAAAGCCGCCGCCATTCCGCTGACCGCATCGGTCGCGAACGGCACGTTCTGCCCGCAATCGCAGCGGCGTTATGTGTTGATCGCGGCGATCCTGGCCTCGGCGCTCGGCTTCATCGACGGATCGATCCTGGCGATCGCCATGCCGGCGATCCGCGTCGACCTCGGCGCCAGCCTTGTCGAGGCACAGTGGATTTCCAATGCCTACGCGCTGACGCTCTCGGCGCTAATCCTCGCCGGCGGTGCCGCGGGCGACCGGTTCGGGCTGCGCCGAGCCTTCGTTGCCGGCATTGCGCTGTTCGTCGCCACCTCGCTTGCCTGCGCGCTGTCGCCGAACGCTGTCGTGCTGATCGCGTTTCGCGCGCTCCAGGGCATCGGTGCCGCGATCATGGTGCCAGGTAGTCTCGCCATCATTGCCAAGGCCTATCCCAAGAAGGAACGCGGCCGCGCGATCGGCATCTGGGCGGCGGCCTCGGCGCTGACCACCGCTCTCGGCCCCGTGCTCGGCGGCCTGGTGCTGTCGGCCTTCGGCGATGGCATCTGGCGGGCGATCTTTGCCGTCAACCTGCCGCTCGGCCTGATCTCGATCTATCTGCTGCTTGCCAAGATTCCGGCCGATGCGCCGACGGAGCAACGCAGCCTCGACCTTGCCGGTGGTGCGCTTGCGACGCTGGCCTTCGGCGCGCTCGCCTATGGGCTGACTTCGATGAGCGCCAGCGGCGAGAGCCGCATGGCCGGTCCAAGCATTGCCGCCGGCGCCGTGCTGCTTGTCGTCTTCATCTTGTTCGAGCGGCGGCAACGCGAGCCGATGATCGACCTCAGCCTGTTTCGCATCGGTGCTTTCGCAGGCGCCAATGTCGCGACTTTCTTCCTCTATTTCGCGCTGTCGGCCAATCTTTTTTACTTGCCGATGCTGCTGATCGCCGGCTGGGAGGTGAGCACGGCCGAGGTCGGCTTCATCTTCCTGCCGCTGTCTGCAGCGATCGCGCTTTTGTCGGGACCCGTCGGCAAGCTGTCGGACAGGATCGGGCCACGTTTGCCGATTGCCTGCGGCAGCCTGATCGTGGCGATTGCCTTCGCCGGGCTTGCCTTGCTCGCCCATGCCGGCTTTCACCATTTCTGGACGGGCATCTTTCCCTTGATGGCGCTGATGGGGCTCGGCATGGCGTTGGTCGTGTCGCCATTGTCGACCGCGATCATGACGGCGGTGGAAGACAAGGACACCGGCGCGGCTTCCGGCATCAACAACGCCGTCTCACGCATCGGCGGTCTGATCGCGGTGGCGGCGATGGGGTCGCTTGCTGCCTGGATCTACGCCTATGCTCTGGAGGCAAATGCCGCGCCCGGCGTGCCTGGTTTCGGCGAACTGCCACCAGCAGGACTTTCGCCGGCACTCGATGCGACGAGGATCGCAGCCAGCGACGCGGCTTTTTCCGCCGTCTCCTCGGTGACGGCGCTGCTGTGCCTACTTTCCGCTGTCGTTGCATGGACGACCATTTCCGGCGAAGCGCTGCCGTGGTCGCGGCGCGCCGAACCTCGGCAGGACGAAGGCTGAGACTCAGCCTTCGATCTTGGCGCTGGCGACCTTCAGCGAATTGCCATCTTCCTGTTTCAGCAGATCGTCGATGCGCTCGCGCTCGCGCTTGAAGGCGACGAGATCGTCGCCCTTCAGCACCTTGCCGACCGGCAGACGCACACGCATCGGATCGACCTTGGTGCCGTTGACGATCAGTTCGTAGTGGAGGTGCGGGCCAGTGGCGAGGCCGGTCTGGCCGAGATAGCCGATGGTCTGGCCCTGACGCACGTGCACGCCGGGCTCCATACCTTTGGCAAAGGCGCTCTGGTGATTGTACGAGGTCTCGTAGCCATTGGCATGGCGAATGATGATCTGCTTGCCATAGCCGCCGGCCCAGCCGACCTTCTCGATGGCGCCATTGCCGGCGGCGATGATCGGCGTGCCGATCGGAGCTGCCCAGTCGACGCCGGTGTGCATGCGGACATAGCCGAGGATCGGATGCTTGCGGGCGCCGAAGCCGGAGCGGAATTTTCCGGCGGGCAGCGGATTGCGCAGCAGGAACTGCCTAGCGCTCGAGCCGTCTTCGTCGAAATAGTCCGTGCTGCCGTCCTGCATCTGGAAGCGGTAGAAATTGCGCGTCGTGCCGCCAAACGTCGCCGAGACATAGAGAAGCTCGGAATTGTCCGACGTCTGGTCGTCGCCATCAGGCTGCGAGAACAGCACTTCAAGGCGGTCGGAGGGATTGAGTCGGGACTGAAAGTCGACATCGGACGCCAGGAGCTTGATCAGCCGCTGGGTCATCGCCTTGGACATGCCGTAGGAATAGGCGGCGCGGTAGATTCCGTCATAGACGTTGGGCAGATTGCCACGCACCACCACCGGCGCCGACGAATCATCGAACGCCGTCAGCAATTCGGGATTGGGCTCCGGCTCCTGCGCCGGCACGTACTGGCCGCGGTCGTCGAGTGCGATGGTCACGATGTGCGTGGTCTTGTCGTAGACGCTGGTGCGCACGACCTTGGCGGCGTCGCCATGAACCTCCAAACCGACACGCAGCACGGTTCCTGCCTTGAGCGCCGGGGCGTTGAGCAGCTTGGCGATCGCTTCGGCCATGCCGGTGGCATCGTCGCCCGTATAGCCCGAGTCGGCAAAGGCCTCGGTGAGGTCGGTGTCCTTGGTGAAGGGGATGATTTCCTCGGCGAAAGCCGGCGCCTTGTCGTCTGCGTTGGCGCGCGGCGACACGGAGACGTTTTCCGGCACGATCTTCACGTCGTAGGAGCCGGCCATGCTCTCGGCAAAGGCTTCGCCGAATCGCTGCGGATCGACATAATGGAGTGAAGCCACCTGCACGGCGCCGTCGCTGAGGTCGGTGCCGGCCTCGCGCACCACCTTTTCCACCTCGTCGGCGGACAGGTCGCTCTTTTCGTCGAAGGAAGCCGTCTCGATCGGGAAGTCGACGGTCTTCAGGCTCATTTCGCTTTCGACCTTGGCGCCGTAGATCTGGCCGGAAGCGGCCGAGGCCGTCGCCGGTTGCGCCGATGTATCGTCGCCGTCGTCGCCGAACACTTGCATCGGGTCGAAAGGCGGGTAGGGCCGGCTGGTGGTGTGGCCGGCGGCGAGTGCCATCTTGATCTGCACGAAAGGCATGGTGTGGATGACATCGCGGTCGCCGACCTTGGTGACCATCGACACTTCCATGCGACGACGGTCCTTGGCCTTGGCGATCTGACGCGGCGCCACCAGTCTGGTCGTTTTTGCCACTTCGCCGGAATCGCCATTGCTGGCGAGGCCGATCAGTTCCGCGATCTCGGGTGGGGTCGCCAGTTGCTGGCGCCCGTCAAGCGCGGCAAACAGCGCGACGCCCATCAGAACGCTCGAGGTCACGCCAGTGAGGAATGTACCCGACAGCCAGCGCGCAGAAACCTCGCGCCGATCGGGCGGGCCGCTGCGACCGTCCGCGATAAGCGGCGGCTCATTGCCGAGTTCGGCTATGACATCTTCCGTATCTGGCATCCAGAAAGGCTGCTTCTTCCCCGGGCGGAACGGCTTGTCGCTTTTGTTGTGGCCATGACATTTGCCTGTCACGGCAGGTTAAGTCAACGAAGCCTCAGGCCCCGGTCGAATTCCCCTCGTGCACTTCTCTTATAGAGCGCTGTGAAAAGCGGGCGGTGTGCCTTTATCTATGAGGCTTGTCGCGCGCTTCCTTACGAGGCTCATAAAGAGGCCATTGCACGGCTGTGCTCGCGCCTCTTTGTTGGCCTTGGTGTCGAACGGCAATGCGGCGGCAATAGGGCTC
Organism: Mesorhizobium sp. B3-2-1; assembly: GCF_006439515.1. Lineage (NCBI taxonomy): Bacteria > Pseudomonadati > Pseudomonadota > Alphaproteobacteria > Hyphomicrobiales > Phyllobacteriaceae > Mesorhizobium > Mesorhizobium sp. B3-2-1. The sequence continues at coordinate 158 of NZ_VFTI01000004.1, read as the reverse complement.
CTTCGTGCCTCCTCCTCCTGTTGTGCCCAGTTCCCCTACGGCAGTCGGCTATCGACAGGACCCGCTCGAAATTTCTGTCGTAAAAAGTTCAAAAACTTGAGAAAGCGGTGTTGACAGTTTGTCGGGGTGGCGACTATATACGCCTCACGAACGAGGGC